>NZ_JBIVXC010000002.1:116806-646299 GCF_044769005.1 Pseudomonas sp. NPDC090755 | reverse complement strand
ACCAATACTAATTGCCCGTGAGGCTTGACCATATAACACCCAAGCAATCTGCAACGCAGATTGTGGTGGTGAAGACGAAACGAACCGAAAGTTCGTAAAACCACAAATGTCACATACCCGAATTCGCTGGAGTGTCTAAACAAGACCTTCTGGCAACAGAATTTCTTGACGACCATAGAGCATTGGAACCACCTGATCCCATCCCGAACTCAGCAGTGAAACGATGCATCGCCGATGGTAGTGTGGGGTTTCCCCATGTGAGAGTAGGTCATCGTCAAGATTAAATTCCGAAACCCCTATCTGCGCACGCAGGTAGGGGTTTTGTCTTTCTGGCGCGCTAGCGCCACCGCTCCCACCGATCGCAGCCTCGTGCCTCGGCAGCGGCTACAGAGCGTAGACGCGCCGCCCCGGCAACCCAGCCTTCCATGTTAAGGTTCCCCCCAGATCGACAGCCTCCAGGGACGTTCCATGCCATACAGCCAAACGCTTCAACCAGGATTCATGGTGGTCCACGGCAATCGCCTGGATGAACTACGCAGCCTGGTGGTGAGCTGGATGCGCCGCTATCCCCTGGCCCCGCTGGAAAACGAAATCGCCCTGGTGCAGAGCAACGGTATCGCCCAGTGGCTCAAGCTGGCCCTGGCCGAAGACCCAGAAGAGGATGACCTGGGTGGCTGCGGTATCGCCGCCGCGATCGAAGTGCAGTTGCCCGGGAGTTTCATGTGGCAGTTGTACCGACGCGTGCTGGGCCGCGACGAAATCCCCGAGGTCTCGCTGCTGGACAAGGCGCCCCTGACCTGGCGTCTGATGCGCCTGCTGCCCGAAGTCATCGACAAACCCCACTTCGAGCCCCTGCAGCGCTTTCTCACCGACGACAGCGACCTGCGCAAACGCTACCAACTCGCCGAGCGCCTGGCCGACCTGTTCGACCAGTACCAGGTGTACCGCGCCGACTGGCTCAAGGACTGGGCAGCAGGCCGGCATGTCCTGAACAGCGCCCGTGGTGACGCCAGGCCCTTGGCCCCAGCCAACTGCTGGCAAGCCGAGCTGTGGCGCGCCTTGCTGCTGGATGTCGGTGAAGAAGGCATGGCCCAGAGCCGTGCCGGCGTGCACCAGCGCTTCATCGAGCGAATCAACAGCCTGGAGCAGGCCCCCGCGGGGCTGCCGTCACGGGTGATCGTCTTCGGTATTTCGTCGCTGCCGGCCCAGGCCCTGGAAGCGCTGGCGGGCCTGGCGCGCTTCAGCCAGGTGCTGCTCTGTGTGCATAACCCTTGTCGTCACCACTGGGCCGATATCGTCGCCGACAAGGACCTGCTGCGCCACCAGTACAAACGTCAGCAGCGCAAGCCCGGCACGCCCAGTCTGATCGACGCGCAATCGCTGCACCAGCACGCCCACCCGCTGCTGGCCGCCTGGGGCAAGCAAGGGCGTGACTACATCAACCTGCTCGACAGCTACGATGATCCGGGCAGTTATCGCGCCGCTTTCAGTGACGGACGCATCGACCTGTTCAGCGAGAGCCAGCCCAAGACCCTGCTCAACCAGCTGCAGGACGACATCCTCGAACTACGCCCATTGGCCGAGACCCGTGAATTGTGGCCCGCGGTCGACCCGAGCAAAGACCGCTCGGTGCGTTTCCAGGTGGCACACAGCGCGCAGCGCGAGGTGGAGATTCTCCACGACCAGTTGCTCGCCCGTTTCAGCGCCGACCCGGACCTGCGTCCCCGTGACGTGATCGTCATGCTGCCGGACATCAACGCCTACGCACCGCATATCCGCGCCGTATTCGGCCAGCTTGGCCGCGACGACCCACGCTTTATCCCCTTCACCCTGACCGACCAGGGCCAGCGGGGCCGGGATCCGTTGCTGATCGCCCTGGAGCACCTGCTCAAGCTGCCGGACAGCCGCTTTGCAGTCAGCGAGATTCTCGACCTGCTGGACGTGCCCGCCTTGCGCGCACGCTTTGCGATCAAGGAAAGCGACCTGCCAACCTTGCACCGCTGGATCGAAGGCGCCGGCATCCGTTGGGGCCTGAATGCCGAGCAGCGGGCCGGCCTGGGACTGCCTGCGGACCTGGAGCAGAACAGCTGGCGATTCGGCCTGCGGCGGATGCTGCTGGGCTATGCCGTCGGTGTCGGTGAAAGTTGCGACGGCATCGAGCCGTTCGACGAGATCGGCGGGCTGGACGCGGCGCTGATCGGTCCGTTGGTGGCCCTGCTCGATGCCCTGGACATCGCCCATCGACAATTGTCCCAGGCGGCGACCGCCGGGCAGTGGGGCGAGCGCTTGCATGCCTTGCTGCAGGTGTTCTTCCTCGCCGAAACCGAGCACGACGACTACCTGCTGGTGCAACTGCAGGACCTGCGCGAAACCTGGCTGCAAACCTGTGAAGCCGTCGGCCTCGACGACCTGTTGCCGCTGACCGTGGTCCGCGAAGCCTGGTTGGCAGGCCTCGACCAGGGGCGCCTGTCCCAGCGCTTCCTTGCCGGCTCGGTGAACTTCTGCACCCTGATGCCGATGCGGGCGATCCCGTTCAAGCTGGTGTGCCTGCTGGGCATGAACGACGGCGACTACCCGCGTGCACAACCGCCACTGGACTTCGACCTGATGGGCAGCGACTACCGCCCCGGCGACCGTTCGCGCCGCGAGGACGACCGCTACCTGTTGCTCGAAGCACTGCTGTCTGCACGCGACCAGCTGTACGTCAGCTGGGTCGGTCGCAGCATTCGCGACAACAGCGAACGCCCGGCCTCGGTGCTGATCGGCCAGTTGCGTGATCATCTGGCCAGTGGATGGCGGCTGGCTTCAGCCAAGGCCGGCGACAAGCTCGATGCCGGCGAGCAGTTGTTGCACTCCTTGACCGTGGAGCACCCGTTGCAACCGTTCAGCGCCCGCTACTTCCATAAGGGCAGCAACCTGTTCAGCTATGCGCGCGAATGGCGGGCCTTGCACCTCCCTGAAGAGGCGCCTGCCAGGGGCGAGGACGAGCTTGCGCCTTACTGCAGCGATGAGGCCCTGAGCCTGACCTTGCTGCAGGATTTCCTCCGTCATCCGGTACGGCACTTCTTCAGCCAGCGGCTGAAGGTGTTCTTCGAGGCGGTGGAAGCACCGCTGGCCGATGAAGAACCTTTTGTCCTCGACGCCCTGCAACGTTACGGCCTGAGCGAGAGCCTGCTGTCCGTGGCCCTGGCGACGCCCGATGACGCCACCCAGGCCCTGGCCGATCAAGCCCGTCGCCTGCAAGGTTGTGGCCTGTTGCCCCTGGCCGGTTTCGGCCAATGCCTGCAGGACGAGTTGATCGAGCCACTGCCGGACCTGCTGCAACGCCACCGGCATTTGCTGCAGCGCTGGCCCAAGGTGCTGGACAGTGCCTTGCCCATCCGTTTCGAGTATCGCCAGCTCAAGCTCGAAGGCTGGCTCGGCCGGGTCTACCAGGGCGATGATCTGTCCCTGCTCAGTATCACCACCTTGCCCAACAGCATCAGCAGTGGCCGCACGCTCAAGTGGCAACGGCTGACCTCGACCTGGGTCACGCACCTGGCTGCCTGCGCCGTGGGCCTGCCCTTGCACAGCGCGGTGGTGGCAACCGACATCACCCTGTTGCTGGCCCCCATCGAACACGCCAGTGCCCGCGACCAGCTCGGCGACCTGCTGCTGGCCCGTCAGGCCGGGATGTGCGCGCCGCTGCCGGTGGCGGTCAGAACCGCCTTTGCCTGGCTCGGCCAGAGCGACCCGGACAAGGCCCTGGCCGCAGCGCTCAAGGCCTATGAAGGCGATGGCCAGAACAGCTTCGGCGAGCGTAGCGAAAGCACGGCGCTGGCCCGTCAGTTCACCGATTTCGCGGCCCTGAGCGCCAGCGAAGAATTCGAAGGCTGGTGCGAGGCCTTGTACCGCCCGATGTTCGCAGCGCCCTGGCAGACCTTGGGCAATGAGGAGAGCGCCCGATGAGTCGCGTAGCCCCCCTGGCACTGACCTTTCCCCTTCACGGTAGTCAGTTGATCGAGGCCAGCGCCGGTACCGGCAAGACCTTCACCATTTCCGCCCTGTACCTTCGCCTTGTGCTCGGGCATGGCGGCGAGCAGGGCTTTGGCCGGGAGCTGTTGCCGCCACAGGTCCTGGTCGTCACTTTCACCGACGCCGCCACCAAGGAGTTGCGCGAACGGATTCGTACCCGGCTGGCTGAAGCGGCACGTTTCTTCCGTGGCGAGCTGGAGGAGGCCGACCCGTTGCTTGTGCAACTGCGCGACGACTATCCGCCGGAGCGCTGGCCCGCCTGTGCCGACCGCCTGGATGTGGCGGCGCAGTGGATGGACGAGGCCGCCGTATCGACCATCCACAGCTGGTGCCAGCGGATGCTGCGCGAGCATGCCTTCGACAGCGGCAGCCTGTTCACCCAGACCCTGGAAACCGATCACAGCGAACTGCTCGGCCAGGTGATGCGCGATTACTGGCGGCGTTTCTGCTACAGCATGCAAGGTGACGCACTGACCTGGGTTCGCGCCCACTGGGTCAGCCCCGATGCTTTGTTGCCGCGGGTTCGCGCGCTATTCGGGCGCAAGCAGGTGCAGAGCAATGACGAAGAACCCCAGGCCTTGATCGACGCCGTGCTGCACCAGCGCGGCGAGCAGCTGCGTGCGCTCAAGGCGCCCTGGGCACAGTGGTCGGCCGAGTTGCTGCAAATCTGCCGTGACGGCCTGGCGGCCAAGCAGGTGGACGGGCGCAAGATGCAGGCCCGCTACTTCGAACCCTGGTGCGAGAAGCTTGCGGCCTGGGCCAGCGACGAGCAGGCCCAGGAGCTGGACCTGGGCACCGGGTTCACCCGCCTGACCCGCGTCGGCATGGCCGAAGCCTGGAAGGGCGAGCCGCCCAGCCATCCGGCGCTACAGGCCATGGAAGGCCTGCGTGAACAACTTGAGGCCTTGCCGACGCCCGACGCCTGCCTGCTCGAACATGCCGCTGCCTGGGTCGGCGCACGTTTCGAGCAGGAGAAGCGTCGCCGCGCCGAAATGGGCTTCGACGACATGCTGGTACGCCTGGACCATGCCCTTCAGGGCGATACCGGCGAGCGGCTGGCCGGGCTGATCCGCGAGCAGTTCCCGGTGGCCCTGATCGATGAATTCCAGGACACCGACCCGGTGCAGTACCGGATCTTCCAGCGAATCTACCGCATCGAGGAAAACCTGCACGACACCGGCCTGTTCATGATCGGCGACCCCAAGCAGGCGATCTACGCCTTCCGTGGCGCCGATATCTTCACCTACCTGGGCGCCCGCCGCGCCACCGCCGGACGCCTGCACAGCCTGGACACCAACTACCGCTCCAGCCAGGCCATGGTCAGTGCGGTCAACCACGTGTTCATGCAGGCTGAAGCGCGTGAGCTGGGCCGTGGTGCCTTCCTGTTCCGCGATGGCGACGACAACCCGGTGCCGTTCACCCCGGTCAAGGCCAAGGGGCGTAGCGAGCAGCTGCACATCGATGGGCAAGCGGTCGCGGCACTCACGCTCTGGCAACTGGACAGCGAAGAGCCGGTGTCCGGTGCCGTCTACCGTCAGCAACTGGCCGCCAGCTGTGCCACCCGGATCGTTGCGTTGCTCAATGGCGGCCAGCAAGGCCGTAGCGGTTTCCTCCAGGCCGACCAGACGTTGCGCGGCTGCCTGCCTTCGGACATTGCCATCCTCGTGCGCGATGGCCGGGAGGCGCAGTTGATTCGTACCGAGCTGGCCGCCCGGGATGTGCGCAGCGTCTACCTGTCGGACAAGGACTCGGTGTTCGCCGCCCAGGAAGCCCAGGACCTGCTGGCCTGGCTCAAGGCCTGTGCCGAGCCGGATGCCGAACGCCTGCTCAAGGCGGCCCTGGCCAGCATCACCCTGGATTTGCCGCTGTCGGCCCTGGAGCAGTTGAACCAGGACGAGCGGGTGTGGGAACGCTGGGTCATGGAGTTCCGCCAGTACCGGATCATCTGGCGCAGCCAGGGCGTGCTGCCCATGCTGCGCCGCTTGCTGCATGATTTCAGACTGCCCCAGGTGCTGATGGCCCGCAGCGATGGCGAGCGGGTGCTGACCAATTTGCTGCACCTGGCCGAGCTGCTGCAACAGGCCGCCACCGAGCTCGATGGCGAGCAGGCGCTGATCCGTCATCTGGCCGAGCACCTGGCCAGTGCCGGACAGGCGGGCGAAGAGCAGATCCTGCGCCTGGAAAGCGATGAGCAACTGGTCAAGGTGGTCACCATCCACAAATCCAAAGGCCTGGAATACCCGCTGGTGTTCCTGCCGTTCATCTGCACCAGTAAACCCGTGGACGGCCAACGACTGCCGCTGGCCTGGCATGACAGTGCCGGCCAGGCCCACCTGACCCTGACCCCGGATGCCGAGCAGATCGCCCTGGCTGACGATGAACGTCTGGCCGAAGACCTGCGCCTGCTCTACGTCGCCCTGACCCGGGCGCAACACGCCTGCTGGCTGGGCGTTGCCGATCTCAAGCGCGGTACCGGCAAGGTCTCGCTGCTGCACCGTTCGGCCCTGGGCTATCTGCTGGGCGGCGGTTCGCCCCTGGCTGCCTCCAGCCAGTTGAGCGAATGGTTGCAGGCGCTGCAGAGCGGCTGCCCGGCTATCGCCAGCTGTGCCTTGCCGGCCGCTGACGAGCATGGCTACAGCGCACCGCGCAACCAGGCCGAACTGCTGCCGGTGCGCCTGCCCAAGCGGCGTGCCGCCGAGAACTGGTGGATCGCCTCCTACAGTGCCCTGCGCATTGGCGAGGAGTCCCTGACCCTGGCGGCTGACAGCTCCCAGGCCCAGCACCTGTTCGACGACGAGCGCCCGGACCCGCAACAACTGCGGGAAGTCATGCCGGGCAGTGGTGACATCCACCGCTTCCCGCGTGGTCCCAACCCCGGCACCTTCCTCCATGGCCTGCTGGAGTGGGCGGGGTTGGAGGGTTTCGCCCAGGTGGCGGCGGACGATGAAAAACTCATGCGTACCGTCGGCCAGCGCTGCAACCGTCGCGACTGGAAGGGCTGGATCACTACCCTCGGCCACTGGCTGCAACGCCTGCTGGTGCATCCCATGGCCCTGGCCCCGGACAGCCCGCCGCTGGCCCTGAACCAGCTGAGCCGCTACCAGATTGAAATGGAGTTCTGGTTCGCCAGCCACAAAGTTGACGTCGGCCAGCTCGATCGCCTGGTCTGCGAACACACCCATCAAGGCGTTGCCCGGGTCGGGGCCCAGCCGGCCCAGCTCAACGGCATGTTCAAAGGCTTCATCGACCTGGCCTTCGAGCATGAGGGGCGTTACTACGTGGCGGACTACAAATCCAACTGGCTCGGCCCCGATGACCAGGCCTACAGCGAGCTGGCCATGGAAGCGGCGATCCTCAACCACCGCTACGACCTGCAGTACGTGCTGTACCTGCTGGCCCTGCATCGCCAGCTGCGGGCACGACTGCCGGATTACGACTACGACCGGCACATGGGCGGCGCCTTGTTCATCTTCTTGCGCGGGGTGCATGCGAGCACCGGCGGGCTGTACTTCGTCAAACCGCCGCGCGAACTGATCGAGCGCCTCGATGCCCTGTTCCGTGGCGTCAGCGCGCCACAGCAACACGACCTGTTTTCGGGAGATGCACCATGAGCCGCACCCTCGTCGACCTGCTGCCCACGCCACTGGATGCCGGGCATCTGGCGGCGCTCCAGCCGCTGCGCGACAGCACCGACCTGCTGACGCTGCTCGATCGCTGGGTCGAGCGGGGCTGGCTGCGGGCCCTGGATCGGGCCTTCGTCGGCTTTCTCCAGGAACGCGACCCGCAGGGCGAGCCGCTGGTGCTGCTGGCGGCGGCCCTGACCAGCCACCAGTTGGGCCATGGTCATGTCTGCCTGGACCTGGGCGAGACCCTGGCCGAACCGGATTTTGCCCTGTCGCTGCCACCTGAGGGCGATGCCTTGGCAGGCCCACTGTTGTTGCCTTCACAACTGCTGGAGCGCCTGACCCTGGCGACCTGGCTGCAGCACCTGGCCGTCAGCCGCCTGGTCGCCCAGGGCGGCGATCCGGCGCAGGCTTCGCGCCCGCTGGTGCTTAGCGGCCAGCGCCTGTACTTGCGCCGCTACTGGACCTACGAGCGGCAGATCGACAGTGCCTTGCGCCAGCGCCTGGAACAGGCCGAGCCGACGCCGCCCGACCTGTCGACGCGCCTGGCGCAGTTGTTCGCCGAGGGCGGCCAGCCGGGGCAGGTGGACTGGCAGAAACTGGCCTGTGCCCTGGCCACCCGTGGCGCCTTCAGCATCATCACCGGCGGCCCCGGCACCGGCAAGACCACCACCGTGGTGCGCTTGCTGGCCCTGCTCCAGGCGCCGGCAGTGGAGGCCGGGCGGCCGCTGCGCATTCGCCTGGCAGCGCCCACCGGCAAGGCGGCCGCGCGGCTGACCGAGTCCATCGGCCAGCAGGTCGAGCGCCTGCAGGTGGATGCAGAAGTACGCCAGAACATTCCCACCGAGGTGTCCACCGTCCACCGACTGCTCGGCAGCCGGCCGGGCACCCGGCATTTCCGTCACCACGCCGGCAATCCCTTGCCCCTGGATGTGCTGGTGGTCGACGAAGCCTCGATGATCGACCTGGAAATGATGGCCACTCTGTTGGCCGCGCTGCCGCCCCACGCACGCCTGGTGCTGCTGGGCGACAAGGATCAGCTGGCATCGGTGGAGGCCGGCGCGGTGTTGGGGGACCTGTGCCGGGATGCCGAGGCGGGGCGCTACAGTCCCCAGACCCTGGACTGGTTGGAGCAGGTCAGCGGTGAAACCCTGGCGGGCAGTGAGCTGTTGCCCGGCAGTAGCGCACAGTACCCACTGGCGCAGCAGGTAGTGATGCTGCGTTTTTCCAGGCGCTTTGGTGAATCCAGCGGCATCGGCCGCCTGGCGCGCCTGGTCAACCTGCAAGAAGCCGAGCAGGCGCGCGACTTGCTCAAGCAGAAACTGGACGACGTCTTCGGCCTCAGCCTGCGCGGCGAGCAGGACCGTGCCCTGGATCGCCTGCTGCTCGATGGCCTCGGCCGTGGCAACGACGGCCCACAGGGCTATCGCAGCTACTTGCAGGTCATTGGCCGGCAACGGCCACCACCGGGAACCGCCGTCGACGATCCGCGCTGGGAAGCCTGGGCCATGGCCGTGTTGCAGGGCTTCGAGACCTTCCAGTTGCTGTGTGCCGTGCGCAAGGGACCGTGGGGTGTCGAAGGGCTGAACCAGCGGGTTGGCCGGGTGCTGGGCGCCGCCGGCCTGATCGATGTCGAGCAGCCCTGGTATGAAGGCAGGCCAGTGCTGATGACTCGCAATGACTACGGCCTGGGGCTGATGAACGGCGATATCGGCATCGCCCTGCGCCTGCCGGACGAGCAACGGCCCGGACAGCAGGTGTTGCGGGTGGCCTTTGCCCGCAACGATGGCCGCGGTGGCGTGCGCTTCGTGCTGCCCAGCCGGCTCAACGAAGTGGAGACCGTGTTCGCCATGACCGTGCACAAGTCCCAGGGCTCGGAATTCACCCACACCGCGTTGGTCCTGCCCGATGCCCTGAATCCGGTGCTGACCAAGGAGTTGATCTACACCGGCATCACCCGAGCGAAAACCTGCTTCACCCTGATCGAACCCCGTCAGGGCGTGTTCGAAGAGGCGGTGCGGCGCAAGGTCAAACGGCTCTCCGGCTTGATGCTGGAACAGGTCTGAACAGGGCGGTTCGGCCTTTTGCCGGATCGCCCGGGGCCTGCCTGCTCGCTGGAAATTCTACCCCTGTGCTATCGTTGCGGCATTATCCCACAGGGTTTTAAGAGATTTCCTTCATGACGGTGGCGGCCCCTACATCGGGACGTGTGACGAACCGGGGGCGTTTGCTGCTGGCCGCTGTGCCCATGCTGTTCGCCGCGCTGGCCCAGGCCGAACCCGGGACTGCCTCCTCAATGGCCGAGCAACGGGCCAAGGCGGTGACCCAGGTCGTGCTGGGCATCCTCAGTTACGCACGCTGGCCGGTGGAACCCGGGCAATTGCGCCTGTGCCTGGTCGGTCCCACCGAATATGCCGACGACCTGGTCAAGGGCACCACCCAGCACACCGGTCGGCCTGTACAGGTGCGCCGCCTGCTGGCCGATGACCCGCGCATCAGCAACGAGTGCGATGCCGTCTACCTGGGCCAGTTGAGCCCGGATGAACGCAGCCGCGTGTTCAGCGCAGTCAATGGCCATCCGGTCCTGAGCATCAGCGAAGCCAACGACCCGTGCACCGTGGGCAGCGTGTTCTGCCTGCGGGTCAGCGACCGCCAGGTGGCCTTCGACGTCAACCTCGACTCGGTGGCGCGCAGCGGCGTGCGAATCCACCCCAGTGTGCTGCAGCTGTCGCGGCGGCGGGCGGCGCAGCCATGATCGGTTTTTTCCGCAAGCGCCAGCGGCCGACCCTGCTTGCCGTCCTCGGTCGTCGCCACTTGAGCGTGGCCTTGCTGGCCGTGGGGCTGGCCGGTATCTCGCTGACTGTGCTGGGTGTGCTGGCGCTGCGGGTGTATGCCAATCACAACCTGCACCTGATCGCTCGCTCGATCAACTACACCGTCGAAGCCGCCGTGGTGTTCAACGACAGCAGCGCTGCCAACGAAGCCCTGGCCCTGATTGCCGCCACCGAAGAGGTGGCCGACGCCAAGGTGTTCGATGCCGACAACGCCCTGCTGGCGCGTTGGCAGCGCAGCGAGGACGGCCTGCTGGTACAACTGGAACAACAGGTGGCCCGCAGCCTGCTGCAGGAGCCGGTGATCCTGCCGGTCATGCACCAGGGCCAGCAGGTGGGGCGAACCGAGCTGGTGGGGCAGGGCGGCAGCCTGATGCGCTTCTTGCTCAGCGGCCTGGCGGGCATCCTGTTGTGCACGGTCCTGAGCGCCGTCGGTGCGCTGTACCTGTCGCGGCGGATGTTCGGCGATATCGTCGGCCCCTTGCGCAGCCTCGCCACCGTGGCCCATGCCGCGCGCCGCGAGCGCAGTTTCGAGCAACGGGTGCCCGCGGCCAAGATTGCCGAACTCAACGAATTGGGCAACGACTTCAACGCCCTGCTCGACGAACTGGAAAACTGGCAGAACCACCTGCAGAGCGAGAATGAAAGCCTCGCCCACCAGGCCAGCCACGACAGCCTGACCGGCTTGCCCAACCGGGCCTTCTTCGAGGGCCGGCTCAGCCGCACCCTGCGCAATGCCAGCAAGCACCAGGAACACCTGGCGTTGCTGTTTCTCGACAGCGACAACTTCAAGGACATCAACGACAGCCATGGGCATGCCGCAGGCGATGAAGTGCTGGTCAGCGTTGCCACCCGGGTCCGTGCGCAACTGCGCGAGAACGACCTGGTGGCGCGTCTGGGCGGCGATGAATTCGCCGTGCTGCTGGCACCGCTGAACAGCCGCGACGATGCACTGCGCATCGCCGAAAAGATCATCGCCAGCATGCGCCTGCCGATACGCCTGGCCGAAGGCCAGAGCGTCGTCACCTCGCTGAGTGTCGGCATTGCCTATTACCCGGACGACGGCCTGAGCCCCGCCGACCTTCTCAATGCCGCCGATGCGGCGATGTACCAGGCCAAGCGCAACACGCGTGGCCAGTGGCAAACGGCAGAGACGGAGCGCTCTGCCCTTCATGTAAAAAACAGGAGCTGAACCGTGACACACCTGAACCGATACCTGCGATTCCACTTTGCCTGGCTGGCGCTGGTGCTGCTGGCCCTGACCGGCTGCCAGAGCGTGCCGCCCAAGGGGCTGACGGCCGCGCAGATCGCCGTGCTCAAGCAGGAGGGCTTTCGCCTGACCGACGAAGGCTGGGAGTTCGGGTTGTCGGGCAAGGTGCTGTTCGGCAGCGACCTGGACTCGCTCAACAGCGAAAGCCGCGCCATCGTAGAACGTATCGGCAAATCACTGTTGTCGGTGGATATCCAGCGGGTGCGGGTCGACGGCCACACCGATGCCTCGGGCAAGGCCGCCTATAACGAACAATTGTCGGTACGCCGGGCGCAAAGCGTGGCCAACGTCCTGGCCTCGGTCGGCATGCGCCCGGAGAATGTCGAAACCCGTGGCCTGGGCAGTCGCGAGCCGGTGGCCGGCAACGACACCCGCGCCGGGCGCACGGAGAATCGTCGGGTGGCGATTGTGGTGGCGTCCGACTAATCGGCGAAGACCATGCTGCGCGACGCGCCCATCAGCAACGGCGTGTTGCGCTCGGTCACCTCACGAATGTAATCCCACAACAACGTAATCCGCTTGAGCTTGCGCAAGTCCTCCCGACAGTACATCCAGAACTGCCGGGTAATCTCCACTTCCTCGGGCAGGATTGCGATCAAGCGCGGGTCCTGCGCCGCCAAAAAACACGGCAGGATCGCCAAGCCACGGCCCTGCAGGGCGGCCACGTACTGGGCGATCACACTGGTGCTGCGCAGGTTGGCGCTGGCGGCCGGAATCACGTTGGCCAGGTACAGCAGCTCGGAGCTGAAGGCCAGGTCGTCCACATAGCTGATGAACTGGTGACGGGCCAGGTCGCTGCTGCGGTTGATCGGTTCATGGTTGTCCAGGTAGTCCTGGGTGGCGTACAGGCGCAGGCGGTAGTCGCACAGTTTGCAGCACACGTACGGGCCGTGCTCCGGGCGCTCAAGGGCGATGACGATGTCGGCCTCGCGCTTGGACAGGCTGATGAAGTGCGGCAACGGCAGGATGTCCACCGAGATCGCAGGGTAAGCATCGACGAAGTGGCTCAACTGCGGCGTGACGAAGAAGGTGCCAAAGCCTTCGGTGCAGCCCATGCGCACATGCCCGGACAACGCCACGCCCGAACCTGATACCTGCTCGCAGGCCATGTGCAGGGTGCTTTCGATGGACTCGGCATAGCTGAGCAGGCGCTGGCCCTCGGCGGTCAGGACAAAGCCGTTGGTCCGCGACTTTTCGAACAGCAGGGTGCCCAGCGCCACTTCCAGCGAGCTGATGCGCCGCGACACGGTGGTGTAGTCCACACCCAGGCGCTTGGCCGCGCTGCTGGCCTTGCGGGTACGGGCCACTTCGAGAAAGAACTTCAGGTCATCCCAGTTCAATGAACCCAGGGAGGTGATGTTTTTTTGCATGTTGGTCCGGATTTTATGTGCGTTCTTATTGGATCTTTGCACATCTATACTCCAAAACAACCCCAGACCCAAGCGCCCGTCGTGGCAGACCCGGCGGCGTCGATCTCTCCCTAACAACAATTTCAGGAGAACGCCCATGAACGCATCCCTCACTCCCGGCCAGACCAAGGTCGAGCAGGTCAAGCTGCTGATCGACGGCCAGTGGGTCGAATCGAAGACCACCGAGTGGCGCGACGTGATCAACCCGGCCACCCAGGAAGTGCTGGCCCGTGTACCGTTCGCCACCGCCGAAGAGGTCGATGCCGCCATCGCCGCCGGCCAGCGAGCCTTCAAGACCTGGCGCGACACCCCGATCGGCGCACGCATGCGCATCATGCTCAAGCTGCAGGCGTTGATCCGCGAAAATTCCAAGCGTATTGCCGCCGTGCTCAGTGCCGAGCAGGGCAAGACCATCGCCGATGCCGAAGGCGATATTTTCCGTGGCCTGGAAGTGGTCGAGCACGCCAGCAGCATCGGTAGCCTGCAGATGGGCGAGTTCGCCGAGAACGTCGCCGGCGGCGTCGATACCTATACCCTGCGCCAGCCGATCGGCGTGTGCGCCGGCATCACCCCGTTCAACTTCCCGGCGATGATTCCGCTGTGGATGTTCCCCATGGCCATCGTCTGCGGCAACACCTTCGTGCTCAAGCCGTCCGAGCAGGACCCGCTGTCGACCATGATGCTTGTCGAGCTGGCCGTCGAAGCCGGTGTGCCGGCCGGTGTGCTCAACGTGGTGCATGGTGGCAAGCAGGTGGTCGATGCCTTGTGCACCCACCAGGATATCAAGGCAATCTCCTTCGTCGGTTCCACCGAAGTCGGCACCCACGTCTACAACCTGGCCAGCCAGCATGGCAAGCGCGTGCAGTCGATGATGGGGGCGAAGAACCACGCCGTGGTACTGCCCGATGCCAACCGCACCCAGACCCTCAATGCCCTGGTGGGCGCAGGCTTCGGCGCGGCCGGCCAGCGCTGCATGGCGACCTCGGTGGCGGTGCTGGTGGGCAAGGCCCGCGAGTGGCTGCCGGAGCTCAAGGAGCTGGCTGCCAACCTCAAAGTCAACGCCGGCTGTGAGCCGGGCACCGACGTCGGCCCGCTGGTGTCCAAGCGTGCCAAGGAGCGCGTACTGGGCCTGATCGAAAGCGGCATCGAGGAAGGCGCCAAGCTTGAACTCGACGGTCGTGGCGTCAGTGTCCCGGGCTACGAGCAAGGCAACTTCGTCGGCCCGACCCTGTTCTCCGGCGTGACCACCGACATGAAGATCTACACCCAGGAAATCTTCGGTCCGGTGCTGGTGGTACTGGAAGTCGACACCCTCGACGAGGCCATCGCCCTGGTCAACCGCAACCCCTTCGGCAACGGCACCGGCCTGTTCACCCAGAGCGGCGCGGCGGCGCGCAAGTTCCAGACCGAGATCGACGTCGGCCAGGTGGGTATCAACATCCCGATTCCGGTACCGGTTCCGTTCTTCAGCTTCACCGGCTCGCGCGGTTCCAAGCTCGGCGACCTGGGTCCATACGGCAAGCAGGTGGTGCAGTTCTACACTCAGACCAAGACCGTCACCAGCCGCTGGTTCGATGATGACAGCGTCAACGATGGCGTGAACACCACCATCAGCCTGCGCTAAGGAGCTCATCATGCGTATCGCATTCATCGGCCTGGGCAACATGGGTGCGCCAATGGCGCGCAACCTGATCAAGGCCGGGCATCAACTGAACCTGTTCGACCTGAACAAGACCGTGCTGGCCGAGCTTGCCGAACTGGGCGGGCAGATCAGCGGCTCGCCGCGCGATGCCGCGCAGCAGAGCGACCTGGTCATCACCATGCTGCCGGCCGCAGCCCATGTACGCAGTGTGTACCTGAGCGAAGACGGTGTGCTGGCGGGCGTGCGCGCCGGTACGCCGGTGGTCGATTGCAGCACCATCGACCCGCAGACCGCACGTGACGTGTCGGCCGCAGCAGCCAAGCAAGGCGTGGACCTGGCCGATGCGCCGGTGTCCGGCGGTACGGGCGGTGCGGCGGCGGGCACCCTGACCTTCATGGTCGGCGCCAGCGATGCGTTGTTCGCCACGCTGCAGCCGGTGCTGGCGCAGATGGGGCGCAACATCGTTCATTGCGGTGCGGTGGGTACCGGGCAGATCGCCAAGATCTGCAACAACCTGCTGCTGGGCATCTCGATGATCGGTGTGTCCGAAGCCATGGCCCTGGGCAATGCCCTGGGCATCGACACCAAGGTGCTGGCCGGGATCATCAACAGCTCCACCGGGCGTTGCTGGAGTTCGGACACCTACAACCCCTGGCCGGGGATCATCGAGACCGCACCGGCTTCACGCGGTTACACCGGCGGCTTCGGTGCCGAGCTGATGCTCAAGGACCTGGGCCTGGCCACTGAAGCTGCGCGCCAGGCGCACCAGCCGGTGATCCTTGGCGCGGTGGCCCAGCAGTTGTACCAGGCCATGAGCCTGCGTGGTGATGGCGGCAAGGATTTCTCGGCGATTGTCGAGGGATACCGCAAACCCGAGTAACGAGGCGGACTTTATCGCGGCGCCTGCTTCACACCCAGCTGTAAACGCGCACCGGGTGGGTGAGAAGCAGGCGCCGCGATATTTTTTTGTGGCGAGAACATTTTGTGGGAACAGGCGAAGCCTGCGATCAACCCATCAGGCAAAGACGAAATACTTGCGCACCGTCTCCACCACCTCCCAGGTGCCTTTCATCCCCGGTTCGATGACGAATACATCGCCGGCCTTCAAGTGGATCGGCTGCTCACCCTCCGGGGTGATCACGCAATAGCCATCGAGAAAATGGCAGTACTCCCACTTCTCATAATTGACCTCGAACTTGCCCGGCGTGCAGATCCAGGTGCCCATGATCTTGCTGCCGTCCTCGGACAGGTAGGCGTTGAGGTTCACGGTGTGCGGGTCGCCGCCGATGCGTTTCCACTTGGTCGCGTCCAGCACGGGGGTAGGGCAGGTGTCGCGCAATACGGTGATGAAATCGGACATATCCACTCCTGAGGATCGGCACAAAGGTCCGTCACCATAGGCGCGATTCCCGGGCCGGCGATGTCTGGGCCCGACGTTCACCACTCGATCCACGCCTGTGCCCGGGACAGGGGCATCGAAGCCGTTGCTCAGGTATCACAGTGTATCCGGACCCGCTTTCCGGGAACTGGCATACAAATGCTGCCGTGTGCGGATACGCCAGTGATACATGCCTGAGGCGAAATGGCTCCACCCGAACGAGGCCCACCCCGTCGACCTCCCGGGATTCATTCGCCCTTGTGGCATGACCACGCACCGCATCCGGAGAAGCACCATGTCCCGTAAATCGATCTCGAACAAAACCAGCCTTGGCCTGGCCGCCGTCGCCCTGATCGGCGGCTTGAACCTGACTGCGTCCGCCTTCGCCGTGGAGGCACTGCCCCAGGGCTACCAGTTGGCCTCTGCGGAAAAAGCCGGGGAAGGTAAGTGTGGTGAAGGCAAATGCGGTGGCAGCGAGGCGGCCAGCACGACCACCAAGGCCACCACGGCCGAGGGCAAGTGTGGCGAAGGCAAATGCGGCGCCAGCGAGGCGGCCAGCACGACCACCAAGGCCACCACCGCCGAGGGCAAGTGCGGTGAAGGCAAGTGTGGCGACGCCTCCTTCGCGCGCACCGACACCGACGATGACGGGCGGGTTTCGCTCAAGGAACTGTTGACCGTGGCGCCCAATGGCGGTGTGGAGTTCCAGGCGATGGACACCAACAAGGACGGCTTCCTCTCCGAGGGCGAGGTCTACACCTACAGGACCAACCAGTACATCGCCAACGGCAAGAAAGTCCCCACGGAGCTGTTCACTCGGTTGAGCCAGGCCAAGGAGTGAGCTTGATCCGCGAGCTGTCATCCTCCCGGCGCCCCTGGCCCGGGAGGGCACCCTGAACCCTGGAGGTCACCCATGACCGCTACGCCCAACCTGCAGGGCGCAGGTCTCGGATTGCGCCGTGCCCTGATGCCCGAACTGCTGGCGATGGACGCCACTGCCGTGGATTTTCTCGAGTGCGCCCCGGACAACTGGATCGCTGTCGGCGGCCACTATGGCGAAGGCCTTGCCCGCCTTGCCGAGCGCTTCCCGCTGTCGTGCCACGGTCTGTCGCTGTCGTTGGGAGGCCCGGCACCGCTGGACCGCGGCCTGTTGCGCCGAACCCGGCAGTTCCTCGATCGCCATGACGTGGCGCTGTTCAGCGAACACCTGAGCTACAGCGCCGATGACGGCCAGCTTTACGACCTGTTGCCGCTGCCCTTCACCGAGGAAGCGGTACGGCATGTCGCCGCACGCATTCGCCAGGGCCAGGATGCCCTGGGGCGGCGCATTGCGGTGGAGAACATCTCGTACTACGCCGCGCCCTACCAGGCCCTGAGCGAGATCGACTTCCTCTGTGCGGTGCTGGAGGAGGCCGACTGCGATTTGCTGCTGGACGTCAACAACCTCTTCGTCAATGCGATCAACCACGGCTACGACACCTCCCGCTACCTCGCCGCGCTGCCGGCGCAACGGGTGGTCTACCTGCACGTGGCCGGTCATTACGACGAGGCGCCTGACCTGAAGATCGATACCCACGGCGCTTCGGTCAAGGCTGATGTCTGGAACTTGCTGGATCAGGCCTACCAACGTTTTGGCCCATTGCCGACCTTGTTGGAGCGGGATTTCAACTTCCCGCCGCTGGGCGAATTGCTGGCCGAAGTCGAAGCGATTCGCTGGCGCCAACGCAGCGCCGCGACCCTGCCGGAGGTGCGCAATGCCTGAAACCTTGCACGAACAATTAATGCGCATGGCCAGCCATGTACGCGACCCGCAGCGCCACGCACCGCCGCCGGGCATCGAGGCCCGCCGCCTGGCTGTGTATCGGCAGCTGTTCTTCGGCAATGTCGAGTCGCTGCTGGCCGGCAGTTTTCCCGTGATCCGCGCAAGCCTCGGCACGCTGCGCTGGCGGGCACTGGTTGAGGCCTTTTATGCCGACTACCGAAGTCACACGCCACTGTTCACCGAACTGGGCGGCGAGTTCGTCGCCTTCCTCGAGCAGGGCGTGAAGGTTGGGCACCCAATGCCACTTTGGCTTGCGGAACTTGCGCATTACGAATGGGTGGAGGGTGTATTGCTGCTCAGCGACAGCAGCGACCCGCCGCATGATCCCGAGGGCGATCTGCTCGAAGGCATTCCCCTGCTGTCGCCCCTGGCCTGGCCACTGGCCTACCGATGGCCGGTGAGCGACATCGGTCCTGACTACCAGCCGCACGAAGCACCCGCACAACCGACCCTGCTGCTGGTCCGGCGCGATGCCGACCTGAGGGTGCGTTTCTCGCGCCTGGCGCCCTTGGCCCATGCGCTGCTGGCGTCGCTTCAAGCGCATCACTGGGCCGGCCGCCAGCACCTGGAGCGCCTGTCCGAGGCTGTCGCTGTCGACAGTGCGACCCTTTTGCCGCAGGGCCTGGCCCTGCTGGAAAACCTGCGCGCGCAGGGTGTGCTGCTCGGCACCCGGGCCTGACGCGTATAACGACGCCGGATCCCCGGCATTTGTACCTCCCTGAGGAGAAATGTGATGACCGCAGTACTGGAAAAGACGCTCTACACGGGGCGAACCCGTACCTCTGGTGGCCGTGATGGCAACGGTGTGTCTTCCGATGGCTGGCTGAAGCTGCGCCTGAGCCCGCCCGGGTCAGGGCGCCCAGGCACCAACCCCGAGCAATTGTTGGGCGTTGGCTGGTCGGCCTGCTTCATCGGTGCCATGCGCCGTGCCGGTCAGGCGCTGGCGATCCGCGTACCCGAGGATGTGGCCGTGGCTGCCGATATATCGCTGGGCAATACCCACGACGGTGGCTTTGCCCTGGCGGCCCGGTTGACCGTTGAGCTGCCGGGGCTGGAGACGGCGGACAAGGCCCGCCTGGTGGAGGCTGCTCACCAGTTGTGTCCTTACTCCAAGGCCACTCGCGGGAATATTGAAGTGACGTTCGATATTCCTTGAGTGGTATCTGGTCCTTAAAATCGCGCACCTTTGCTGGTGCGCGTTTTTTTTGGGGGGTTGTGTGCTTATCCATTTCTTGCGGCGATGCTGCCGGCGCCTTCCGCCTTTACGGCGGGTCCCTTTTGTCTTGGCAAAAGGAACCAAAACCGCTTGCTCCTGCATCCGGCCCTACGCTGCGGCGCCTCCTGAAGTCGCGGTCGGCGGTGCTTGAACTTGCGTGTATGAAGAGCAAGAGCGGGTTGGTAGTCGCTTTGCGAGCGGGCTTGTCCTGCGATGCTGTTCTGGCTGCGCCAGCCTCTGCTTTCGAAGATGCGTCAGTGCAGGCGCCGCCCGTAACTTCGCGACTTCAGGAGGCCGAGTGGAGGTGTCTGGAGGGGGCAGGTGCGCAGCACCCTTCGGCGCAACCGAAGAACGCGAGCCGTAGACTTGGCGAAGCAAGTCGTAGGCCGCGATGCCCCTGGAAGACACCGCAGCAAGGGAACCCGAAGCGGAGCGTAGGGCCGTATGTAGGAGCAGGCGGTTTTGCCTACTTTTTCCAAGAAAAAAGTAGGCCGCCGTAAAGGCGGAAGGGGCCGGCAGCATCGCCGCAGGGAATGGATAAGCTCGCACCCAAGCCCAAGCCCAAGGACCCTATCCCCCGGAACCCCGTGAAGAACTTTTTAGGGTCGTGACTTTCTGAAGAGGCAATTACACAACGGACCCGTCAGGTGTTCTTACGCAGCAGCGCATCCAGGCTAAGGTGCCCAGCCCCCCTGAACAGCAGGGGGAGCGCCGCGACCAGGTAGATCAGCGGCAGCTTGTAGTTGCCAAAGCCTTTGTCGGTGATGGCGTAACCCCTGGCCAATTCGGCCAGGCTCGACCAATGAGCCGGCCAGTGCACGGCCGCAATGGCCACCAGGGTCACCACGATCAGCGCCAGGGTCGCCAGGCGCGTGCCGAGACCTAGCAACAACAGCACAGGCGCAATCAGCTCGACCCACATCGAAAGCTGCCAGTTCAGGTTGGCCGGAAGCTGGTCGAAGGGAAACGGAAACGCGCCCTGGATCTGCTCGAACCAGTTTTCGCCATTCCATTTTTCCAGGCCGGATTCGAAGAACTCCCAGGCCAGGAACAGGCGCAGCGGTACGTCGGCGCCCCAGGCGCCGAGGCGGTCGAGCTGCCTGAAACTGTGCTTGATCGGGGTGAGGGCGAAGGTGATGGCGCGGGTCATGGGAAGTGTCCTCTGAAGTGGGTGCATCCGGCACGCTACTGTCGGTGACGCTATGGTCCCAGCAGGGTTTGTCTCGAATGTGTCTGCCACGGGCCGCTGTGTATCCCTGTGTACGACGCTCGCCTACCGTTTCACCTCCAGCCCTGTCCCGCCGCTGTGGTGGTGGAGGGTGTCGATAGCGAGGCGTCGTTCTCAGCGGTCTGTTGCCCCAGGACTGAGGTGCTGCCGATCAGGGCGTCAGTCGTTCGACCAACGCCCGGCCATGGCCGGGTAGGCTGGCGAAGTCCCGGGCGCACAGCAGCAACTGGCGCCGGGCCCAGGGTTCTTGCAGTGCGACCCGGTGCAAGGCCGGCAGACCGTGCCAGCGCCGGGTCGCTGCCAGTGGCACCACGCCCAATCCGGCGCCGTGGGCGACCATGCGCATGACCCCGTCGAACCCTTCGGCCCGCACCCGCACCTGCATGCGCCTTCCTGAGTGCAGTGCCTGTTCTTCCAGGTGCAGGGCCAGGGCGCTGTCGGCGGACAGGCCGACGTAGCCATGGTCGAGGGTGTCGGCGAAACGCAGGTCGGCGCGTGTGGCGAGTGGATGCGCCGTGGGCATGATCAGCACCAGCGGATCGTCACGAAAGGGCAGGGTCTGCAGGTGCTCGCTGGTGACGGCGGTGGACAGGATGCCGATGTCCGCCGCGCCCTGGGTGATGGCCTGGACGATGCGCAGGCTGGGTAGCTCCTGGATGTCGAGGGTAATGGCCGGATAGTCGGCGAGAAAGCCTGCGAGCAGTTCGGGCAGGTACTCGCTCAAGGCGGCGGTGTTGCACAGCAGGCGCACCTGGCCCTGCAGGCCCTGGGCGTACTGGGCCAGGTCGAATTGCAGGCGCTCGACCTGCTGGCCGATCAGCCGCGCATGTTGCAGCAGGGCCTGGCCGGCCGGGGTGGCCTGCACGCCGCGGCGATTGCGTTCGAGCAAGGGGATGCCGAGGGTGGCTTCCATGGCGCGGATCCGGGCACTGGCAGCGGGCAGCGACAGGTGGCTGCGCTGGGCCCCGGCGGTGATGTTGCCGCAGGCCAGGGTGTGCTGGAACAGTCGCAGGTCGATCAGATCAAAATGCATGAGCCTCTGTCCTTGCAAGAGTCTGGCTCAGTATATGGCAGATTTTCACGCCGCCTCGTTGCGTGCAGCATGGGCGCATGACGACCTTATTCAGTTTTTACCAGGGTATCGGGCCAGTGCTGTCGCTGCTGGTGGTGCTGACCTTCTTGCTGGCGGGCGCGGTGAAGGGCGTGATCGGCCTGGGCCTGCCGACCATTGCCATGGGCCTGCTCGGCCTGGCTATGTCCCCAGCGCAGGCTGCAGCCCTGCTGATCGTGCCTTCGACCTTGACCAACCTCTGGCAACTGGCCGCCGGCGGCCATCTGTTCACCTTGCTGCGGCGCCTGTGGCCGATGCTGGCCATGATCTTTCTTGGCACCTTGCTTGGCAGTGTCTGGCTGGGAATAAACAGCGGGCAGTGGGCGGTACGTGCCCTGGGTGGAGCACTGCTGGTGTATGCGCTTTATGGGCTGTACGGCCCGGCGTTCAGGCTGGCGCCAGGGCGGGAGCGCTGGCTGGGGCCCCTATGCGGCCTGGTCACCGGAGTGGTGACTGCCGCAACCGGGGTGTTCGTGATTCCGGCGGTGCCCTACCTGCAGAGCCTGGGCCTGGGCCGTGAGCAACTGGTCCAGGCCCTGGGCCTGTCGTTCACCGTCTCGACCCTGGCACTGGCCCTGGGGTTGGCCGGGCAGGATGCACTGGGCGGCGAGGCACTGGGTGCCTCATTGCTGGTGCTGGTGCCGGCCCTGCTGGGCATGTTCATGGGCCAGTGGTTGCGTCAGCGCATCAGCGCCGTGCTGTTCAAGCGCTGTTTTTTCATCGGCCTGGGCCTGCTCGGCACACACCTGTTGTTCAACGGCTAGCCGAGGACGGGCTGAGCATCTCGATCAACTGGATATCGAAGTCGCGCTCCAGGTAGTCCATGCGCCGCTCGAAGAACTGCTGCATGTGCGGCAGGGCCGAATGCGTGTCCAGCGCCGCCTTGCTCGCCCAGATCTCGTAGAACACGAACAGGCTCGGGTCTTCCTTGTCGCGCAGCATGTGGTACTCGATGCAGCCGGGTTCGGCGCGGCTCGGTTCGACGTAGGCGCGAAACAGCGCCTCGAAGGCCTCGGCTTGTTCAGGGCGTGTCTTGGCTTTGAGGATGAAGCCGTAGGGTTCGCTCATGAGGTCGACCTCTGGTGGGGATGGCGGTGATTTTATTTCAATAATGTCTGTGTGATTCGTGCTTATTGGTCAAAAGCCTTTTGCCCGGGCGCTGGTTTTTCCAGTGCCTGGCACCCCGTAACCTTGCCGCCATTCCCCTTCACCCGGTCCCCGGCGCCAGGCGCTACACAGGATCGAACGACAGCTGAGGCACGTGATGAAAAAGATTCTGTTGCTCAATGGTGGCAAAAAATTCGCCCACTCCGACGGCCGCTTGAACGAGACCCTGCACGAGGCCGCCCTGGCGTTCCTCGACCGCGCCGGTTTCGACCTCAAGACCACCTACATCGATGGCGGCTACGACAACGCCGAAGAAGTGGAGAAATTCCTCTGGGCCGACGTGATCATCTACCAGATGCCCGGCTGGTGGATGGGCGCGCCCTGGACGGTCAAGCAGTACCTGGACGAAGTCTTCACCGCCGGCCACGGCAGCCTCTACGCCAACGACGGCCGGACCCGCTCCGACGCCTCGCAGAAGTACGGCAGCGGTGGCCTGATCCAGGGCAAGCAGTACATGCTCTCGCTGACCTGGAACGCGCCGCAGCAGGCCTTTGACGACCCCAGCGACTTCTTCGAAGGCAAGGGCGTGGATGCGGTCTACTTCCCGTTCCACAAGGCCAACCAGTTCCTCGGCATGAGCGGTTTGCCGACCTACCTCGCGGTGGACGTGATGAAGCGCCCGAACGTCGAGGCCGCGGTTGCCGCCTATGAGCAGCACCTGGCCCGGGTTTTCCAGATCCAGGTCTGATGAAACCTTGCGCTGGCCGCGCCAAGCGGCTATCTATCTCGGCTGTCGCTCACCCCGGGGTACAGCCGTGAAAGCCAGGTCCGATGAATTGCAGGTGTTCGTCTCGGTGATCGAGTGCGGCTCGATTTCCGCCGCCGCCGAGCAGGGCGGGCAGACGCCTTCGGCGATCAGCCGCACGTTGTCGCGCCTGGAAGCCAAGCTGGGCACCACCTTGCTCAACCGTACCACCCGGCGCATGGACCTGACCGAAGAAGGGCGGTTCTTCTTCGAACGGGCCAAGTCGATCCTGCAGCAGATGGATGACCTGGAAGAGCATCTGTCGCTGCATCACCAGACGCCTTCCGGGCGCTTGCGTATCAACGCCGCCTCACCCTTCATGCTGCACGCCATCGTGCCCTGGGTGGGTGAGTTTCGCGCGCTGTATCCGCAGATCCAGCTTGAGCTCAACACCAACGACCTGATCATCGACCTGATCGAGCAGAGCACCGATGTCGCCATCCGCATCGGCGAGCTGGCCGACTCCAGCCTGCACGCCCGTTCGCTGGGCTGCAGCCCGTTGAATATCCTGGCCAGCCCCGCGTACCTGGCGCGTCACGGTACGCCAGAGCGGGTCGAGGACCTGCAAGGGCATTCGCTGCTCGGTTTCACCCAGACCGAAACCCTCAACCACTGGCCGTTGCGCCATGCCGAGGGCGACCGCCTGCTGATCCGCCCGAGCCTGGCGGCGTCCAGCGGCGATACCCTGCGCGAGCTGGCCCTGGCCGGCGAGGGCATCGTATGCCTGTCGCATTTCATGACCCATGACGATATCCGCGCCGGGCGCCTGCAGGTGGTGCTGCCCGAACACAACAGTGGCTATCGCCAACCGATCAATGCGGTGTACTACCGCAACTCGCAACTGGCCTTGCGCATCCAGTGCTTTCTCGACTTCATCCAGCACAAGCTGGCGGTCTACGCCTGCTGAGCGCTCCGGCTGCGACAGGACCTGCCTGTCAGCGGCGAATTTTCCTGTGGTGTTTGATAACTCGTCTGACTTCAGCCTTAATGGCTGTTCAACGAAAACAACACCAAGGAAGTTCTCATGCGCGTTGTGATGTTCCGAACCTTGAGCCTGAGCGCCGCGATAATCGCCAGTTCATCGGCCTACGCCGTGACCCTGGACGGTGGCGCGGTCGCCGCCCCCGATCAATATGGTGCACAGGTAGCCGCCGAAATCCTCAAGAAGGGCGGTAATGCGGTAGATGCTGCCGTCGCCACGGCCTTCACCCTGGCGGTGACCTACCCCGAAGCCGGCAACATCGGCGGGGGCGGCTTCATGACCCTGTACATGGACGGCAAACCCTACTTTCTCGACTACCGCGAAGTCGCGCCCAAGGCTGCCAGTCGCAACATGTACCTGGACGAGAAAGGCGAGATCATCGAGAACCTGAGCCTGGTCGGCGCCCGTGCCGCCGGTGTGCCAGGAACGGTGATGGGCTTGTGGGAGGCGCATCAGAAATTCGGCAAGCTGCCCTGGTCGGAACTGATCACCCCGGCGGTAGGCTATGCGAAGAACGGCTTCAAGATCGCCGCCAAGCAGTACCAGTACCGCGAGGACGCCCTGGGACTGTTCAAGGACAGCACCAACTTCAATGACTACTTCGGCACCATGAAAGTCGGCGAGACCTTCAAGCAGCCGGAGCTGGCGCAGACCCTGGAGCGCATCGCCGACAAGGGCGTGAGCGAGTTCTACCAGGGCAAGACCGCCGACCTGCTGGTGGCCCAGATGCAGGCCGACAAGGGCCTGATCAGCAAGGACGACCTCAAGGACTACAAGGCGGTGTGGCGCGAGCCGATGGGCATCGAATGGCGCGGCAATGTGGTCTACACCGCACCGCTGCCAAGCTCCGGCGGCGTGGCCCTGGCCCAGCTGCTGGGTATCAAGGAAAACCGCGCGGCCGACTTCAAGGGCGTCGAGCTGAACTCGGCCCGCTACATCCACCTGCTGGCGGAAATCGAGAAGCGGGTGTTCGCCGACCGTGCCGACTACCTGGGTGACCCGGCGTTCTCCAAGGTGCCGGTGGACAAGCTGATCGCCAAGGACTACATCGCCAAGCGCGCCCAGGAGGTCAACCCGAACGCCATCTCCGAAACCGAGAAAGTGCGCCCGGGCCTGGAACCGCACCAGACCACCCACTTCTCTATCGTCGACAAGCAGGGTAACGCGGTCAGCAATACCTACACCCTGAACTGGGACTACGGCAGCGGCGTGGTGGTCAAGGGCGCGGGCTTCCTGCTCAACGACGAGATGGACGACTTCAGTTCCAAACCGGGCGTGGCCAACGCCTTCGGCGTGGTCGGTGGCGATGCCAACGCCATCGAGCCGGGCAAGCGCATGCTGTCTTCGATGGCCCCGACCCTGGTCACCCGTGACGGCAAGGTCACCCTGGTGCTCGGTACGCCAGGTGGTTCGCGGATCTTCACCTCGATCTTCCAGGTGCTGAACAACCTGTACGACTACAATCTGCCGCTGGAAAAAGCCGTGGCGGCGCAGCGGGTGCATCACCAGTTGCTGCCCAAGGACACCATCTACTTCGACGCTTATGCACCGCTGACCGGCAAGGTCGCCGACGAGCTGAAGAAGATGGGCTACATCCTTGAGGACCAGGGCTGGGAGATGGGGGACATCCAGGCGATCCGGGTCAATGGCGCGGCGCTGGAGACAGCTTCCGATCCGCGTGGGCGCGGGGTGGGGCAGGTCGTCAAGTAAGGGGTGAAGTCATCGCCGGCTTCGCCAGCTCCCACAGGTCCGGGGTGAAATCCGGACCTGTGGGAGCCGGCATAGCCGGCGATGGCTGCCAAGCAACCCCTTCGCCAGGGAGGGTCAGACGCGGAAGTGGCTGACCATGGTCTGCAACTGATTACCCAGGCGCGCCAGTTCAACACTGGACGCCGCGGTTTCATCGCTGGCCGCGGCCGTCTGTTCCGATACATCGCGCACATTGATGATGCTGCGGCTGATCTGCTCGGCCACCGCGCTTTGCTGTTCGGCGGCCGCGGCGATCTGCTGGTTCATCGACTGGATGTTCGACACTGTGCGGGTGATGCTCTCCAGTGAGGCACCGGCCTTGCGGGTCAGCTCGACGCTGCTGTCGGTCAGGTTGCGACTGCCAAGCATCACATTGGCCACTTGCTGGGTACCGCTCTGCAGGCCGGCCACCAGCTCTTCGATCTCTTCGGTGGACTTCTGGGTGCGCTGGGCCAAGCCGCGTACCTCGTCGGCGACCACGGCGAAACCACGTCCGGCTTCGCCGGCACGCGCCGCTTCGATAGCCGCGTTCAGCGCCAGCAGGTTGGTCTGCTCGGCGACCGACTTGATGACGTCCATGACACTGCCGATCTTCTGGCTTTCCTGCTGCAGCAGGCCCATGGCCTCGGTGGAGCGGTGCACTTCTTCCGCCAGGCGTTCAATCTGGCTGATCGCCTCGGCAACTACCTGGTCACCGGCACGGGCCTGCGTGTCGGCATCGGTGGCGGCAGCGGAGGCATGCTCGGCGTTGCGCGCGACTTCCTGCACGGTGGCGGCCATTTCGTGCATGGCGGTGGCAACCTGATCGGTCTCGACTTTCTGGCTGTTGACCCCGGCGCTGGTTTCCTCGGTCACCGCCGACAGCTCTTCGGCGGCGCTGGCGATCTGGGTGACGCCATCGCGGATACCGCTGATCAGGTCGCGCAGGGTAGAGCCCATGCGCTGGATGCCCTGCTGCAGCACGCCCAGTTCGTCACGGCGGGTGACGCGCAGGTCGTGGGTCAGGTCGCCCGAGGCGATCTTCTCAACCACAGCCAGGGTGTCGCGCAACGGACGGGTGATCTGGCGAGTGATGATCACCGCGGCCAGCACGCCGACCAGCAGCGCCAGCAGGGTGGCGGTCAGTTGCAGGGTACGGGCCTGGGCACTTTCGCTGTCGCGGCGTTCAAGCTGGATCTTGTACAGCGTGTCACTGATCTTGACGATGCTGGCGCCCTGTACGGTCATTTCCTGGCGCGCGACGGCGATGTCGGCAGTGGAGTCGCGGAACTGGCGCACGGCATCGCGGTAGGCCAGCACGGCGCTTTCGAACTGCTTGATGCGTGCTGCTTCGCCCGGCATCTGGCGATTCAGGTTGGCGATTTCGGCCAGGACGGCATCGAGCTGGCGCAGCGCCAGTTGTTCGGACTCGCTGCTGGTGTCGGCGATGTAGCTGCGCACCGCCAGGCGCACCAGGAACAGTTGTTCCTTGGCCTGGGTGACGGTGCGGAACTGCTCCAGGCGGCTGGCGCTACCTTCAGGCAGGGCGAGGATGTCGCGGTTGATCGCCTCGATCAGTTCGATGGCGCGCGAGGCGGCCAGGTTCATCCCGTCGCGAGCGGCGAGGCTTGCCTTGTAGCCGCTGCGCATCTTGTTGATCGACACCTGGTAGGCGTCGATGACCTGGCCCAGCTCCTGGAGCAACTTGACGTTTTCCGGGCTCTTGAAGGTCTTGAGCAGCTTCTGCTGCTGTTCACTGAAGGCGTTGAGCTTGACCTGCACGGTGCCGGCGGCGGCATCGTCGCCGTTGGTCAGCATGTACTGCAGGCGGGTGATGCGCAGGTTGGTCAGGTCGCTGTTGAGCTGGGTGATGTCGCTCATCCAGTTACTGCGATCGATCAGCCCGCCCATGCTGTTCCAGCCGGTGAGGGCCAGCAGGCTGGTGAGCAGTAGCACCAGGCCGAAGCCCAGGCCGAGTTTCAGGTTGACGCTGATGTTGGCAAACCAGCTGTTCATGCAATCCTCCAGGAACGTAGTGCGTCGTTATCCATATCGCTGGAAGATTGTTGTTCTTGATGGCCAGCTGATGTACGTGAGCACGGGTTATCGGCGGCCCGGCCCGTAGCTGAAACGCTTTTTCAGCAAAAAATGATCAGCGGTCGTAACCGGGCTTTTCCACGGCAGGCCACGAAGGCTGCCGTGGGCTGGCAGGAGGGATTACAAGGCGCGGGCGGTGAAGGTGTCGCACTGGTTGATGTCGCCCTTGGCAAAGCCGGTCTTGAACCAGCGCACACGCTGCTGCGAGGTGCCGTGGGTGAAGGAGTCGGGCACCACCCGGCCCTGGCCCTTCTGTTGCAGGCGGTCATCGCCGATGGCGTTGGCGGCGTTCAGGGCTTCTTCGATATCGCCCGGTTCCAGCCAGTTCAGGCGTTGTTGCGCCTGGTAGGCCCAGACCCCGGCCAGACAGTCGGCCTGCAATTCCTGGCGCACCAACAGGCCGTTGTCGCCCTCCATGCGCTCGCCACGCTGGCGTGCGGCCTGGACCTTGGCCGAGACACCGAGCAGCGTCTGCACGTGGTGGCCGACTTCGTGGGCGATGACGTAGGCCTGGGCGAAGTCGCCGGCAGCGGCGAAGCGTTGCTCCATTTCGCGGAAGAACGTCATGTCCAGGTAGACCTTCTGGTCGGCCGGGCAATAGAAGGGGCCCACCGCCGAGGAGGCGAAGCCGCAAGCCGAATTGATCTGGCCGCTGAACAGGGTCAGGGTCGGGTCTTTGTACTGACGCCCGCCCTGGGCGAAGATCGCCCGCCAGGTGTCTTCGGTGTCGCCCAGGATCGACGCGACGAATTCGGCCTGTTCGTCGTTGACTGGCGGCGCCTTGCCTGTACCGGTGCTGACCGGCGCGCTTTGCTGGCCCATCTGCCCGGTCAGTTGGCCAAGGATCTGCAACGGGTCTTGGCCGGTGATCCAGCCGATACCGACGATCAACAGGATCGCACCGATGCTCAGGCCCTTGCCACCGCCGAAGCGCATGCCGCCACCGCCCTCGCCACGGGCATCGACCACATTGTCGCTACGCCTGCCTTTTCGCCATTGCATGAGTGCTCTCCCGAGCCTGGAAACATGAGCTAAAAGATTAGTTCACCCACGGTCGCTCCGTCAGATTACTGAAGATTGGATAACCATTTGGTTATGTATCGGTGGTTTCTTTTCAATATTCACCCGGCCCTGCATACCCGAAACTGCAACCTCGCCTGCCACGCCCAGGCCCCACCATAATTCCAAGACAGGAGAACGGCATGTCTGCACAAGACACCAGTCGCTTCGCTATCCGTGATCGCAACTGGCACCCCAAGGCCTTTACCCCGGATTACAAAACCTCCATCGCCCGTTCCCCGCGCCAAGCACTGGTGAGCATTCCCCAGTCGATCAGCGAAAGCACCGGCCCGGACTTCTCCCACTTGAAGTTCGGCCCCAACGACCATGACCTGTTGCTCAATTTCAACAACGGCGGGCTGCCGATCGGTGAGCGGATCATCGTTGCCGGCCGTGTCTGCGACCAGTATGGCAAGCCGATCCCGCACACCCTGGTGGAAATCTGGCAAGCCAACGCCGGTGGCCGTTACCGGCACAAGAACGACCGCTATCTGGCACCGCTGGACCCCAACTTCGGCGGCGTGGGCAGGGCCCTGACCGACAGCGAGGGCTACTACAGCTTCCGCACCATCAAGCCGGGCCCGTACCCATGGCGCAATGGTCCGAACGACTGGCGTCCGGCGCATATCCACGTGTCGATCAGCGGCCCGTCGATTGCCACGCGCTTGATCACCCAGCTGTATTTCGAAGGCGATCCGTTGATCCCGATGTGCCCGATCGTCAAGTCGATTGCCAACCCCGAGGCGATCCAGAGCCTGATCGCCCGCCTGGACATGAGCAATGCCAACCCCATGGATTGCCTGGCCTATCGCTTCGACATCGTGTTGCGCGGCCAGCGCAAGACCCACTTCGAAAACCGCTGAGGAGGTGACCATGCCTATTCAATTGCTGCCGGAAACCCCTTCGCAGACCGCCGGCCCTTACGTGCACATCGGCCTGGCCCTGGAGGCCGCCGGCAACCCGACCCGTGACCAGGAAATCTGGAACCGCCTGGCCCGCCAGGATGCGCCGGGCGAGCACATCCTGGTGTTCGGTAATGTCTATGACGGCAACGGCCACCTGGTGCGCGATTCGTTCCTGGAGTTCTGGCAGGCCGACCACGCAGGTCAGTACCAGAGTGATTTCGACCTGGAGCGGCCGTTCAACAGCTTCGGTCGCACGGCCACCACCTTCGACAGCGGTGAGTGGACCCTGCACACGGTCAAGCCGGGTGTGGTGCGCAATGCGGCGGGCGTGCCGATGGCGCCGCATATCAACGTCAGCTTGTTTGCCCGTGGCATTAACATCCACCTGCAGACCCGCCTGTATTTCGATGACGAGGCCCAGGCCAATGCCCAGTGCCCGGTACTCAACCTGATCGAGCAGCCGCAACGGCGCGAGACGCTGGTGGCGACCCGCTGCGAGGTGGATGGCAAGCTGGCCTATCGCTTCGACATCCGTATCCAGGGTGAGGGCGAGACGGTGTTCTTCGACTTCTGATTGCAGTGTGGCGATCGCGGGGCAAGTCGGGTCGCGATCATTCGTAGTCCGTCACCCCGGCGATATGCCGCCCGGCGATGTAGCCAAAGGTTGCCGCCGGTCCCAGGTTGATCCCGCCCGCCGGGTAATGCCCGCCCATGATGCTGGCCATGTCGGTACCCGCTGCATATAGCCCGGCAATGGGCTGGCGCTGGCTGTCGAGCACCTGTGCATGTTCGTTGGTCCTGAGTCCGGCGAAGGTGCCAAAGCAGCCAGGCTCGACTTTCACGGCATAGAAGGGTCCTTGCTCGATCGGTGCCACACAGGGGTTGGGTCCGTGCAAGGCGTCGCCCTGTTTGCGGTTGTAGGGCGTTGAGCCCCGACCGAACAGCGGGTCTTCGCCGTGACGGGCGTGCCGGTTGTATTCGCTGACCGTCGCACTCAAACCTTGCGGGTCGATGCCGCAGGCCCGGGCCAGGGCTTCGAGTGTGGCGCCGGTCTTCAGGTAGCCGGAATTGATGAACGGCTGCAGCGGTAGCGGAAACGGACGGGACATGCCCAGGCCGTAACGGCGCTGGAAGGCATGGCTGCAGATCAACCAGGATTCGACGGTATCCCCCGGCGCATGGGCAACCATGGCGCTGACATAGTCGTAGTAACCGTTGGCTTCATTGACGAAGCGCTTGCCGTTGGCGAGCACGCCGATGATGCCGGGCTTGCCACGCTCGATGATGTGTGGGAAATGGCCCACCGTGCCGTCACTGTGCGGCACCCGCGAGACCGGCGCCCAGGCCACCGGGCTGTGCAGGTCGTCGGCCACCTGGCCACCAACGCTCTCGCCCAGGCGCAGGCCGTCGCCGTTGACGCCCAGCGGCGGCAGGGCCAGGTGTTCACGGCCGGTGGGCGTACGCGGGAACAGTGCCTTGCGCCGCTCGATGTCATTGGCAAAGCCACCTGCCGCCAGGACGACGGCCTTGCGTGCATGGATGGCGATGGGGCCGCGGGCGGTGTCGATGATGGCGCCGCATACCCGGCCTTGCTCCTCGATCAGCGACCGGGCCGGTGCCGACTCCCACAACAGCACGCCCAGGTCTTCTGCCGATTTGGCCAGGCGCGCCACCAGTGCCACGCCGTTGACCAGTTGCATGGCCCGGCCATGAATGGCCAGGTCCAGCAAGTGGCGGCTGAAACGCTTGGTCACGTGCAACAATGAACGCCAGGAGCGGGTCAGGGTGAGGAAGGCGGTGAGGTCGTTGCCGGCCATGATCGGCATGCCCATGAATGAGGTTTCACGCAGGGTCTTGCGCAGGCGCTTGAGCAGCTTGCCGGCTTCCCGACCGTTGTAGGGTGCGGCGATCACCGAGCGTCCACCCGTGCCGGCGCCCGGGGTGTCGCCGTGAATATCGGCAATGCCGTTACCATCGGCGAACTGCAGCGTGGTGTGCCGTTCGAAGAACGACACCATGCGCGGCGCCGCTTCCAGAAAGGCATCGATCAGCGGCCCGTCGAAGCGTTCACCCAGTTCATGCTCCAGATAGGTGCGCGGCACCGAGCGCTCTTCGATGATCCCGGCCCGTTGTGCCAGCGGATTGCAGGGCACCCACATCCAGCCCCCGGACCAGGCGGTGGCGCCGCCGAACACCGCGTCTTTCTCCACGACGATGACCTTCTGCCCGTGCCAGGCGGCGGTTACGGCGGCGGACAGGCCGGCAGCGCCGGAACCGATGACCAGCACATCACAATCCAGGGGGGAGGGCGTAGGGGTATCGGCAACCATGGGCGGAGTCTCCTCGAACAATGGGTTTTGTTATATTCTGGAACTTGATTCCATATTCTATGTTTCGAGTGACGCCTCGGCCAAGCGCCCAGGTGACAAAGTGGGCGAAGATCGGACAGTGATTTGCGCTTTGCCCGTGGCTCTTTAGAATCGGCAAAATTTTCAGGGACCGTGACCATGGCCGGCAGTCAGATAGAACGTGCGTTCAGCCTCGTTGAACGCCTCACCAGCGAGCCCCGGGGCGTTGCCCTGCAAACCCTGGCCGAAGAGCTCCAGATCCCCAAGAGCGCGACCCATCGCATGCTCGCCGAGCTGATGCGCCTGGGGTATGTGCGGCAGAACCCGGAAAGCAGCCGCTATCACTTGAGCACCCGTCTGGTGGCCATGGGCTTTCGCTACCTGGCCAGCAGTGGCGCCGACATCGTCCAGCCGATCCTTGATCAACTGGCTCGGCAAACCGGCGAACTGGTGCGCCTGGGGGTGATCGAGGGTGACCGCCAGACCTGGATCGCCAAGGCTCAGGGCGCCCGTTCGGGGCTGCGCTACGACCCGGACATGGGCCGCGATGCACCGCTGTTCTATACCGCTTCCGGGCATGCCTGGCTGTCGAGCCTGAGCGATGCCCAGGCCCTGGTGCTGGTGGAACGCCAGGGCATCGCCCGGCGGGAAGACTTCGGGCCCAACGCCCCGGCCTCCAATGCCGAATTGCTCGAACGCCTGCGCCTGGCCCGGGAACATGGTTACGCCTGGGTGGTGGAAAGCTCGGCGGTGGGCACCTCGGCACTGGCGGCGGTGGTCCGTCATCCGCTGGACGGGCATGCGGTCGCGGTACTCAGCGTGGCCGGACCCAGCGCGCGGATGAGCGAAGCGCGCATGCACGAGTTGGCGCCGGTGCTGCTGGCGGCCGCGGCGGAGTTGTCGGCGGCGAGCCCGGCCTCTGAACTGTTTGCCTGAACCCATCGCCGGCTCTGCCGGCTCCCACACAGACAGTTGCTCCCGCTGTGGGAGCTGGCGTAGCCGGCGATGGGTACAACACCGTCGCCTGTTCAGGGCTTTTTTTTAGCTTGCATTGAAATTGGAACTAAGTTCTAAATATTACAAAACAAGCTGAGATCGTCCCCATGAGTCAACCTGTCTTGTCCCTGGCCGCCTTGACCGTCCTCGAGCTCTCCCCCGAAGACATGGTCGAAGTCGCCGCTCGCGCCGGCTACAGCCATGTCGGCCTGCGCCTGGAACCGGCCACGCCCGAGGAGCATCACTTTCCCCTGGTGACCGATGCCGACCTGCGCCGTCGTACCGCCGCCCGCCTGCGCGACACCGGGATCCGGGTGCTGGATGTGGAAATCCTGCGGCTGAAGGCCGAAACCCGCGTCGCCGACTTCGAGGCGCTGCTGGCCGTGGGCGCCGGGTTCGGCGCAAGTGAACTGCTGGTGGCCGGCAACGACCACGACGAGCAACGCCTGACGGAAAACTTCGCCGCCCTGTGCGATCTGGCCGGGCAATACGGCCTGCATCCGCACCTGGAGTTCATGCCCTGGACCGACGCCAGGAACCTTGACCAGGCCCTGCGTATCGTCGAGGCGGCCGGGCGTGACAACGGGTGCGTTCTGGTCGATGCCTTCCATTTCGACCGATCGGCGTCGTCACTGGAGCAACTGCGCCGGGTCGCCCCTTCACGCCTGCGATATGCTCAGCTGTGCGATGTGGCAGGACCACGGCCCGACGACATGGCCGAGATCTTGCGTCAGGCACGTAACGAGCGGCGTTTTCCCGGTGACGGCGATTGCGACCTGGCGGGGCTGCTGGGCAGCCTGCCGGCGTCGATCCCCCTGAGCCTGGAAATCCCCACGCGACACTTGTATGAACAGGGTGTCAGCGCCCTGCAGCGGGCCCGGATGGCCCTTGAAAAGACCCGTCAGCTGCTGATGCAGCACTAACTCGCGAGCCGATTGCATGCCCCGTCCCACAGCGCTTACCCAGTCCAGCCAGCCACTGCGGGGCATTCTGCTGGTGGTGCTGGCGACTTTCCTGTTCGCCAGCCACGATGCCCTGTCCAAGTACCTGGCCGGTTTCTATCCGATTCTCTGGGTGGTCTGGGCCCGCTACCTGGTGCATACCCTGCTGATGATGGCGATCTTCCTGCCGCAATCGGGCCTGCGCGTGTTGCGTACCCGTCGGCCCGGCCTGCAGGCATTGCGCGCGCTGTGCCTGCTGGGTACCAGCCTGCTGTTCACCACGGCCTTGCAGTACATTCCGCTCGCCGAAGCGACGGCGGTCAACTTCCTCGCACCTTTGCTGGTGACGGCGCTGTCGCTGCCGCTGCTGGGCGAGAAGGTGACCCGTGGCCAGTGGGTGGCGGTGTTGGTGAGTTTCGTCGGGGTGACGGTGATCATCCATCCCGGGGGCGCGCTGTTCAAACCGGCGGTGTTGTTGCCCTTCGGCTCGGCGCTGTGTTTCTGCTTCTACCAGTTGCTCACCCGCAAGCTCAGCGGCACCGACAGCCCGACCACCAGTAACTTCTTCACCGGTCTGCTCAATACGCTGGTGATGAGCGCCATCGTGCCGATGTTCTGGCAGACCCCGAGCCTGGTGCACGGCCTGATGGCAGTGGCGCTGGGCACCTGCGGGATGACTGCGCACCTGTTCCTGACCCAGGCGTTCCGCCATGCCCCGCCGGCCATGCTGGCGCCGTTCAGTTATTGTCAGATCGTGTTTGCCGGGATACTCGGGCTGGTGCTGTTCGGACACAGCCCGGACATGGCCGGGCTGGTCGGTATTGCGCTGATCTGCCTCAGCGGGCTGGGCGCTGCCTGGTTGCAGCGCAAGCCCTAGGCTTTGACTTCAGGCACCTTGCGCGGGGCCATCAGGTACATCCACACCAGGGCGATGAAGTACATGGCCGGGATCATGGTGAACAGCAGGGTGTAGTTGTTGTGGGTGGTGGTCAGGATGTAGCCCACCAACTGGGTCATGAACATCCCGCCGATGGCTGCGCACATGCCGCCGAAACCGAACACCGTGCTCATCATGTGCTTGGGCGTGTAGTCCATCACCAGGCTCCAGATGTTGGCGGTCCAGGCCTGGTGCGCGGCGATCGCCAGGGAGATGGCCAGTACCGCGACCCACAGGCTGCTGGCGCCGGCGGCGAAGATCACGCTGATGATGGTCGAGGCGAACAGCAGCATTGACAGCAGGCGCGCCTTGACCGGGGCCATGCCGCGGCCGATCAGGAACGACGAGAGAATCCCGCCCCCGACGCTGCCGAAGTCGGCACAGACGTAGATGACGATCAGCGGAATGCCCATCTGGGTCACGCTGATGCCCAGGCTGTATTGCTGGTTGAGGAACGGTGGCAACCAGTACAGGTAGAACCAGAACACCGGCGCGGTGATCGAGTAGGCCAGGGCGAAGGCCCAGGTGCCGCGCATGCGCAGGATCCGCGAGAACGGCACGCGGGTCTGTTCCGGTTCCACTTCGCTCTGCACGTAGGCCAGTTCTTCCTTGCTGACGGTCGGATGGTTCTCCGGGTTGAAATACTTCAAGCCCCAGAACACCACCCACACCAGGCCCAGCGCGGCCATGCCCAGGAACGCGGCCTGCCAGCCCCAGATGGTGAGCACCAGTGGCAGCAACATGGGCGTGAACATGGCACCGACGTTGGTCCCGGCATTGAAGATGCCAGTGGCCACCGCCCGCTCGCCGGCCGGGAACCACAGGCGGGTGGTCTTGACGCAGGCCGGGTAGTTGGCCGCTTCGGTCAGGCCAAGAATGAAGCGACAGACCATGAAGCCCACCGCCGAGGTGGCCAGGCCATGGGCGCCGGTGGCCAGGCTCCAGAGCAGCACGGCGCAGAAGAACACGCGCTTGACGCCGATCCGGTCGATCAACCGGCCCTGCAGGACGAAGCCGATGGCATAGCCGACCTGGAACCAGAAGTTGATGTTGGCGTAATCCATCGCCGTCCAGCTCATTTCCTTGGCCAGGATCGGCTGCATGACGCCCAGGGCGGCGCGGTCGATGTAGTTGAGGGTGGTGGCGAAGAACACCAGGGCCAGCATGACCCAACGGGTCTTGCCGACAGCCATGGCGCCACGGATTTTGTCGCCTATGCCGGCGTGCGGGGTGTTGGCCAGCGGCTGGGCCATGCGGGTGCTGTGCGAATGGATCATGGGAGGGGTACCCGTTTTTATGTTTATGGGTCGAGCCTTGGGTCACGCAACGCTCAGGACGCCGGGGTGGTCGGCTGTCGTGTCAATGGCAGGGGTCGATGGGCTTTTGGCCGTTCGAGCAACACTGCCCGGTGTCGAAATGGTGCGCCTGTGGTCAAAAAAGGGTCAATTCGTTAAGCGCTATTATGGGCGATAATCGAACACAAAACTAACCAGTTAGTACCTTTTCAATTGAGCAAATTTTGTTCGCCGCCAATAATCACAGCATCCGGGTTTTGCCTGCCCATCGGAGCCAGAAAAATGCAGCGTTCGATTGCCACCGTGTCCTTGAGCGGTACCTTGCCTGAAAAACTCGAAGCCATTGCCGCGGCCGGCTTCGAGGGTGTCGAGATCTTCGAGAATGACTTGCTCTATTACGCCGGCAGCCCGCGGGAAATCCGCCAGCGCTGCGCCGACCTGGGCCTGGCAATTACCCTGTTCCAGCCGTTTCGCGACTTCGAGGGCTGCCGCCGGGATCGCCTGGCGCGCAACCTCGACCGCGCCGAGCGCAAGTTCGACCTGATGCAGGAGCTGGGCACCGATCTGGTGCTGGTGTGCAGCAACGTCGCCGCCGATGCCATTGGCGAGCGCCAGGTGCTGGTCGACGACCTGCGCCTGCTGGCCGAGCGCGCCGGCGCCCGCGACCTGCGCATCGGTTACGAGGCCCTGGCCTGGGGCCGGCATGTGAACACCTGGGAGCAGGTCTGGGACATCGTCCAGGCCGCCGACCACCGCAGCCTCGGGATGATCCTCGACAGCTTCCACACCTTGTCGCTCAAGGGCGACCCACGGGGCATCGCCCAGGTCCCTGGCGACAAGATCTTCTTCGTGCAGATGGCCGACGCGCCGCTGCTGGCCATGGATGTACTGGAGTGGAGCCGACATTTTCGCTGCTTCCCGGGGCAGGGCGAATTCGACCTGGCGGGCTTCCTTGCGCCGATCCTGGCCAGCGGCTATGACGGGCCCTTGTCGCTGGAGATCTTCAACGACGGTTTCCGCGCTGCACCGCCCCGGGCCAATGCCGCCGACGGCCTGCGTTCGCTGCTGTACCTGGAGGAGAAGACCCGCCAGCGACTCGAACAGCAGCATGTGTCGCTGGCGCAGGACGAACTGCTGTTCGCGCCACCGGCGGCCAGTGCCTATGACGGCATCGAGTTTCTCGAATTCGCCGTAGACGACGCCCTGGGGGCCAAGCTGGGCAACTGGCTGGAGCGCCTGGGCTTCACCCGTGCCGGCACACACCGGTCGAAGAACGTCAGCTTGCTGCGCCAGGGCGACATCAACCTGATCCTCAATGCCGAACCTTATTCCTTTGCCCACAACTTCTTCGAGAGTCATGGCCCTTCGCTGTGCGCCACGGCTATCCGGGTCAAGGACAGCGCCCAGGCCCTGGCCCGTGCGGTGGCCTACCAGGGGCAACCCTATCGCGGCCTGGTCGGGCCCAACGAACGTGAACTGGCGGCGGTGCGCGCACCGGACGGCAGCCTGATCTACCTGGTCGACCAGGACGCCGAAGGCCGGACCATCTACGACACCGATTTCAGCCTGCAGCAGGCGCCAGGCAACAGCCTGGGGCTCACGCGCATCGATCACATGGCCCTGGCCTTGCCGGCCGACGGCCTGGACAGCTGGGCGCTGTTCTACAAGAGCGTGCTGGATTTCACCGCCGACGACGAAGTGGTGCTGCCCGACCCCTATGGCCTGGTCAAGAGCCGGGCGCTGCGCAGCCGTTGCAGCTCGATCCGCCTGCCGCTGAACATCTCGGAAAACCGCAACACCGCCATTGCCCATGCGCTGTCGCATTACCGTGGCTCGGGTGTGCACCACATCGCCTTCGATTGCGCCGACATCTTCGCCGCCGTCAAGCAGGCCAAGGAGTCCGGCGTGGCCTTGCTGGACATTCCGCTGAACTACTACGACGACCTGGCGGCACGCTTCGATTTCAACGACGAGTTCCTGAGCGAACTGGCCTACTACAACGTGCTCTACGACCGCGACGCCCAGGGCGGCGAGCTGTTCCACGTGTACACCGAGCCGTTCGAGGAGCGCTTCTTCTTCGAGATCATCCAGCGGCGCAATGGCTACAGCGGTTATGGCGCGGCCAACGTGGCCGTGCGCCTGGCCGCCATGGCCAAGGCGCGGGGCGGGGCGCCGGCGCAGGCGCGTTTGTAGGCAGGCTTTCTTCCTCATGTCCCGGGGCTCATAATCACCGGGTTAACCGTTGGCCAAGAGTCCCGTATGACGACTACCCCAGCACTTGGCGCAGTGCCCGAACCGGCAGTGCGCAAGGGCCGCAAGAACAACCCGGAAAAGACCCGCGAGAACATCCTCCAGGCGGCGATCAGCGAGTTCGTCCAGCAGGGCCTGGCCGGTGCCCGGGTCGATGCCATCGCCGAGCGCACCCATACCTCCAAGCGCATGATCTACTACTACTTCAACAGCAAGGAGCAGTTGTATGTAGAGGTGCTGGAGAAGCTCTACGGTGATATCCGCAGCACCGAAAGCAGCCTGCACCTGGCCGAGCTCGAACCACGCCAGGGCATACGCCGGCTGGTGGAGTTCACCTTCGACCACCATGACCGCAATGTCGATTTCGTGCGCATCGTCTGCAACGAGAACATGCACCATGGCGAGTATGTGAAGCGCTCCTCGGCCATCCGCTCGATGAACAAGACCGTGTTGATGGCGCTGGATGAATTGCTCAAGCGCGGGGCCGACGAGGGTGTGTTCCGCCAGGGGCTGGAGGCGCTGGATGTGCACCTGTTGATCAGTTCGTTCTGTTTCTACCGGGTCTCGAACCGGCACACCTTTGGCGAGATCTTCCAGGTGGAGTTCGAGGACAAGGCGATCAAGGCGCGTCATCGCGAGATGATCTGCGAGTCGGTGTTGCGTTACCTGCAGGCCTGATTGATTGCCATCGCGGGGCAAGCCCGCTCCTACGTGTTTGTAGGAGCGGGCTTGCCCCGCGATGCTTTTCAGGCCCCCATACGGCCGAAATGCGCCAGCATCCGCGCAGCATCCGCTTCGTGCCCGCTGAACAGTTCAAACGCCTTCACCGCCTGGAACACCGCCATGTTCGACCCGTCCAGGGTACGACAGCCCAGTGCCCGCGCCTCACGCAACAGCTCGGTTTCCAGCGGAAAATAGACGATCTCCGCTACCCACATCTGTGCCCGCAGCAAGCCCTTGGGCACCGGCATTCCCGGCAGTTTGGCCATGCCCATGGGCGTGGTGTTCACCAGCCCGTCGGCGCTCGCCAGGGCGCTTTCCAGCGCATGCCCGACGCGGGCACGGGTGCCGTCGAAGTGTGCGTTGAGGTTATCCACCAACGCCTGGGCACGGGCCGGCTCGACATCGAATACCGTCAGTTGCCCGACCCCTTCGGCCAGCAGCGCGTGGGCCACCGCCGCTCCGGCACCGCCTGCGCCCATTTGCACCACCTGGTTGCGCGGCGCGTCGGCCAGGCCCCGGCGAAAACCTTCGGCAAAGCCCAGGCAGTCGGTGTTGTGGCCGATGCGCTTGCCGTCCTTGAGCACCACGGTATTGACCGCACCAATGCCCCGGGCTTCGTCCGAGAGCTCGTCGAGCAGCGGCAGGATCGCCTGTTTGCACGGGAAGGTGATGTTCAGGCCGGTGTAGCCCATGGTCTCGGCGGCGGTCAGCAATTGCTCCAAGGCACTGCTGTCGAGCTTGAGCTGGTCCAGGTCGATCAGCCGGTACAGGTAGGTCAGGCCCTGGGCACGACCTTCATGTTCGTGCAGCGCCGGGGTGCGCGAGGCCTGGATGCCTGCGCCGATCAGGCCGGCGAGGATGCCGGGGGAGGGGGCCGGATTCATCGGATAACTCCAGTGTTGTTCTTGAAAGGAAGCATCCGTTGAAAATGTACCGTTTGGTTAATTTGGTCAATCGGTGGGGACCGCCCCGGGTGCTTTTCTGTGCGCTGATCGCACACCCTGTGCTACACCTGTTGATCGGCACCTGATCACGGAGCAAGACATGGCATTGCCGTTCAACGATTCGCAGCTGATGGGGGAAACCTGGCCTGGCCTGGCCAACCTCACCCAGTCGATCCTCGCCGCCCTGGGGGGCCAGGGTTTTCGCAACAGTTTCCGGCTCGACCGCTCGCAGGCCACCTGCCTGCTGTTGATCGATGGGCTGGGCTGGAACCTGTTGCAGGAGCATGCCCGGCACGCGCCGTTCCTGGCTTCGTTGGTGCAGCCGGACTCCCACTTTCGCGTGGGCTTCCCGGCGACCACCGCCACCAGCCTGGCGTCCGTGGCCTCCGGCCTGGGCAGTGGCGCCCATGGCATCGTCGGTTGCAGCTTTGCCCTGGATGCGCACAGTGAGCTGTCGCCGCTGTCCTGGACCACCGCCGCACTGCAGGCCGATGTAGAACCCGTCGCCGCACCGACGCCCGGGTCGTTCATCGTGCCCCCCGATGCCTGGAGCCAGGCCTGCGAACAGGGGATTGCCATCAGCACGGTAATGCTCGGTCGCTACGCCGGTTCCGCGTTCAGCCAGGCGATCTACAAGGCCGGGCGGATACTCCCGGCACCGGCCTATGACGCCTACCCCGAATTGATCAACGCAGCGCTTGCCACCTCGGCGCCAGCGTTGTGTTTTGCCTATTTCGGCGACCTGGATTTTGCCGGGCACCTGTTCGGGCCAGGCTCGGAAGGTTGGCTCAAGCAACTGGAAATCGCCGACCAACTGGCGTTGAGCATTGCCCGCCAGCTACCGGAGCAGGTGCAACTGATGGTGATTGCCGACCACGGCATGCTGGCGCTGGACAGCTCCCGGGTGCGTGATTTCGATCTTGATCCGGTCTTGCAGGAGGGAGTGCGCGCCATCGCTGGCGATATCCGTGCGCGCTACCTGTATGTGCCGACACAACAGGACCGGGTGCATGAGCGTTGGCAGAACCGGCTGGGTGATGATTACCGGGTGCTGTCCAAGGCCCAGGCCATAGCTGCCGGGTTGTTTGGTGATGTGTTGTTGAGCCAGGCCGAGGCGCGGATCGGTGACCTGATCGTGGTGCCGACCGGTGCCGGCGGGATCATTCGCAGCGAGGTGGAGAAGCACGCCAGCCAGTGGCGTGGGCACCACGGAGCGTTGACCGATGAGGATCAGTTGGTGCCGTTGTTGATGATCGCGGGGCAAGCCCGCTCCTACGGGGTGTAGGAGCGGGCTTGCCCCGCGATGCGATTACCGCCGAACCAGCAACACCCCACTCTCCATGTGGTGCGTATACGGGAACTGGTCGAACAACGCACAGCGCTCGATACGGTGCGTGTCGTGCAACTGGCCGATGTTCGCCGCCAGGGTTTCCGGATTGCAGGAGATGTACAGGATGTTGTCGAATCGCCGGGTCAGCTCGCAGGTGTCCGGGTCCATGCCGGCACGTGGCGGGTCGACGAAGACGCTGCCGAACTGGTAGCTCTTGAGGTCGATGCCTTCCAGGCGGCGGAACGGCCGCACCTCATTGAGCGCCTCGGTCAGCTCTTCGGCCGACAGGCGCACCAGGCGCACGTTGTCCACGCCGTTGTCGGCCAGGTTGTGCAGCGCGGCATTGACCGAGGTCTTGCTGATCTCGGTGGCCAGCACCTGGCGCACCCGGGTGGCCAACGGCAGGGTGAAGTTGCCGTTGCCACAGTACAGCTCCAGCAGGTCGTCCTGACGTTCGCCCAGCGCCTCATAGGCCCAGTTGAGCATCTTCTGGTTCACCGTACCGTTGGGCTGGGTGAAGGCCCCTTCGGGTTGGCGATAGCGGAAGGTGCGGCCGGCCACTTGCAGTTCTTCGACGGCATAATCGCGGCCGATCACCACGCGCTTGCCCTTGGAGCGACCAATGACGCTCACCCCCAGGTCGCTGGCCAGTTGCTGTGCGGCCGCTTCCCAGTGCTCGTCCAGCGGACGGTGATAGCACAGGGTGATCATCGCATCGCCCGCCAGGGTGGTCAGGAACTCCACCTGGAACAGTTTGAAGCTCAGCGCCGAACTGGCCTGCCAGGCGGCCTTGAGGCGCGGCATCAGTTCGTTGATGCGCAGGCTGGCGATGGGGAAGTCTTCGATCAGGATCGGCGTGTACTTCTCGCCGGGGGCGAACATCGCATAGAAGCGCTGCTCGTTCTCGCGCCACAGGCGGAACTCGGCGCGCAGGCGATAGTGCTCGCGCGGCGAGTCGAACAGCGCCGGCTCAGGCGCATCGAAAGGCGCCAGCAGCTCGCGCAGGCGCGCGGCCTTGGCGTCGAGCTGCTGGGTGTAGGACGAAGGATCGAAGACAGCACTCATGCGTTGAACCAGCCCAGCTTGATGACGAACAGGATCGAGAGGATCACCAGGGCCGAGTTGAGGTCACGGCCACGGCCGGAGATCAGTTTGATCGCGGTCCAGGAAATGAAGCCGAAGGCGATGCCGTTGGCAATCGAGTAAGTCAGTGGCATGGCCAGGGCAGTGATCACCACGGGGGCGGCTTCGGTGACGTCGTCCCAGTTTATTTCCGCCAGGCCCGAGGCCATCAGCACGGCGACGAACAGCAGTGCAGGCGCCGTGGCGAATGCCGGTACGCTACCGGCCAAGGGTGCGAAGAACAGCGCCAGCAGGAACAGGATGGCGACCACGATGGCGGTCAAGCCGGTGCGGCCACCGGCACTGACGCCGGCGGCGGATTCGATGTAGCTGGTCGTGGTCGATGTGCCCAGCAGGGAACCGGCCATGGCTGCGGTACTGTCGGCGATCAGGGCCCGGCCCATCTTCGGCATGTGGCCATCCTTGCGCATCAGGCCGGCGCGCTTGGCTACGCCGATCAGGGTGCCGGAGTTGTCGAACAGGTCGACGAACAGGAAGGCGAAGATCACGCTGACCAGGCCGATATCCAGGGCGCCCTTGATGTCCAGCTGCAGGAAGGTCGGGGCCAGGGACGGTGGCATCGACACCACGCCGCCGAACGGCGTGACGCCCAGGGCGATCGAGGCGATGGTGACGGTCAGGATGCCGATCAGCACGGCGCCACGGACCTTCAGGGCCTCCAAGGCGACGATCAGGAAGAAGCCCAGGGTGGCGAGGATCGGTGCCGGTTGCTTGAGGTCGCCCAGACCCACCAGGGTTGCCTTGTTATCGACGACGATGCCGGCATTGTGCAGGGCGATCAGCGCCAGGAACAGGCCGATACCGGCGGCAATCGCCGAGCGCAGCGGCAGCGGGATGCTGTTGACGATCCATTCCCGGATGCGAAAGATCGACAGCAGGAAGAAGCACACCGCCGAGATGAACACCGCGCCCAGGGCCACCTGCCAGGTGTGGCCCATGTGCAGGACCACGGTATAGGTGAAGAAGGCGTTCAGGCCCATGCCCGGTGCCAGGGCGATCGGGTAGTTGGCGATCAGGCCCATGGTGGTCGAACCGATGGCCGCTGCCAGGCAGGTGGCGACGAACAGCGCACCTTTGTCCATGCCGGTCTCGCCGAGGATGCTCGGGTTGACGAACAGAATGTAGGCCATGGCCAGGAAGGTGGTGACGCCCGCAAGAATCTCGGTGCGCACATTGGTGTCGTGTGCTTTTAGTTGAAACAGCCTTTCCAGCATGCCTGCTCCCCGTGGCGCGCCCCGGCGCCGTGAATGTATCGACCCCCCTCAGCAAAGCACAGACCGTACCGGCGGGCGTGTGCAAGTTGAATTGGGTCGGAAAAAAGCCGCGCATCATACCAGCATGCTCGCCAAGGGGTAATCAATGTCTCTAAACACTGGAGATGTGTGCAGTTTCAGGGCGTTTTTCCCGATCAACTACGCTTGAAAGACAGACACAGGAGAACGCCCATGAGTCATAGAGCCCTGATCGTAGTTGCCGAAGGCGTTGACGACCTGCAATGCGTGACCCTGATCGACGTGTTGCGCCGCGCCAAGGTAGAGGTGGTGGTGGGCAGCATCGAAGGGCGACGGATGCTCACCTGCGCCCGGGGCACGCGCTTGACCGCCGATGGCATGCTGGTGGATATCCTGGCCCAGCCGTTCGACCTGATTGTGTTGCCTGGCGGTGAAATAGGCGCCAAGCACATGGCCGCGCACCAGCCCTTGCAGCAGCGGGTGGTCGAGCAGGCCAAGGCCGGGAAACTGTTTGCGGGAATTGCCGAGGCGCCGGCATTGGCCTTGCAGGCCTTTGGCGTATTGCGCCAGCGGCGCATGACCTGTCATCCGGATGTCAGCCAGCAATTGTCCGGGTGCAATTTTGTCGACCAGCCGGTGGTGGTGGATGGTAATTGCATCACGGCCCAAGGCTCGGGGGCGGCACTGGCGTTCGCCCTGACACTGGTGGAGCACCTGGCCGGCAAGACGGTCAGGGCGCAGGTGGCGGGGCCGTTGCGGGTTTGACCGGGCTGGCCTCATCGCCGGCTACGCCGGCTCCCACACCCTACATGCCATATGAAAACTGTGGGAGCTGGCATCGCCAGCGATGAGGTCCTGAAGGTCAGTCCCGGGGCTTGCTGTGCATATGATCCCGCGCCGCCAGGGTCGGGAACAGCTTGATCCACACCCCGGTCACCACCAACGTACCCACCCCGCCCAGCACCACCGCCGGCACTGTGCCGAACCAGTGCGCGGTCAGTCCCGACTCGAATTCGCCGAGCTGGTTGGAGGCACCGATGAACAGCCCGTTCACCGCGCTGACCCGACCGCGCATTTCATCCGGTGTTTCCAGCTGCACGAAGGCGCCGCGTATCACCATGCTGATCATGTCGGCCGCCCCGAGCACCGCCAGCACCGCCAGGGAGAACCAGAACGAGGTCGACAGGCCAAAGGCGATGGTCGCCACGCCGAAGATGCCCACGGCGGTGAACATCACTCGGCCCACCTTGCGTTCCACCGGGAAGCGCGCCAACCACACCGACATCAGCAAGGCGCCCACCGCCGGTGCCGAGCGCAGCAGGCCCAGGCCCCAGGGCCCGGTGAGCAGGATGTCCTTGGCGAACACCGGCAGCAGCGCCGTGGCACCCCCCAACAGCACCGCGAACAGGTCCAGGGAAATCGCGCCGAGGATGTCCGGACGGCTGCGGATGAAGCGGATCCCGGCCAGCAGCGACTCCAGGCTGGCGCGGCCCTGCTGTGGCTGCTGCGCGCGGACGCTGAGGCTGAGGGTCAGCAGGCAGGCGCAGACGTACAGCAGCACGGTCGGGCCGTACACCCAGACACTGCCAAAGGCATAGAGAAAGCCGCCCACGGCCGGGGCGACGATGGTCGCCGCCTGCATCGCCGAGGCCGAAGCGGCCACGGCGCGGGGAAACAGGCCCGAAGGCACCACGTTGGGCAACAGCGCCTGGGTGGCGGGCATCTCGAAGGAGCGGGCGCTGCCGAGCAGGAAGGCCAGGACGAAGATCAGCTCGCGAGAGACGTTGTCGGTGCTGCTGCCGACCACCAGGGCCACGGCGATCAGGGCCTGGGCGCTCTGGCACAGGGCGGCGACACGGCGCCGGTCGAAGCGATCGGCGACGTGACCTGTGTGCAGCATGAACAGCACCCGCGGGGCGAACTCCACCAGGCCGACCAGGCCAAGGTCAAGGACGTTGCCGGTTAGCTGATACAGGTGCCAGCCGATGGCCACGGTGAGCATCTGGAAGCCGCTGGCGGTACACACCCGCGCCAGCCAGAAGGCGAGGAAAGGACGGTGGTGACGCAACAACAGCAGATGGTCTGGCATCGGCGAAACAGAGCCTCGGCGGGGTGAACGGCGGTGCAGATTACCATCAGTTTGTAACAACAGGTTGCGGAGTGTTCGGGCACTGCTGGCTTTATGCACTGTTTTGGGGCACACAAAACCAACGACAACTGATCTGCGGCAATCAACCACACAACTGCGCGGGCCTTTCAGGACTATCCTTTCAGGCAACCGTTGATCTGGATCAATAGTTTCATTTGCAACGGTAGGGCCATACGGCCGAATTCCCTGCGTTGTGACGTTTTTAGAACAATTCCAACCAGCCACACTCGCCTACCGTGGGGGCAGTTGGCGCCAAGGCTCACCGCCTGACGCCGGATTACCTGACAGAGGAAGCACTATGTTCGGATTAGAGGCACTTGATCTCGCCCGAATTCAGTTCGCATTTACCGTGTCCTTTCACATCCTGTTCCCGGCCATCACCATTGGCCTCGCGAGTTACCTGGCGGTGCTCGAAGGGCTGTGGCTCAAGACCAACAACAGTGTCTACCGTGACCTTTACCATTTCTGGTCGAAAATCTTTGCCGTCAACTTCGGCATGGGCGTGGTTTCCGGCCTGGTCATGGCCTATCAGTTCGGCACCAACTGGAGTCGGTTCTCCGACTTCGCAGGCTCCATCACCGGGCCGTTGCTGACCTATGAAGTACTCACTGCCTTCTTCCTGGAGGCCGGTTTCCTGGGTGTCATGCTCTTTGGCTGGAACCGTGTCGGCCGCGGCCTGCACTTCTTCGCCACGGTCATGGTGGCCATCGGCACGATCATTTCGACCTTCTGGATCCTGGCCTCGAACAGCTGGATGCAGACCCCGCAGGGCTACGAAATCGTCAATGGCGTCGTGGTTCCGGTGGACTGGTTCGCCGTGATCTTCAACCCGTCCTTCCCTTACCGCCTGGCGCACATGGCCACGGCCGCATTCGTCGCCACGGCGTTCTTCGTTGGTGCCTCGGCGGCCTGGCACCTGCTGCGCGGGCGTGACAACCCGGCGATCCGCAAGATGCTCTCGATGGCCATGTGGATGGCCCTGATCGTCGCCCCGATCCAGGCCGTGATCGGCGACTTCCATGGCCTGAACACCCTCAAGCATCAGCCGGTCAAAATCGCTGCGATCGAAGGCCACTGGGAAAACGTCGGGGACGAGCCGACGCCGCTGATCCTCTTCGGTATCCCCGACATGAAGGCCGAGACCACCCACTTCAAAGTGGAGATTCCGGCCCTGGGCAGCATCATCCTGACCCACAGCCTGGACAAGCAAGTCCCGGCGATGAAGGAGTTCCCGAAAGAAGACCGGCCCAACTCCACCGTGGTGTTCTGGTCGTTCCGCATCATGGTTGGCCTGGGCATGCTGATGATCCTGGTCGGCCTCTGGAGCCTGTGGCTGCGCAAGCGCGACAAACTCTACAGCTCGCGTCCGTTCCTGTACCTGACCCTGTGGATGGGGCCCTCCGGCTTGATCGCGATCCTGGCCGGCTGGTTCACCACGGAAGTCGGCCGTCAGCCTTGGGTGGTCTATGGCCTGATGCGCACCGCCGACGGTGTCTCCAACCATAGCTATACCCAGCTGGGGGTGACCCTGGTGATGTTCGTGGTGGTCTATTTCGCCCTGTTCGGTGCGGGTATCGGCTACATGATGCGCCTGGTGCGCAAAGGGCCGAAGACCGGCGAAGGTGAGGAAACCAACCCCGGTGGCCCTGGGCAGAAACGCACCCCGGCACGGCCGCTGTCCGCTGCCGACGACCATCCTGAAGACGGCGAGCACGCCAGCCTGAGCAAGGGGAACTGAGTCATGGGTATTGATCTTCCGCTGATCTGGGCCGTGATCATTATCTTCGGCATCATGATGTATGTGGTCATGGACGGTTTCGACCTGGGGATCGGCATTCTCTTTCCCTTCGTCAAAGGCGAACAGGACCGTGATGTCATGATGAACACCGTCGCACCGGTCTGGGACGGTAACGAAACCTGGCTGGTGCTGGGAGGTGCCGCCTTGTTCGGTGCCTTCCCGATGGCCTATGCGGTGGTGCTCTCGGCGCTGTACCTGCCATTGATGCTGATGCTGATCGGCCTGATCTTCCGCGGCGTGGCCTTCGAGTTTCGCTTCAAGGCCAAGGCTGACAAGCGCCACCTCTGGGACAAGGCATTCATCGGCGGTTCGCTGGCGGCCACCTTCTTCCAGGGCGTGGCCCTGGGCGCCTTCATCGAAGGCTTCAAGGTGGTCGACCGCAACTTTGTCGGTGGCACCCTGGACTGGCTGACGCCGTTCAGCCTGTTCTGTGGCCTGGGCCTGATCGTCGCGTACGCCTTGCTCGGTTGCACCTGGCTGATCATGAAGACCGAAGGCAAGCTGCAATTGCAGATGCATGACCTGGCCCGTCCACTGGCGCTGGTACTGCTGGCGGTGACCGGTATTGTCAGTATCTGGACGCCGCTGGCCCATCCGGATATCGCCGAGCGCTGGTTCAGCCTGCCCAACCTGTTCTGGTTCCTGCCGGTGCCGATCCTGGTGCTGGTGACCTTGTACGGCTTGCTCCGGGCGGTGGCGCGTAACGCCCACTACACCCCGTTCCTGCTGACCCTGGTGTTGATCTTCCTGGGCTATAGCGGTCTGGGCATCAGCCTGTGGCCGAACATCATCCCGCCCTCGGTGTCGATCTGGGATGCTGCCGCGCCGCCGCAGAGCCAGGGCTTCATGCTGGTCGGGACGCTGTTCATCATTCCGTTCATCCTCGGTTACACCTTCTGGAGCTACTACGTGTTCCGCGGCAAGGTGACCCATGAAGATGGCTACCACTAGGAGGGCCGGTCATGACAGGCAAACACACCGTCGATGAAGAGAAAAAACCGCTCTGGCAACGGCTGGGCTGGTTGGTCCTGATCTGGGGCGGCAGCGTGGTGGCCCTGGGGGTAGTGGCCTGGTTGATGCGCCTGTTCATGAGCGCTGCCGGCCTGAGCACCCACTGACACAACTTCCCATCCCGCCTTGCGGCGGATCTTCAACCCTTCGCAGCCCCAGCTGCGAAGGGTTTTTTTTGTGCGGGTGGATGGGCACTGTAGCCGCAGCCTGCCGGCAGCGGCTACGGTCCCGTGCAGAGCATTGCGTTATTTACGCGCCTTGAGCACCACGAACTTGGGCGTAGCCGCCACTTGCTCGACACCTCGGAACAGGCGCGCCAGTTTGCTGTGATAACCCAGGTGACGATTGCCCACGATGTACAGTGCACCACCGACCACCAGGGCTTCGCGTGCCTGCTGGAACATGCGCCAGGCCAGGAAGTCACCCACCACCTGTTGCTGGTGGAAGGGCGGGTTGCACAGCACCACATCCAGCGACTGTGCAGGCTGGCCGGCCAGGCCGTCACCGGCCCTTACATCGACTTCACGCTCACCCAGCGCCGCTTGCCAGTTTTCCAGCGCCGACCGGGTCGCCATATAGGACTCGTCGACCAGGGTGTAGTGGGCCTGCGGGTTGGCCAGGGCGCTGGCGATGGCCAGCACGCCATTGCCGCACCCCAGGTCGGCGACCCGGGCCGAGCCCAGGCTGGTGGGCAGGTGGGGGAGGAATGCGCGGGTGCCGATGTCCAGGCCTTCGCGGCAGAACACATTGGCATGGTTGAGCAGTTCCAGGCGCGGCGCATCCAGTTGGTAGCGGGTCGGGTACGGCGAGGTGAAAGGGCCTTTGCTTTCGGCCGTGGCGATCAGCAGGCGGGCTTTCTTGCGGGCCAGCGAAGCCTGCACCGGGCCGATGTATTTTTCCAGCAGGTCACCCGCCGCGCGCGGCAGGTGTTTGATCATCGCCCCGGCGATCACCTGGGCACCCGGTGCCAGATGCCCCTGAAGACGGATCAGCTGTTCCTCGAGCAGGGCCAGGGTCTTGGGTACGCGCACCAGCACCCGTTCGAAGGTGCCTTGCCAGTCGAGGCTGGCCGGTGTGAACGGCACGGCGTCGAACGCCCGGCCGTTGCGCACCAGGTTTTTCTCCAGGCCCAGGCGGGACAGGTGCGAGTCGCCACTGCTGCATACCGCCAGTTTTCCACTCAGGCTGATCGCCAGGGCGCCAAAGCTATCGTTGAGCACCAGCACGCGGGTAGCAGGCGCCGGGGCCTGTTCGGCCAGGTGCTCCAGCAGGTATTCGTCGGCAGCATCGAAGGCTTGCAAGGGATCGTTGGCTTGCTCGGGCTGGCGGAGCAGGTCGAGTTCGGCGAAGGGGCTGGTCAGCAAGGGCATGGCGTAAGGCTCTGGGGCAAGGACACGCCGCGCATCCGGCGGCGTTCTACAGGGCCGTGATTCTACAGGGCTTTGCCTTGCAGGGGTTATTCCAGCAGTCCGTTCATGGCGGCAATGGCAATGGCGCCGGCCTTGTTGCTGGTGTTCAGTTTGGTGATGACGCTGCGGATATGGAAATTCACCGTGCTCTGCGACAGGCTGAGAATACAGGCGATGTCGGCGGCGGTCTTGCCGGCGGCGGACCACTTCAGCACTTCGGTTTCGCGCTCGGACAGGTGGTAGGAGGGAGTGGCGCTGGCAAACTGTCGATCGAGCATCACGGTGTGCATCAGGTTGCACAACCAGATGGTCTGGCCTGCCTTGTCATAGAATTCATTGAGTTCAACGGGTGTGTGGCTGCGAACCACGCTGACCATGCTCTGGTTGTGGCGCGCGTCGTGGGCTGCCTGGCTCCAGCCGTGTCGAAGTCCATGGGAGCGCGCCTCCTCCCAGAACTGCGGTGTCTCTCGGAAGACCTCATCGTGCCAGAGAATGGGTAGCAGGGAGCGATGGCAATGGGCTACTATTGGGTCGAACTTCACATAGTCGCCGCTCTGGTAACTCGCGTTCCAGGCTTCGGGGTAGTTGTTGTAGATCCTGACCTGCGGGTGCTGGGTGGCAATCTGCACCCGCATGCTGAATGACAGGTACTCCATACCCAGTTGTTGTACAAGGGAAACGGCTACGTCGAATAAACGGTGCTCGCAGGTTTCACTCAGCAACTGTTGTAGTTGTTCCTCTTTCCAATGAGGCATGGCGAAAATCTCGCGCTGAAGTGGATCCGTACTCCGATTAGGTGAAAAGCATTGTAGGAAATGTCCGACGGATTTGTTGGGTTTTTTTGCTATAGATTTGTGAGACTTTCTGTCAGACCAGTTCTTGATGTTGACGATGGGCATCACTGCCGGGCGATGCCATTACAATCCGGCGGTGTTTATCCCGGCCTGTTTGCGCGACACTGTGCGCATCTGATTCTTGGAGCCCGTCATGACTGCCAGCGCTGAAAAGTTCACCCGCCAGACGTTGCTCGACGTCCAGCCGCTGACCCCCAGCCTGTTCAGCCTGCGCACCACCCGTGATCCGGGTTTCCGCTTTCGCTCCGGCCAGTTCGCCCGCCTGGGCGTGACCAAGGCCGATGGCAGTGTGGTCTGGCGCGCCTATTCGATGGTCTCGGCGCCCCATGACGAACACCTGGATTTCTTTTCCATCGTCGTGCCGGGGGGCGAGTTCACCAGTGAACTGAGCCGTCTGAGGGAGGACGACAGCTTGTTGATCGACCGTCAGGCCTTCGGTTTTCTGACCCTCGATCGCTTCGTCGATGGGCGTGACCTGTGGTTGCTGGCCACCGGTACCGGTATCGCACCGTTCGTGTCGATCCTGCAGGACTTCGAGGCCTGGGAACGTTTCGACTCGATCAAGCTGGTGTACTCGGTGCGCGAGGCGAAGGAGCTGGCCTACCTGGACCTGATCGCTGGCCTCGAACAACGCGACTACCTGGCCGAGTACGCGGGCAAGCTGCAGTTCATTCCGGTGGTTACCCGTGAACAACACCCGGGCGCCCTCACTGAGCGCATCACCACCCTGATCGAGAACGGCGAACTGGAGCGCGCCGCGGGCCTGGCACTGACGCCGGAGCATTCGCGGGTGATGCTCTGCGGCAACCCGCAGATGATCGATGACACCCGCCAGGTGCTCAAGGCGCGCGGCTTGAACCTGAGCCTGAGCCGTCGTCCGGGGCAGGTGGCGGTGGAAAACTACTGGTAAGCCGGCAGACAAAAAAAACGGCGCCCTCGGGCGCCGTTTTTTGTGGGTGATTTCAGGGTTGCCGGTTCTGCGACTTGAGCAGGTCGCGGATCTCGGTCAGCAACACTTCTTCCTTGGTGGGGGCCGGTGGTTCGGCCGGGGCAGCTGCTTCTTCGCGCTTGAGGCGGTTGATCGCTTTCACGCCCATGAAGATTGCGAAGGCGACGATCACGAAGTCCAGCACGGTCTGGATGAATTTGCCGTAGGCCAGCATCACGGCGGGTGCTTCGCCTTCGGCCTCCTTGAGGGTGATCGCCAGGTCACTGAAGTCGACGCCGCCGATCAGCAGACCGATAGGGGGCATCACCACATCGCCTACAAAGGATGAAACGATTTTGCCGAAGGCCGCGCCGATGATGATACCGACGGCCATGTCGACCACATTCCCTTTGACCGCAAAGGCCTTGAATTCACTGAGCACGCCCATGGTTTATTCCTTGTAACAGATGAGGTTGGTAACCGCAGTTTAAATCAGCTATGCGCATCATGCGCCGCGCAGCGGCTACAGACCGCAGTTATATCGAATAGTTTTGTCGATTTCCGGGGCCGTGGAGGTTACCGAGGTCAGTTATGATGGTGCCTTTTTGCAGAGGACCGTCCCCATGGCCAAGGCCAAGCGCATGTACGGCTGCACCGAGTGCGGCGCGACCTTCCCCAAGTGGGCCGGGCAGTGCGGTGAATGCGGCGCCTGGAACACCCTGGTCGAGACCGTGGTGGAAAGCGGTGGCGCCGCGGCGCCCAGCGGTCGCACCGGCTGGGCCGGGCAACAGGCCCAGATCAAGACCCTGGCTGAAGTCAGTGTCGAGGAAATTCCCCGCTTCACCACCGCCAGCGCCGAACTGGACCGGGTGCTGGGCGGCGGCCTGGTCGATGGCTCGGTAGTGCTGATCGGCGGCGACCCGGGCATCGGCAAGTCGACCATCCTGTTGCAGACCCTGTGCGCCATCGCCTCGCGCATGCCGGCGCTGTACGTCACTGGCGAGGAGTCCCAGCAGCAGGTGGCGATGCGTGCACGGCGCCTGGGCCTGCCCCAGGACCAGCTACGGGTGATGACCGAAACCTGCATCGAAGCGATCATCGCCACCGCCCGGGTGGAAAAGCCCAAGGTCATGGTCATCGACTCGATCCAGACCATCTTCACCGAGCAGTTGCAGTCGGCCCCGGGCGGCGTGTCCCAGGTGCGCGAAAGCGCGGCCTTGCTGGTGCGGTACGCCAAGCAGAGCGGTACGGCGATCTTCCTGGTCGGCCATGTCACCAAGGAAGGCGCGCTGGCCGGCCCGCGGGTGCTGGAGCACATGGTCGATACCGTACTGTATTTCGAGGGCGAGTCCGATGGCCGCCTGCGCCTGTTGCGGGCAGTGAAGAACCGTTTTGGTGCGGTCAACGAACTGGGCGTATTCGGCATGACCGATCGTGGCCTGAAGGAAGTCTCCAACCCCTCGGCGATCTTCCTCACCCGCGCCCAGGAAGAGGTTCCCGGCAGCGTCGTCATGGCCACCTGGGAAGGCACCCGGCCGATGCTGGTGGAAGTCCAGGCGCTGGTCGACGACAGCCACCTGTCCAACCCGCGGCGGGTGACCCTGGGCCTGGACCAGAACCGCCTGGCCATGCTCCTGGCGGTGCTGCATCGTCATGGCGGCATTCCGACCCACGACCAGGACGTGTTCCTCAACGTGGTGGGTGGGGTCAAGGTGCTGGAAACAGCCTCCGACCTGGCATTGATGGCGGCGATCATGTCCAGCCTGCGCAACCGTCCGCTGGACAACAGTCTGCTGGTGTTCGGTGAGGTCGGCCTGTCGGGCGAGGTGCGCCCGGTGCCCAGTGGCCAGGAGCGCTTGAAGGAGGCGGCCAAGCACGGTTTCAAACGCGCCATCGTGCCCAAGGGCAACGCACCCAAGGAAGCACCGGCCGGCCTTCAGGTGATCGCCGTGACACGGCTGGAGCAGGCCCTGGACGCCTTGTTCGAGTAACCGGCAAATAAAAAGGGCCGATGCATGTGCATCGGCCCTTTTCATTTGCGGTGGATACGTCAGTGTTCGGCAGCGGCCGTCTGGCGCTTGGCCGGCGGGCTGTCCTCACTCTCGTCGAGCAGCGGTACCTCCTTGCCCTCGGCGTCGAACAGCTTGCCATCCTTGAAGTAGTCGCCATCACGCAGTGCCGAGATATCGGAGTACTGGATGGTACGTTCGTAGGCGGCGGCGAACACCGACTGCTGGTCGGAGTTACCGGCGGTGAAGTGGTTGAAGATCAGGTTGAGCAGAATGGCCATGATCGCTGCCGAGCTGATGCCGGAGTGGAAGATGGTCTCGAACCAGTTCGGGAAGTGGTGGTAGAAGTTAGGCGCGGCGATCGGGATCATGCCAAAACCCAGCGAGGCGGCGACGATGATCAGGTTGACGTTGTTCTTGTAGCTGACCTTGGACAGGGTGCGGATACCGCTGGCGGCTACGGTGCCGAACAGCACGATGCCTGCGCCACCCAATACCGGGGTCGGTACCGCGGCGATGACCCGGCCCATGACCGGCAGCAGGCCGAGTACCACCAGGATGACCCCGCCAGTGGCTACCACGTAGCGGCTCTTGACCCCGGTCACGGCCACCAGGCCGACGTTCTGGGCGAAGGCGCTCTGGGTGAAGGAGCCGAAGATCGGCGCCAGGATGCTCGATGCCATGTCGGCGCGCAGGCCGTTGCCCAGGCGCTTGGAGTCGACCTTGGTGTCGATGATCTCACCCACCGCGAGGATGTCCGCCGAGGTTTCCACCAGGGTCACCATGATCACGATGCACATCGACAGGATCGCGGCGATGTGGAAGGTCGGCATGCCGAAGTGGAAGGGCGTCGGGAAGGCCACCAGCGGGCCTTCGGCGACCTTGCTGAAGTCGGTCATGCCCAGGGCCCAGGCGATCAGGGTACCGACCACCATGGCCAGGAGGATCGACAGGCGCGAGATGCTGGCGCTGCCCAGCTTGCTCAGCAGCAGGACGATACCGAAGGTCATGGCGGCCAGGCCGATATTGGCCATGCTGCCGAAGTCCGGTGCCTGGCTGTTGCCGCCCATCACCCAGCGCGCGGCGACCGGCATCAGGGTCAGGCCGATGGTGGTGATGACGATACCGGTCACCAGCGGCGGAAAGAATTTGGTGATGCGTGAGAACACCGGGGTGATCAGCAGGCCGATCAGCGAGGCCGCCATGACCGCGCCCAGTACGCCGGGCATGCCGCCGCCACTTTCGTTACTGAGGATCGCGCCCATGGTCGCCACCCCGGCAAACGAGACCCCTTGCACCAGCGGCAGTTGGCAGCCGAAGAACGGCAGGCCGAGGGTTTGCAACAGGGTGGCCAGGCCACCGGCAAACAGCGACGCGGCAATCAACAGGCCGATGTCCGCAGGCGTCAGACCCGCTGCCTGCCCGAGAATCAGGGGTACGGCAACGATGCCGCCATACATGGTCAGAACGTGTTGCAGGCCATACGCCAGGTTGGCACCTAGGCCCAGGTTCTCGTCTTCGGGACGTGCTGCTGAAGACGTGCTAGAGGAGGACGTATTCATGAGGCGGGGTCTCAGTTTTATTGTTGTGGCGCTACTGTAGACAAGTCCTACATCCCTGCGCCAGAACAATTGTATACAATTTTTAGATCGGCGTAGGAACAGTCTGAGCGCCAGTTTGGGTGCCTGGGTGGATGCAGTTATCGTTCCAACGCGTGCACGCAGGCCTCGCAAGGCTGCGTGAAAACTGACGAGAGGGGTAAGAAAGCTGTCCAAATGGACAGAAACGCAGGAGAGAGGAAAACAGGTAGCAGGCTAAGCTATTTTATTATTCGATCAATTCACGCAGTTCGCGCATCATTTTGGGGTTGTCGGCCAGGTTGAGCTCCATCAGACGGCGCAAATGGCACGATGAGTCGATATCGGTACGCAGGCAGACGAAACCCAGCCGATTGCCTTCCTCATGGCGCAGTTCCACCTGCATCCATAGCGTTACCTCTTCCCCCAGGTGGACAAGGGCCTCGAAATCCTGGGTCAGGTCGGGTTCCCAAGGCTCCGGGCACTTGATCAGCAAACCCTTGAGGGACAGGTCAATCAGCTCGACCGGCCAGCGCCGATCGCCCTGGCGCAATTCGGTGGGGCCATCGAAGGCAACACGATGGAAACGTCGACGTTCTTGGTGGTCGCTCATGATCAGGCACTCCGGGGTCTTTCCTGACTATAGCTCAGGCCTTGCCAAGGCTCGCGCAAGGGCGCATAACGACTGCTGTGCGTACCGCGTTGGAGGCTCTAGACCAACGTGGGGGCTGGTCTTTCCTGCCAGTATCGCTAGACTCCAAGGGCTGTCTTTCATCCATTAGTGGAAGCAAACCATGAACAACAATAATAGCCTGCTACGCCACATTCCGTGGCTGGCGCTGGCAGTCATCGGAGCCTGCGCGCTGGGTGTGGTCGCCCTGCGTCGTGGCGAGGCCATCAACGCCTTGTGGATCGTGGTCGCCGCAGTGGCCATCTACCTGGTCGCCTATCGCTACTACAGCCTGTTCATCGCCACCAAGGTGATGCAGCTGGACCCACGTCGGGCCACCCCGGCGGTGCTCAACAACGACGGTCTGGACTACGTGCCGACCAACAAACACATTCTCTTCGGTCACCACTTTGCCGCCATCGCGGGCGCCGGCCCCCTGGTCGGTCCGGTCCTGGCCGCACAGATGGGCTACCTGCCCGGCACGCTCTGGCTGATTGCCGGCGTGGTCCTGGCCGGTGCGGTGCAGGACTTCATGATCTTGTTCCTGTCCACCCGTCGCAACGGTCGCTCCTTGGGCGACATGGTGCGCGAGGAAATGGGCAGGATTCCGGGAACCATCGCCCTGTTCGGGTGCTTCCTGATCATGATCATCATCCTCGCGGTGCTGGCGCTGATCGTGGTCAAGGCCCTGGCCGAGAGCCCGTGGGGCATGTTCACGGTCATGGCGACCATTCCGATCGCGATGTTCATGGGCATCTACATGCGCTACATCCGCCCGGGCCGCATCGGCGAGATCTCGGTGATCGGCGTGGTGCTGTTGCTGCTGTCGATCTGGCTGGGGGGCCAGGTTGCCGCAGATCCGGTCTGGGGCCCGGCGTTCACCTTCACCGGCGTGCAAATCACCTGGATGCTGGTGGGCTATGGCTTTGTCGCTGCCGTACTGCCGGTGTGGCTGGTGCTGGCGCCACGTGACTACCTGTCGACCTTCCTCAAGATCGGCACCATCGTCGGCCTGGCCATCGGTATTCTGATCATCGCGCCAGAGCTGAAAATGCCAGCGCTTACGCAGTTCACCGACGGTACCGGTCCCGTCTGGAAGGGCACCCTGTTCCCGTTCCTGTTCATCACCATCGCCTGTGGCGCGGTGTCGGGCTTCCACGCCCTGATCTCCTCGGGCACCACGCCCAAGCTGCTGGACAACGAAACCAACGCCCGTTACATCGGTTACGGCGGCATGCTGATGGAGTCCTTCGTGGCGATCATGGCCATGGTTGCCGCCTCGGTGATCGAGCCGGGCGTGTACTTCGCCATGAACAGCCCGGCCGCGGTGGTCGGCGCCGACGTCGTGTCGGTGGCCCAGACCGTCAGCAACTGGGGCTTCACCATCACCCCGGACGCCCTGGAAGCGGTAGCCAAGGACATCGGCGAGCACACCATCCTGGCCCGTGCCGGCGGTGCGCCGACTTTGGCGGTAGGTATCGCGCAGATCCTGCACCAGGTGCTGCCGGGTGAGAACACCATGGCCTTCTGGTACCACTTCGCGATCCTGTTCGAGGCGCTGTTCATCCTCACCGCAGTGGACGCCGGTACCCGTGCCGGTCGCTTCATGCTCCAGGACCTGCTGGGCAGCTTCATCCCGGCCCTCAAGCGTACCGAGTCGTGGGGCGCCAACCTGCTCGCTACCGGTGGCTGCGTGGCCCTCTGGGGCTACCTGCTGTACCAGGGCGTGATCGACCCGCTGGGTGGCATCAACACCCTGTGGCCGCTGTTCGGTATCTCCAACCAGATGCTGGCCGGTATCGCCCTGATGCTCGGCACCGTGGTCCTGATCAAGATGAAGCGCCAGCAGTACATCTGGGTCACCCTGCTGCCTGCGGTCTGGCTGCTGATCTGCACCACCACGGCCGGTTTCATCAAGCTGTTCGATCCGAACCCGGCCGTCGGCTTCCTGGCCCTGGCCAACAAGTACAGCGTGGCGCTCGACGCCGGGCAGGTACTGGCACCGGCCAAGGACATGGGGCAGATGCAGCACGTGATCTTCAACGCCTATACCAACGCGGGCCTGACCGTTCTGTTCCTGTTCGTGGTGTTCAGCATTCTGTTCTTCGCCCTCAAGGTCGGCATCGCCGCCCTGGGCAAGAAAGAGCGCACCGACAAGGAAACCCCGTTCCAGGCCCTGCCGGACGCATAAACCAGGAGTACAGCCGTCATGTTCAACGACCTCGGTCGACTGGGTAAGTACCTGGGACAGGCAGCCCGCCTGATGGTCGGCATGCCCGACTACGACACCTATGTCGAGCACATGCAGACCAAGCACCCGGACAAGCCGGTGATGAGCTACGAAGCGTTCTTCCGCGAGCGCCAGGAAGCCCGTTACGGTGGCAAGGGTGGGCCCAAGTGTTGTTGATCCACAGTCACTGACGGCGCTTTAACCTGTGGGAGCCCGGCTAGCCGTGCTCCCACAGTCATTTTCAGTTGAGGAGATTTTCGTTTGCACGCGCCCATTCCCGTTACAGTGCTCAGCGGTTTCCTGGGTGCCGGCAAGACCACCTTGCTGCGCCATATACTCAAGGCCGAGCATGGCCTGAAGATCGCCGTGATCGAAAACGAATTCAGCGATGCCGGCATCGACAGCCAGTTGCTCGGCGATGAACCGGTGCAGGTCATGACCCTGGCCAACGGTTGCGTCTGCTGCAGCATCCACACCGACCTGACCAAGGCGTTGTTCCTGTTGCTCGAACGCCTGGACAGCGGCGAGATCGCCTTCGACCGCCTGGTGATCGAATGCACCGGCCTTGCCGACCCTGCGCCGGTGGCGCAGACCTTTTTCATCGACGAGGAATTGCGTGAGCGCTACCTCCTCGACGGCATCATCACCCTGGTCGATGCCGCGCATGCCGACCAGCACCTGACCCAGGCCATCGCCCAGGCCCAGGTGGGCTTTGCCGACCGCCTGCTGGTGAGCAAGACCGACCTGGTCGATAACGCCACCTTCCAGGCCCTGAGCGAGCGCCTGGGACGGATCAATCGCCGCGCGCCGATCCGGGTGGTCGAGCACGGTCGCATCGACCTTGCCGAATTGCTCGACGTGCGTGGCTTCAACCTCAATGCCGACCTGGGCGGCGGGCTGAGCCTGCGCCCGGTCAGCCAGCCGACCACGCCCGACCGGATCTCCAGCCTGGTGCTGCGCACCGATGTGCCGCTGGATATCGACCGCCTCAGCGACTTCATGAACCAGTTGCTGGAAGACCATGGCAAGCAGCTGCTGCGTTACAAGGGGGTGTTGAGCATCGCCGGTGAGGATCGGCGCCTGGTATTCCAGGGTGTGCTGAAGCTGTATGGCTTTGACTGGGATACCGAATGGGCTGAGGGGGAGGTGCGCGAGAGTGTGATGGTGTTTATTGCCGATGACTTGCCGGAGGCGAAGATCCGGGCAGGGTTCGACGGGTTAAGCTGAACTGTATGCCCACGCGGTCCCGGTGTGGTGGCCGAGACCGTGATTGTGGGTCAAGCTTCAGACCAGTCGACCCCGCGTTCCAGAATATTCAATCGAAAGCTGGTCGCAGGCGCGGACTTGCGAGCAATGAAGTAGCCGCCTTCATCAGTGCCGATGAAGTTTGTCGTCAGCCCGGCGCCAGTCGACGAACATTCGAGGTTGATGATGGCGAAATCAGTGATCAGGTCCGAAAGCACCATGTACTGGCGCGTGAGGCCAAAGCGAATGCGCCAGGGCGTTGGGTCGTTGCTTTCGATGGGGTGAGCCATGGCGACCCCATATTTGCTCTTGAAAACCCCTTGGCCCGCATAGTCGCCACTGCGGATGTAGAGATGATAGCCCTCTTCGCTGTGGCGAAAGTAAAGCACTGTGGCTGCAACATCTGCGGTAAGGTGAAAGTCCACCTGTCCGGCAGCGCGAGCTTGGTCCCAGGCTGCATCTGGTGTACTGAGGGCACCCAGGGCGCTGGATACATCCATTGAGCCCAGGTTGGGGTCGGGATGGGCCACCATCACATTTCGATCAGTGACCTCATTCAGGACGAAGACTGAATGACCATTGACCAGGAGAGTGGCGGTGAAGGAGAGTGCAATGTTATCGGTCATTGAATGCCTCCATGCGGCAGTTCGTGAGGCAACAGAGTAGAAATCCTCGCAGGTCTCTCACAGCCGGAACGCTTTCCGACACTCCCTCTTGAGCATCGCAGGAAACAATTACCGTACACCGTACGTTTGGCGTGTTCAGCCAGACCGGGGATTGAGCGTGCAATCACAGGGTGGAAAGCCCTGAGATTGCCGATCACTACACTTCGTCAGGGTTGCTCAGGTAAGCGGCATTGCGTTCCGTGATACGCAAGCGTAGCGGCAGTGCTTCGCCACCTTTGGCACCGATGTAGAGGTGGGGTGCGTCATGGCGTCGATAGCGGTGCCAGGGGTTCCCGGAGCGACGGTCCTGCACGTGGATGATCAGGCTGTCGCCCTTGAAATCGAGCAACTGCATCGGGCCTTTGGCGCCTATGAGGTTGACCTTCAAGGGGGAATGACTGTCGGGCGCAAAGGCGCCTATGGCACCACCGGCATAGCGCTCCAGGTCCTCATGGGTGTCCATGCTGAGGCATTTGCCAAAGTGTGCGCCAGGCGAGCGGACATACAGGGCATAGCCGTCATCCGTGCTGCGAAAGTAGAGCAGCAAGGGCTCGGCGGCCGTATCGCTGGGTTGGTGGCCCAGGAGGTGGGAGTCGTCGCGTTGCTGTGGGCGGCCGCTGAAAATTCCGCCGCCGGTTTGAGCCTGGGTGACCCGCACCGGACCACCTGTCAATGTCTCCAGAAAGTGCAGGGGCAAGCGCGGGGTATCGACTTGAGCGATGAACGACTGCTGTCGGTGTGTAGCCATCGGGGTTCTCCATGAGTACCTGAGGTGGATTCCTCCCGCACAACCCTGACGCTGTACCGTGGCAACTCACAGACGGAAAAAAACCCGGCGCAAGGCCGGGTTTTTTTAACGCAGCTGAGCTTACTTGCCGTATACCGGCAGTTTTGCGCAGATGGCCTTGACCTTCTCGCGAACGGCGTCGATCACCGCTTCGTTGTTCAGGTCGGCCAGGATGTCGCAGATCCAGCCCGCCAGTTCTTTACACTCGGCCTCTTTGAAGCCGCGAGTGGTCACAGCCGGGGTGCCGAAGCGCAGGCCGGAGGTGACGAACGGGGAGCGTGGGTCGTTCGGTACCGAGTTCTTGTTGACGGTGATGAAAGCCTTGCCCAGGGCGGCGTCGGCGTCCTTACCGGAGATTTCCTGCTTGATCAGCGACAGCAGGAACAGGTGGTTCTGGGTACCACCGGAAACCACGTCGAAACCGCGCTCGATGAACACGCCGGCCATGGCCTGGGCGTTCTTCACCACTTGCTGCTGGTAGGCCTTGAACTCAGGCTGCAGTGCTTCCTTGAAGCAGATGGCCTTGGCGGCGATCACGTGCTCCAGTGGGCCGCCCTGGGCGCCCGGGAATACGGCGGAGTTCAGCTTCTTCTCGATGTCGGCGTTGGCACGGGCCAGGATCAGGCCGCCACGTGGACCGCGCAGGGTCTTGTGGGTGGTGGTGGTGACCACGTCGGCGAACGGCACCGGGTTCGGGTACACGCCAGCGGCAACCAGGCCGGCAACGTGGGCCATGTCGACGAACAGGTAGGCACCGACCTTGTCGGCGATGGCGCGGAAGCGGGCGAAGTCCAGGACTTGCGAGTAGGCCGAGAAACCGGCAACGATCATCTTCGGCTTGTGCTCGACGGCCAGGCGCTCGACTTCGTCGTAGTCGATCAGGCCGTTGGCGTCGATGCCGTACTGGATGGCGTTGTACAGCTTGCCCGACGAGCTCACGGAAGCACCGTGGGTCAGGTGACCACCGTGGGCCAGGCTCATGCCCAGGATGGTGTCACCAGCCGACAGCAGGGCCAGGTAGACGGCGGCGTTGGCCTGGGAACCGGCGTGCGGCTGGACGTTGGCGTAGTCGGCGCCGAACAGTTCCTTGGCGCGGTCGATGGCCAGTTGCTCAACGACGTCGACGTACTCGCAACCACCGTAGTAGCGCTTGCCCGGGTAGCCTTCGGCGTATTTGTTGGTCAGAACCGAACCCTGGGCTTCCATGACAGCCGGGCTGGTGTAGTTTTCCGAAGCAATCAGCTCGATGTGCTCTTCCTGGCGCTGGGCTTCTTGCTCCATGGCGGCAAAGAGATCGGCGTCGTACTTGGCAATGGTCAAATCACGGCTGAACATGGCGGTCCTCAAGGATCGTGCTGAAATAGGCCGGCATTCTACCTCATCAGCTTTTGTCTGGCATATGAAAGGGCATCATGTCGCAGACAAGTGGGCTTCATTCAGGGGTAGGTGGTGGATTCATCGCGGGGCAAGCCCGCTCCCACAAGGCAATCGGGCACCTGTGGGAGCGGGTGTCGGCGGCCGACTTGCCCCGCGATGTGGGCTACTCGAACATGAACAGCGTTTCGTTGCTGAACTGCGCTTCGAACTGGGTCGCCGGCATCGGCCGGCCGAACAGGTAGCCCTGCACCTCGTCGCAGCCGTGCTCCCGGAGGAACTCCAGCTGCTCGTGGGTTTCCACACCTTCGGCGATCACCGCCAGGTTCAGGCTGTGGGCCATGGCAATGATCGCCCGGGCGATCTGGGCATCCTGCTCGCCTTCGGGCAGGCCATCGACGAAGGTGCGGTCGATCTTCAGCACATCGATAGGGAACTGCTTGAGGTAGTTGAGCGACGAATAGCCGGTGCCGAAGTCGTCCACCGCAATGCTCAGGCCGAGGTTCTTCAGGCTGTCGAGGATCACCATGGCTTCGTTGACCTCGCGCATCAGGATACTTTCGGTCAGTTCCAGCTCAAGGCACGCCGGCGGCAGGCCGGTGTCCTTGAGGATGGTGGCGATGCGTTCGCCCAGCTGGCCGTCGGAGAACTGCCGGGCCGAGATGTTCACCGACACCTTGGGCACCCGTACCTTGTCCTGGTGCCAGGCCTTGAGCTGGCGGCAGGCTTCCTTGAGCACCCAGTCGCCGACATCCACCACCAGGCCCAGCTCTTCGATCACCGGAATGAAGTCACCCGGCGGCACCAGCCCGCGCCGCGGATGGCGCCAGCGCAGCAGGGCCTCGGCACCGGTCAGGCGCTTGCCGTCGCCGCTGAACTGCGGCTGGTAATAAAGAATGAACTCGTTCTGTTCCAGGGCATGGCGCAGGTCGCTTTCCAGCTCCAGGCGTTCCAGCGCACTGGCGTTCATGTCGGCCTGGTAGAACTGGAAGTTGTTCTTGCCGCGCTCCTTGGCGTGGTACATGGCGGTGTCGGCGTTCTTCATCAGCTGGCTGAGTTCGCTGCCGTCCTGCGGGCTCAGGGCGATACCGATACTGGCGGTGACGAAGAACTCGCGGTTTTCCAGGACGAAGGGGCGTACCAGGCTGGCAAGGATCTGCTCGGCGACATGGATGGCGCGGTTCAGGGCCATCTCGCGGCTGGCCCGGGGTTGCAGCAACAGGGTGAACTCGTCGCCCCCCATGCGCGCCACGGTGTCGTCGTTGTCGACGCAATCGAGCAGGCGTTCGGCCATGTCCTTGAGCATGCGGTCGCCCGCGGCATGACCCAGGGAGTCGTTGATCGGCTTGAAGCGGTCCAGGTCGAGGAACATCAGCACGACCCAGGCCTTCTGCCGTTCGGCCTGTTGCAGGGCAGTGTGCAGGCGATCCTGGAACAGGCTGCGATTGGGCAGGTGGGTCAGGGCGTCGTAATAGGCCAGGCGATGAATGCGCTGCTCGCTGGCCTTGCGTTCGCTGATGTCGGTGAAGAAGCACACGTAACTGGCCAGGTCGCCCTCATCATCGAGCACGGCGGTGATGCCGACCCAGGCCGGGTAGTGTTCGCCGTTACGCCGCTTGAGCCAGACTTCGCCTTCCCAGGTACCGCGGTGGTTGAGTTGCTTGAGCACGTAGCGCAGGTGGGCTTCCTGGTGCTCGTCCACCGTCAGCATACCGGGCAGTTGATCGAGGACGTCGGCCACGGCGTGGCCACTGACGCGGCTGAAAGCCTCGTTGGCCTGGACGATATAGCCGGCCGGGTCGGTGATCAGGATCGCCGACGTCGAGTGCTCGAATACCGTGGCGGCCATGCGCAGGTCTTTCTCGGCGCGGCGCTGCTGGCTGATGTCGCGACCGACCCCGAGGATGCCCTGGAAGCGTTCCTGCTCGTCCCACACCAGCACCAGGCGCAGCTCGATCGGGATCTTGCGGCCATCGGCGCGCAGGCAGTCGAAGAGGAACAGCTGGCTCGGCAGTTGCGCACGCAGTTGCGCCAGTTGCTCGGGGTCGCTCATGGCGCGGTTGACCCGCTCGATCAGGGCGTAGATACCGGTCAACTGCGCCGGGTTGGCGATGGTCGAATTCCAGCCGTTGTCGAAGATCCACTGCACTTGATAGCCCAGCACCGACTGCACCGAGGGGCTGACATAGTCGAGTTGCAGCTGGCTGTCGGTGGAGAAGATCACGTCGCTGATGCTTTCGGCGAGCATGCGGTAGCGCTGTTCGCTGTCGCGCAGGGACTCGCTGGCCTCGATCTGGTCGGTGACGTCCTTGCCGACGCCGATGATGCGCGTCACCAGGCCATTGGCATCGCGGGCCAGGGCCTGCTCGCGAATGTCGAAACGCCGCCAGCTCAGGTCCTGGTGGCGGAAACGCAACTGGCAATGCAGTTGATCGGCATAGCCGCAATCGCGTTGCTGCCGGCGCATCTGGCGATACAGTTCGGCGTCCTCCGGGTGCAGGAGGATCTCCCAGAAGCGTTCGCCCATCTGCGCCAGGCGTGCACGGTCGTACCCCAGGGTCTGGCCCAGGTTGCGGTTGCTGAAGATCATCCGCTGGCTTTGCACGTCCTGGACATACAACTGGTCGGGGACCGTACGCACCACGTCTGACCAGAAGCTCTCGCGTTCGAGCAGCGACAGCTCGACCTGCTTGCGGCTGGTGATGTCACTGATGCTCAGGATCACCGCCTGGTAGTCGCGGCGCTGCTCGGGGAACTTCACCATCAGCCACAAGTGCAGGTGCTGGCCGTCGGCGACCGGCAGGCGGACCTCCAGCTCAAGCTGGGGCTGGTGGTCCAGCACCGCTTCGAGCAGTTGCACACCGATGCCTTCGATGGCGTTGTCGGCGCCCTCGATCAGGCGTTGCCAGGCGCTGTTGCAGCAGTTCACCCCCAGCAGTTCGAGGGCCACCTGGTTGACCTCGGTGATCTTGAGCTCCTGAAGCAAGGTGCGGCGCAGCGGCAGGTCGTAGGCCAGGCGCTGCTGCAGGGCCGGACGGCTGCGCAGGCGATGGCGCTCCAGTTGCCCTGGCAGGCCGGACAAGTCGAGCACGCACAGGGCCACCCCGGTGCCTTCGAAAATGTCGTGATAGCGCCGGCGGCTTTCGTGCAGCATGCGGTGGCGCCGGCGCATGTTGATCAGCGCCAGCAGCGGCAGCAGGGCGCAGACAAGGCCCAGCAGGCATTTGCCGATCAGCGCCGGCAATAGCCGCTCACGGGCCAGCCCGGCATCGAACAGGCCGCGCAGTTGCCAGGTGCTGTTGTCGAGGAAGGCCAGCATGACGCTTTGCAGCGGCTCGTCACTGCCCGGAGTGGGCTGGTGGCGATTGATGATCTCGCCGGTGCGGCTGTTTTCCAGCAACCACAGCGGATGGTTGGGGCGGTCCAGGTGCGAGGTCAGTTCGGTGTAGTAGCCAGGCCCCAGGCGCAGTAGCCAATAGCCGGGTTTGTCGCCGTTCTGGCGCAGCAGCAGGTAGATGTGCCGGTTATCTGCGGAATTGCTGAAGTAGTGTGTGCGGCCCTGATTGAGTCGCAGCAACTCGTCCAGGGTGTGGCGATCCGGTGTTTTACCCAGGCTGTCGACAAGGATGGCACCGTCTGCGTCGATCCAGGCCAGGCTTTGCAGGGCCGGCAACTGCGCCTGCAGGCGGGCCAGAATCTGGGGCACCTGCGCCGACGCGGGCGGCGAGCGATAGGGCTGCACCAGGTTCTGCGCTACCTGTGCCTTGAGCGCCATGTTCAGGGTCATGTGGTCGGCCAGTTCGGCGCTGGCATTGAGGCTGTGCTGATGCTGATCGGCCTGGGTATGACGATACTGGTCGACCAGTTGCCAGAGCAGCAGGCCGAGCAACAGCAGGACCAGCAGGGCCAGGGCGCTTTTCAGGGAGCCGCGCAAGAGTGAGCCGGACGCGCTGGACGGTTTGCGCAATGGAGTCGGCTGATTGAGATTGGTCAAACGGTGGTCCTGCGGTATGACGGGATGGCAGGTTTAGAGCTGCTGGCTGGCAAATGCCGCGGTCCTGGCGGCGACTCCGGTGACGCATCATAAGGCCGACGCCCGAAGGGCGGCTAGCATGCCCGCAAACGTGGCAAAGTGCCAGCCCTGTTCGTCGGCGGTTTGCCCAACAAGGCGCATTACGGTAGCTTTGGCCCTTTCCTGGAAGCTGCGGCTTCCTTCATCTGCATCACTCTCATTATTTCGTCTCTGACGCTAGGTTTTTCCATGGCTCAATACGTCTATACCATGCATCGGCTGGGCAAGGTTGTCCCGCCGAAGCGGGAAATCTTGAAGAACATCTCCCTGTCGTTTTTCCCAGGCGCCAAGATCGGCGTGCTGGGCCTGAACGGCTCGGGTAAATCCACCCTGCTCAAGATCATGGCTGGCGTCGACACCGAGTTCGACGGTGAAGCCCGCCCGATGCCGGAGCTGAACATCGGTTACCTGCCGCAGGAACCGCAACTGGATCCGGCCAAGACCGTGCGTGAAGTGGTCGAGGAAGCGGTCAGCGTGATCAAGGACGCCCAGGCGCGCCTGGACGAGGTCTATGCCGCCTATGCCGAACCGGATGCCGACTTCGACAAGCTGGCCGCCGAGCAGGCCAAGCTGGAAGCCATCCTGCAGGCCGCCGACGGTCACAACCTGGAACGCCAGCTGGAAGTCGCCGCCGATGCGCTGCGCCTGCCGGCCTGGGACGCCAGGGTCGAACACCTGTCTGGTGGCGAGAAGCGCCGCGTAGCCCTGTGCCGCCTGCTGCTGTCGGCCCCCGACATGCTCCTGCTGGACGAGCCGACCAACCACCTGGACGCCGATTCCGTCGCCTGGCTGGAGCACTTCCTGCACGACTTCCCGGGCACCGTTGTGGCCATTACCCACGACCGTTACTTCCTCGACAACGTCGCTGGCTGGATCCTCGAACTCGACCGTGGCGCCGGTATCCCGTACGAAGGCAACTACTCCGGCTGGCTGGAAGCCAAGTCCGATCGTCTGGCCCAGGAGTCCAAGCAGCAGTCGGCCCATGAAAAGGCCATGAAGGAAGAGCTGGAGTGGGTGCGCAAAGGCGCCAAGGCCCGCCAGTCCAAGTCCAAGGCCCGTCTGCAACGCTTCGAGGAAATGCAGTCGCAGGAATTCCAGAAGCGCAGCGAAACCAACGAGATCTACATCCCGGCCGGTCCTCGCCTGGGCGACAAGGTCATCGAGTTCAAGAACGTCACCAAGGGCTACGGCGACCGCGTACTGATCGACAACCTGTCGTTCAGCATGCCAAAAGGCGCCATCGTCGGCGTGATCGGTGGTAACGGTGCCGGTAAATCGACCCTGTTCCGCATGCTGATGGGCAAGGAACAGCCGGACTCGGGCAGCATCGAGATCGGCGAAACCGTACAACTGGCCTGCGTCGACCAGAGCCGCGAGGACCTGGACGGCAACAAGACCGTGTTCCAGCAGATCTCCGACGGTTCCGACCAGCTGCGGATCGGCACCTACGAGATTCCGTCGCGTACCTACGTCGGCCGTTTCAACTTCAAGGGTGGCGACCAGCAGAAGTTCGTCAAGGACCTCTCCGGTGGTGAGCGTGGCCGCCTGCACCTGGCCCTGACCCTCAAGGAGGGCGCCAACGTCCTGCTGCTCGACGAACCGTCCAACGACCTGGACGTGGAAACCCTGCGTTCGCTGGAGGAAGCCCTGCTGGACTTCCCGGGCGCCGCCATCGTGATCTCTCACGATCGCTGGTTCCTGGACCGCGTGGCCACCCACATCCTGGCGTACGAAGACGACTCGCAAGCGGTCTTCTTCGAGGGCAACTACACCGAGTACGAAGCCGATCGCAAGAAGCGCCTGGGCGAAGCTGCTGCCCAACCGCACCGGGTACGGCACAAAAAACTGGCATGACCTGCCGGGTTTTGCACTAAAACGGGGCCTTCGGGCCCCGTTTTTTTTGCCTGGATTTGCGTTGGCCTTATCGCTGGCTACGCCAGCTCCCACGGGGTTTTCTGTGGGAGCTGGCGTAGCCAGCGATGCTTTTCAGTTTGTATACACTTATACAAATGCACCGTTTAATTTCATAAAAACGACATATTGCCCTGTCGCGGTGCGATGAGTTCTTGGTAAAGTCGGGAAAAAAACACAAGTCCAACTCTATCTGGTGAATGTCTAAATGTTCGAATCCGTCGAAGACTTCCTCGCGCGCCTCAAACAACGCGACCCTGCCCAGCCTGAATTCCACCAGGCCGTCGAAGAGGTGCTACGCAGCCTCTGGCCGTTCCTCGAAGCCAATCCTCATTACCTCAAGGCCGGCATCCTCGAACGCATGGTCGAGCCTGAGCGGGCGATCCTGTTCCGCGTGTCGTGGACGGACGATGCCGGCAAGGTCCAGGTCAACCGCGGCTACCGCATCCAGATGAGCAGCGCCATCGGCCCGTACAAGGGCGGCCTGCGTTTCCACCCGTCGGTGAACCTGGGCGTGCTCAAGTTCCTGGCCTTCGAGCAGGTGTTCAAGAACTCCCTGACCTCGCTGCCCATGGGCGGTGGCAAGGGTGGTTCGGACTTCGATCCCAAGGGCAAGAGCGATGCCGAAGTCATGCGCTTCTGCCAGGCCTTCATGAGCGAGCTGTATCGCCACATTGGCGCCGACCTCGACGTACCGGCCGGTGATATCGGTGTGGGTGCGCGTGAAATCGGCTACATGTTCGGCCAGTACAAGCGCCTGGCCAACGAGTTCACCTCGGTGCTGACCGGCAAGGGCATGACCTACGGCGGCAGCCTGATCCGTCCGGAAGCTACCGGCTACGGCTGCGTCTACTTTGCCGAAGAAATGCTCAAGCGCCAGGACCAGCGTATCGACGGTAGCCGCGTGGCCATCTCCGGCTCCGGCAACGTGGCCCAGTACGCCGCGCGCAAGGTCATGGACCTGGGCGGCAAGGTGATCTCGCTGTCCGACTCCGAAGGCACCCTGTTCTGCGAAGCGGGCCTGACCGACGAGCAATGGGATGCACTGATGGAGCTCAAGAACGTCAAGCGCGGCCGCATCAGCGAGCTGGCCGAGCGTTTCGGCCTGGAGTTCCGCAAGGGCGAGCGCCCATGGAACCTGCCGTGCGACATCGCCCTGCCATGCGCGACCCAGAACGAGCTGGACCCCGAAGACGCCCGCACCTTGTTGCGCAACGGCTGCATCTGCGTGGCCGAAGGGGCGAACATGCCGACCACGCTGGAAGCTGTGGATATCTTCATCGAAGCGGGCATCCTGTTCGCTCCGGGCAAGGCTTCCAACGCCGGCGGTGTTGCGGTGAGTGGCCTGGAGATGTCGCAGAACGCCATGCGACTGCTGTGGACCGCGGGTGAAGTGGACAGCAAGCTGCACAACATCATGCAGTCGATCCACCATGCCTGCGTGCACTACGGCGAGGAAAACGGCCGCATCAACTACGTCAAGGGCGCCAACATCGCGGGCTTCGTGAAGGTCGCCGACGCCATGTTGGCCCAGGGCGTGGTCTAATCCTGGGGTGTGATGGCGACGATCTCGATCGACTGATCCCCAGCCGGTCGTCGCCACAGCACTACATCCCCGGGCGCGGCACCCAGCAGCGCCCGACCCAGGGGTGAGCCCCAGTTGATCAGGCCATGGGCGGCATCGGCCTGGTCTTCACCGACCAGTTGCACCTCATGCTGCTGGTTCTGTTCATCGAGATAGGTCACCCGGCTGCCGATCTGCACCTTGTCCGTGGCGCTCGCCCTGGGCACCACCTGGGCGCTTTGCAGGCGCGCGGTGAAGTAGCGCAGGTCGCGTTCGCTGTCGGCCAGGCGCTGCTTGTCGGCCTGCTCGCCTTGTGCCTGCAGTGCGGTGCGCAGGGCATTGAGTTCACTGACCCGCTGTTGCAGCTGGACCAGGCCCTGGGCGGTGACGTAGTTGGGCTGCTCGCTGACCCTGCGCTCCACCGGCGTGTCGGCCTGCTCGGCGGCCAGCTCTTCGTTGACGAATGCTCGGCTCATGAAGGTCTCCTTTCTCTGAAGACCATACTGACATGCCGGTCGTTTCTTTGGTTGCCCGTTTGCGACTTACTTGCGTCGATAGGCGCGGGCGGCGTCACGGTCCTTTTCCTCTTGCCACTGCTCGTCGCGCTCATCCCAATGGCGTGCGCGGTAGTCCTGCAGGTCCTGGTTCTCCTGCATGGCGTGGCACTGGCGAAAACCGTCGTCCCAGCCGGTCTCGTACTGGCGGTTGTGCAGGTAGCGCGGTACGTCCTTGCGAAAGTCGCCTTCCATCACGCCGGCGGCCTGGCGACCGCTGCTGCAGCCGTCCTGGAAGCCGTCGGCATAGGCCGGCGGATAGCCTTGATTGATCAATTGTTCATGGGTCGATTCGCAACCCGTGAATGCAGCCATTATCACCAACAGCAACCCAAACCACCGCATGTCCAGACTCTCCGCTTGCCAGGGAAAGTCTAGGGGGTGGTTTGTCGATGCCTTGTCAAAAGGATGTGATCAGCACCTTGCTTCACTGTCGGAAATACCGCCTTGGCCCTGTAGCCGCTGCCGCCAGGCTGCGATCGACTGCGCAGCAGTCGCAACCCAGGCACCGCGGTAAGCCAGACCTACCGGGTTGTCAGGTTTTGCGGCCGCTACGCGGCCGATCGCAGCCTGGCGGCAGCGGCTACAGTCGGGGCCGGCGAAGGCTTCCTAGTAGTGATACCACTTGAGCTCCAGCATCACCTCGTTCTGCGCTGACGCCAATTGACTGAACTCGCGCTTCGCACTCAGGCGCACCCCCAGGTCCTGCGACAGCTCCCATTGCTGATTGAGGCTCAGGCTGCGACGCACTTCGCCATTGGTGAAATAGTCGCCCTTGGCTTCCAGGCTCAGGTTGCCCAGCGGGTTGCGCCACAACAGGCCGGTATTGAAGCCGGCAGCCGGGGCGATGAATTCGGCGAAGTCATTGTTGTGCTCGACCCGCACGGTACCCAGGGCGAAGCCGAGCATTGCGTCGGCCAGTTGCCAGGTACCACCGGCACCGCCATTGACGTGGCTGACCAGCACATCGTCCTCGTGCTTGCCCAGTACCCGTTCAAGACCACCGGTCACCTGCCACGACCAGGGTTTCAGCAGGTCGTTGCGCGGGGTCAGCGAGCGGATGGTGGCCAGGTCAAGGCGCTGCACCTGCCAGTCGTTGTTCTCGTACTGACGCAGCTTGAGCTGGAGGATCTCGATCTGCGCGCCCAGCGGGAAACCGTAGGCGTTGTCGTTGAGGTCGTGGTAGGCCATGCGCAGGCCGTACTCGGCAAAGGCGCGGTCTTCGCGGGTGCCCACGCCCAGTTGCCAGGTGCGCGACTGATGGCCGTCCTCGGGCAGGCCGGGGCGTTCGATGTCTAGCGCCGGTGGCGGATTGCGGTTGATTGCCCGCAGCAGTTCGAAGCTGCGTTTGCTGCGCGCCGGGTCACGCTCCTGGCCATTGGCGCGGTAGCGCTCCAGACGGTAGGCGGCGTCCTGGATCAAGGCCTGGCGCTCGCGTGGCCGGGCGATGAATCCGGGGCTCTGCAACTGCGTGGTATCGGCGCTGAGCGCCAGCACCTGCTGTTGTTCCTCACCACTCAGGGGCTTGGCGCGTTCAAGCAGCTCGCGTTCACGTGAGGGACGGTAGTCGATGCGTTCGACCAGCCCCGCCTGCTTGACCGCCTTGACCGTGTCGGTAGGGATCGCCGTCAACGGGAACTGCGAGGTCAGGTCCAGGCTCGGGCGGGCCACCTGCAGCAGTTCCAGCAGGCGATAGGAGCAGTTTTCATCGAAGAAGAAATAGTCGAACTGGATCTGCTTGAGCTCCCAGACGTGTTCGACCATGCGCCCGGTTTCTTCCGGGGTCAGGTTCAACTGGTATTCCCACAGGTCGCGGTTTTCCAGGCTGCGGTACTCGGAGAGTTTTTCCTGGTAGGGCACCAGGGCGAACAGGCCCGGATAGCCGCCCATCAGGCCTTTCCAGGCGTAGAGAATGCTGTTGTCGCTGCCTTCGATATAGGCGCCGAAGTTGATCGCGTAACTGAGCAGTGCAGTCTCGTTGCTTTGCACGTCGGCCTGGTCGATGCGCAGCAGGGTATGGCCGAACATCGACGAGGGACTGTTGAGGTAGGCGGCCGGGAAGATCATCACCGCGCTGTGCGGCGCGACATCCTTGAACCACTGGGTGTATTGCGTGCAGTCAGGGGCGGGCAGGTCATCGAGCTGCAGTTGCTCGCGCAGCCAGCGGGTGCGCGCCGGGAACACGCATTGGGCATGCTGGTCGCCCAGGCTGGCCGGTGCATACAGGGCCTGGACGGTGGCGCGCAGTTCCTGGTCGGGGTGGTGAGCGCCGTCTTCGGCGAGGAAGAAGCGCCGGTCATCCACATAGCTGCGCCAGCCGCCGAGCTTGGCGGTTTCGTAGTGTCCCAGGGCGATCCAGTAGCGGTCGGCGGCCAGTTGCGCGAGGCGCGCATCATCGAACGAGGGAGCAGCGTGCAGCGGGGCGCAGGCACAGAGCGCCAGGTAGGCAAGGCGTTTGAGCATGTCGGGCAACTACGTCTGAATGATGCCGATAGAGGCAGGAAGCAACCCGCCCCCGCAGGGGGCGGGTGGACCGAATCAAGCCTCGGTCGCGTATTTGGCCAGGCGTGGATCGCCTTTCAGTACGGCCAGGGTGTTGCTGTGGACATCTTCTGCGGTGACGTCGGCTGTCTTGAAGATTTCCTGGAAGTGCTGGTGTGTGACGGCGGCGAAGTGGGCACGGTCTTGCGGTGCGACACCAAGCACCACGGCATAGGTGGTCAAGGCTTCGCCCTGGCCTTTGGCCATGTCTTCGGAGAGCTCGTTCATCATGCCGTTCATGGCGAACCAGGATTTACCGCCATAGGTCAGCGCCGCGTTGGTCGAGCAGCCGTTGGTGCCCGAGGTCATGCCGAAGGTGGCGTTGCCGGAGGTGCCGTTGGTGGTGGATGCGAGGAAGTGGGCCGGCGTGCCGCGCTGGCCTTCGAACAGCATGTTGCCCCAACCGCAGTCCGGTCCGCCTGGCGCCTGGGCCATGGCATTGATGGAAACCGCGGTGAACAGAGTACCCAGAAGAATCCGTTTCATAGCAATGTTCTCGTTTAGTCGTGCAAACCAAAAGTCAGGGTTATCTGGCATAGCTGTAGAGCGGTTGCCAGGGGCGGGTCGGTTGTTTACCCAGCCGCGCAGCTTGGAGTTTAGGCACGATCTAAGTCTTCGGGAACTTATTGCGAAAAATTGCCTGGAAAAATTGACGTAGAGCGGGTTTTGGACACTGCGACATATTGTAGCGATGAGCCTTGCAAGGCGCGGTCGGGCGGCGCCAGAATGCTTTCATCTGCCCCGCCGAAGTAAGGAAGCCCGATGCCCGATCCTGTCGCTGCGAGCCTGCGTCTTGCGCCAGAAGCCTTGACCCGGCCGTTTTCCGCCGAACAGTTCGCTTTTTCCACCACCAATGATCTGGAGCCTTTTCGCGGTGTGCTTGGCCAGGAACGTGCTGTCGAAGCCTTGCAGTTTGGCGTCGCCATGCCACGTCCCGGTTACAACGTTTTTGTCATGGGCGAGCCCGGCACCGGGCGTTTTTCGTTCGTCAAACGCTACCTCAAGGCCGAAGGCAAGCGCCTGCACACGCCGTCGGACTGGGTCTATGTCAACAACTTCGAAGAGCCCCGGGAGCCGCGGGCCCTGGAATTGCCGCCCGGCAGCGCGGGTGTGTTCGCCAGCGACATCGGTCACCTGATCGACAACCTGGTCGCGACCTTCCCCGCGGTGTTCGAGCACCCGTCCTACCAGCAGAAGAAAAGCGCCATCGACCGCGCCTTCAACCAGCGCTACGACCGGGCCCTGGATGTGATCGAGCGGGCCTCGCTGGAAAAGGACGTGGCCCTGTACCGTGACAGCAGCAATGTGGCGTTCACCCCGATGCTCGACGGCAAGGCCCTGGACGAAGCCGAGTTCGGCCAGTTGCCGGAGTCCGAGCGCGAACGCTTCCATGAAGACATCGCCGCCCTGGAGGAGCGCCTCAACGAGGAGCTGGCCAGCCTGCCGCAATGGAAGCGTGAGTCGAGCAACCAGCTGCGCCAACTGAACGAAGAAACCATCACCTTGGCGTTGCAACCGTTGCTGGCGCCCTTGTCGGAAAAATACGCGGAAAACGCCGAAGTCTGTGCCTACCTGCAGTCTATGCAGGTCAACCTGCTGCGTACCGTGGTCGAGCAACTGGTCGATGACAGCAAGGTCGATGCAGTGGCGCGCAAGATGCTCGAAGAGCAGTACGCGCCGAGCCTGGTGGTCGGCCATCACGCCAGTGGCGGTGCGCCGGTGGTGTTCGAGCCGCACCCTACCTACGACAATCTGTTCGGCCGGATCGAATACAGCACCGACCAGGGCGCGCTGTACACCTCCTACCGCCAGTTGCGTCCAGGTGCCTTGCATCGCGCCAATGGGGGCTTCCTGATCCTGGAAGCCGAGAAGATGCTCGGCGAGCCCTTTGTCTGGGATGCGCTCAAGCGTGCCCTGCAATCGCGCAAGCTGAAGATGGAGTCGCCGCTGGGCGAGCTCGGCCGGGTGGCGACCGTGTCGCTGACGCCACAGATGATCCCGCTGCAGATCAAGGTCATCATCATCGGCGCACGCCAGCTTTATTACGCGCTGCAGGACCACGATCCGGACTTCCAGGAGATGTTTCGGGTGCTGGTGGACTTCGATGAAGACATCCCCATGGTCGACGAGAGCCTGGAGCAGTTCGCCCAGTTGCTCAAGACCCGTACCAGCGAGGAGGGCATGGCGCCCCTGAGCGCCGATGCAGTGGCACGCCTGGCGACCTACAGTGCGCGCCTGGCCGAACACCAGGGCCGGCTGTCGGCGCGCATTGGCGACCTGTTCCAGCTGGTCAGCGAAGCGGATTTCATCCGTCACCTGGCCAACGATGAGATGACCGATGCCGGCCATATCGAACGGGCGCTCAAGGCCAAGGCCACCCGCACCGGACGGGTGTCGGCGCGGATCCTCGACGACATGCTGGCCGGGATCATCCTCATCGATACCGAAGGCGCGGCGGTGGGCAAGTGCAACGGCCTGACGGTGCTGGAGGTCGGCGACTCGGCCTTCGGCATACCGGCGCGGATTTCCGCCACGGTCTATCCCGGTGGCAGCGGCATCGTCGACATCGAGCGCGAGGTCAACCTCGGCCAGCCGATTCACTCCAAGGGGGTGATGATCCTCACCGGCTACCTGGGCAGTCGTTATGCCCAGGAGTTCCCGCTGGCGATCTCGGCGAGCATTGCCCTGGAGCAGTCCTACGGCTATGTGGATGGTGACAGTGCGTCGCTGGGCGAGGCCTGCACCTTGATCTCGGCGCTGTCGAAGACGCCGCTCAAGCAGTGCTTTGCCATTACCGGTTCCATCAACCAGTTCGGTGAGGTGCAGGCGGTCGGTGGGGTCAACGAGAAGATCGAAGGCTTCTTCCGTCTCTGCGAGGCCCGTGGCCTGACCGGTGAGCAGGGAGCAATCATCCCGCGGGCCAACGTCGCCACCCTGATGCTGGATGAGCGGGTGCTGCAGGCGGTACGTGCCGGCATGTTCCACGTCTATGCGGTCAGCCAGGCCGACGAGGCACTGAGCCTGCTGGTTGGCGAAGCGGCGGGCGAGCCGGATGCCGATGGGCAATTCCCCGAGGGCAGCGTCAACGCCCGGGTGGTGGAGCGCTTGCGGGTGATCGCCGAGATGATCGGCGAGGAAGAGCTCAAGGAGGCCGAGAAGGAGCACGCCGAGCAGCCGCTGGCCCAAGTCAAGCTGTCCTGAGTCAAATTATCGGCGCCCAGGCGGTCGTGACCGCCGGGCGCCGGTTTTTCTACACCCGGGTGGATTTCTTCTATGCTTCAAAGCAGGGAGCGCAATAACCACAGGATTGAAACAGCCTTGCCCGCAGGGCTGAACACAGGGTTTACCGAGGATCGCCGCCATGCCGCGCAGCCTCAGCCTCACCCGCCAATGCCTGGGCCTGGTGACCCGCATTGAATGCAGCATCCGCCCACTGGCCGGCGACAACGGCATGTGGACCCTGCTGTTCGCCGCCGGCATGGCTGGCGAACAACCTTCCGCCATCAAGGCCCAGGGGCCGTTCCATGGACCCTTTGTGGCCGAATCGGTCCTTAACGCCATAGTCGACAGCCTGACCCTGCACGGTTACCAGGTGGCCGACGACCCGCAGATCTGGTGCGTGCACCTACAGGCCCAGTTGCGTCGGGTCAATGGCGAGCGCGTCCATCACGTCGGCGACATTCAGTTCCACCCGGAAACCTGACGCGCCCGGGGTGGCTGATCATCGCGCCTGTGGCAGCGTGCCACGGGCTTTTCCTGTCATGACTGGCTGTTATACTCGCGCTCGCTTTTTTGCCATCTGACGGATTTTCAATGGAACGTATTATCGAAAATGCGATGTATGCCTCGCGCTGGCTGCTCGCGCCAATCTATTTTGGCCTGTCGTTGGGCCTACTGGCGCTGGCACTGAAGTTCTTCCAGGAGATCTTCCACGTCCTGCCTAACATCTTCTCGCTGGCCGAAGCCGACCTGATCCTGGTGATCCTGTCGCTGATCGACATGGCCCTGGTCGGTGGCCTGCTGGTGATGGTGATGATCTCCGGTTATGAGAACTTCGTTTCGCAGCTGGACATCGATGAAGACAAGGAAAAGCTCAACTGGCTGGGCAAGATGGACTCGTCTTCGTTGAAGATGAAAGTTGCCGCGTCCATCGTGGCGATCTCCTCGATCCACCTGCTGCGGGTGTTCATGGATGCGCGCAACATCGAGACCGAATACCTGATGTGGTACGTGATCATCCACATGACCTTCGTGGTATCGGCCTTCGCCATGGGTTACCTGGACAAGCTGACCAAGCACTGATCGTCCGATCGGCGTACTAAACGACCGCCCGTCCGTTGCAAAACGGACGGGCGGTTGCGTTTTTGCCTTGTGCTTTATCGCGTGCTGTACAAAAAATGAACCGTCACCCGAAGTGCCTGCTCAACGTTCCAGTCGCGAGGTATCCCCATGAACCTTCAACAACTGAGCACAGAGGCCAAGGCCGGTCATGTCGAAGAACTCAACCTGATTGCCCTCGAAGGCGGCGATTTCATTATCGAAGCCCGGGTCAAGGGCCACGCCCATCCATTGGATGACAAACATGGACAGCGGGTGAAAGTGCATTCAGTGGTCGATGCACAGCGTCTGCTCAACGGTTTGCCCTCCGTGCCGGTGCACATGGTGCATTGGTCGATGGATGATGAGATGTGCGGCGCTGGCAGCGCCGGCGACGGCGACCTGAAAATCCCGATGCCGCGCCGTTCTGCCTGGTAGCTGAACTGCTTTGCCGCAGTGTGCTAGTCTGCTCCCCCTTTTCATAAAGGGCGCAGTTGTCGTGCGCCCTGCAGCGGAGCAAGCAAATGTCCGAAATCAACCTGTCTACCGACGAAACGCGCGTCAGCTACGGCATCGGCCGTCAGCTGGGTGGCCAACTGCGTGACAACCCGCCACCGGGCGTGAGCCTGGAAGCGATCCTGGCCGGCCTGACCGACGCCTTCAACGGCCAGGACAGCCGCGTCAGCGAAGCAGACCTGTCGGCCAGCTTCAAGGTCATCCGTGAAATCATGCAGGCCGAAGCCGCTGCCAAGGCCGAAGCGGCCGCTGGCGAAGGTAAAGCGTTCCTGGCTGAAAACGCCAAGCGTGACGGTATCACCACCCTGGCCTCGGGCCTGCAGTTCGAAGTCCTGACCGCAGGCGAAGGCGCCAAGCCAAGCCGCGAAGACAGCGTGCGCACCCACTACCACGGCACCCTGATCGACGGCACCGTGTTCGACAGCTCCTACGAGCGTGGCCAGCCTGCCGAGTTCCCGGTCAGCGGCGTGATCGCCGGCTGGACCGAAGCCCTGCAACTGATGAACGCCGGTAGCAAATGGCGCCTGTACGTGCCGAGCGAGCTGGCTTACGGCGCCCAGGGCGTCGGCAGCATCCCGCCGCACAGCGTGCTGGTGTTCGACGTCGAGCTGCTGGACGTTCTGTAATACCTGATCGCGGGGCAAGCCCGCTCCCACAGCAATTGCCCCTGTAGGAGCGGGCTTGTCCCGCGATGCTTTTCAGTTCCAGTCGGCCCCGCCGCCAGGGCGCAACGCCCGGGCATAGCAGAACAGGAACAGGTTCCTCACCAATTCCTTGAGCACGATCGGCTCATTCGAGTTCAGACCATTGAGATCCAGGTCACCCTGGTCGCGCAGTTCGTCCAGTGCTTCTTCTTCAAGCACGGCACAGACCTCGCCGGTTTCCCGGTGCAGGATGCGCAGGTACGGATGGGGGCGGTCAAGCCAGGCGTCTATCAGATAAGTCATGGCTATTCTCCTTGGAAGCGTCCAATGAGAATAATTCTTATTATCAAAATAGCAAGCGCCTATTGGCAAAAAAAATGCCGGAGGGTGCTGCGTGCCGTTCCGAGGCTGACGACCAGCCCCGGAACCACAGGGGTCAAACCTTGCGGACGAATTCCGACTTCAGCTTCATCGGGCCGATGCCGTCGATCTTGCAGTCGATGTCGTGGTCGCCATCGCACAGGCGGATGTTCTTGACCTTGGTGCCGACCTTGACCACCAGCGAGGTGCCCTTGACCTTCAGGTCCTTGATCACGGTGATGGTGTCGCCGTCCTGCAGGACGTTGCCCACGGCATCCTTCTTCACCGTCTCGTCGCTTGCCGCTTCGGCCTCACCGCTCGCCGACCACTCGTGGGCGCACTCGGGGCAGATCAGCTGGGTGCCGTCTTCGTAGGTGTATTCGGAGTTGCATTTGGGGCAGGGTGGCAAAGTGCTCACTGGGGTTCCTCAAGACAAGCGGGTACAAAACCTACATTATATAGGGTTTTGTTGGCGAAGGGCGAATGCAATCGCGGGGCAAGCCCGCTCCTACGGCTGTAGGAGCGGGCTTGCCCCGCGATCGGGGAGGTGACGTATCAGTGGGTGCGGGCGACGGCGAATTCGCTCAGTTCCACCAGGGCGTCGCGGTACTCACTGGCCGGCAGCACGTCCAGGCAGGCGATGGCGCGGGCTACGTAGTCGCGGGCGAGCTGGGCGGTGTAGTCCAGGGAACCGGAGGCTTCGACCGCGGCGCGGATGCTTTCCAGGTCCTCGATGCCACCCTTCTGGATCGCCTGGCGGACCAGTGCGGCCTGTTCGGCGGTGCCTTCGCGCATGGTGTAGATCAGCGGCAGGGTCGGCTTGCCTTCGGCCAGGTCGTCGCCGACGTTCTTGCCCAGGGTCTGGGCATCGCCCTTGTAGTCGAGCAGGTCGTCGACCAGCTGGAAGGCCACGCCCAGATGGTCGCCGAAGGTGCGCAGGGCTTCGCTCTGCTCGGGGGTGGCCCCGGCCAGGGCGGCGGCGCTGTGGGTCGAGGCCTCGAACAGCATGGCGGTCTTGCCACGAATGACGTCCATGTAGACTTCTTCGGTGGTGCTGGCATCGCGCACTTTGGACAACTGCAGGACTTCGCCCTCGGCGATGACCCGGGTGGCCTTGGACAGAATCTGCATGACCGGCATCGAGCCCAGTTCGACCATCATCTCGAACGAACGCGAATAGAGGAAGTCGCCGACCAGTACGCTTGGCGCATTGCCCCACAGCGCGTTGGCGGTGGAGCGCCCACGGCGCATGCCGGACATGTCGACCACGTCGTCGTGCAGCAGGGTGGCGGTGTGCAGGAATTCGATGGTGGCAGCCAGCAGGCGCACATCGTCGCCTTCGCGGCCCAGGGCCTTGCCACACAACAGAACCAGCAGCGGGCGCAGGCGCTTGCCGCCAGCCGACGTGATGTAATCGCCGATTTTCGATACCAGCGGTACACGCGAAGTCAGCTGTTTCTTGATAATCTCGTCAACGGCGCTGAAGTCGTCCGCTACCGCGCGGTAGAAAGCTTGGGGTTGCATCGGCCACAGGTGCTCCATAAAGGTTGCGCGGCATGCTAGGTCGCGGGTCCCGGCGTGTCAAGGCGCGGTCCCGGCGGGCCGGGGGCGGGACTTGCAAGGGGCGCGTGGCTTGCGTACAATCGCGCACCCTGAACTTCCTGGGCAGCACCTGCCTTACGCAATTGCACTGGGCCGTTCCAGCCCTATGCAGCCATGCCAGCCAATACTCTTCCTATAAAGAGCTGGGTGAGCAGGATTATCGGAGAAATACCATGTATGCAGTAATTGTTACCGGTGGCAAGCAGTACAAAGTCGCCGAAGGTGAATACCTGAAAATCGAAAAACTGGAAGTCGCCACTGGCGAATCCGTTACTTTCGACCGCGTTCTGTTGGTTGCCAATGGCGACGACGTGAACATCGGCGCTCCAGTCGTTGCTGGTGCCAAGGTTGTTGCTGAAGTGATCTCGCAAGGTCGTCACGACAAAGTTCGCATCATCAAGTTCCGTCGCCGTAAGCACCACATGAAGCGTATGGGCCACCGCCAGTGGTTCACCGAAATCAAGATCACCGGTATTTCGGCTTAATCGCCAAAATCCCATTTCTGGAGAATTGAACCATGGCACACAAAAAAGCTGGTGGTAGTACCCGTAACGGTCGCGACTCAGAAGCCAAACGCCTTGGCGTGAAGATGTATGGCGGCCAGGCTATCGTTCCTGGCAACATCATCGTGCGTCAGCGCGGCACCCAATTCCACGCTGGCTACGGCGTTGGCATGGGCAAGGATCACACCCTGTTCGCCAAGATCGCGGGTAAGATCAAGTTCGAAGTAAAAGGCGAGTTCAATCGTCGTTACGTGAGCGTCGTTGCCGAGTAATCGCGCGATCGCTGGAAAAGCCCTGTCTTGCGACGGGGCTTTTTCGTTTGTGGGGTGAGTCTCTTGCAAAGCTGTTTGTATGGGCTGCCGGCGCTGGTGTTACGGTCGTTGACGGGGGCCGCCGCGCTCACTTTTGCAAGAGCCTTATGTCTTTGAGTCATTCAGCTCGTCCAGCTGACGAGAGGCGGTTTTTATGAAGTTTGTTGACGAAGTATCGATCCGGGTCAAAGCCGGTGACGGCGGTAATGGTTGCATGAGCTTCCGCCGCGAAAAATTCATCGAGAACGGTGGTCCCAACGGCGGTGACGGTGGTGACGGCGGCTCGGTGTTCATGGTGGCCGACGAGAACCTCAATACCCTCGTCGACTATCGCTACACCCGCCATCACGAGGCCCAGCGCGGCTCCAACGGCGGCAGCACCGACTGCACCGGCAAGAAGGGCGAGGATCTGTTCCTGCGTGTACCTGTCGGCACCACCGTGATCGATTCCGCCACCCAGGAAGTCATCGGCGACCTGGTCAAGGACGGTCAGACGCTGATGGTCGCCCAAGGCGGCTGGCACGGTCTGGGTAACACCCGCTTCAAGTCCAGCACCAACCGCGCCCCACGCCAGACCACGCCAGGCAAGCCAGGCGAGCAGCGTGATCTGAAGATGGAAATGAAAGTGCTGGCCGACGTCGGCCTGCTGGGTCTGCCGAACGCCGGCAAGAGCACCTTCATCCGCTCGGTGTCGGCCGCCAAGCCGAAAGTCGCCGACTACCCGTTCACCACCCTGGTGCCGAACCTGGGCGTGGTCAGCGTCGACCGCTGGAAGAGCTTCGTCATCGCCGACATTCCCGGCCTGATTGAAGGCGCCTCCGAAGGTGCCGGCCTGGGCATCCGCTTCCTCAAGCACCTGGCCCGTACCCGCGTGCTGCTGCACCTGGTCGACATGGCCCCGCTGGACGAAAGCAGCCCGGCCGATGCCGCCGAAGTGATCGTCAACGAGCTGACCCAGTTCAGCCCGTCGCTGGCCGAGCGTGAGCGCTGGCTGGTGCTGAACAAGGCCGACATGGTCATGGACGACGAGCGCGACGAGCGGGTCAAGGAAGTGGTCGAACGCCTGCAGTGGGAAGGCCCGGTCTATGTGATCTCGGCCATCTCCAAGCAGGGCACCGAGCAGCTCAGCCACGACCTGATGCGTTACCTCGAAGACCGCGCCGACCGCCTGGCCAACGACCCGGCCTACGCCCAAGAGCTGGCCGAGCTCGACCAGCGCATCGAAGACGAAGCCCGTGCCCAGTTGCAGGCCCTGGACGATGCGCGCGCCCTGCGCCGCAGCGGCGTCAAGAGCGTGCACGACATCGGCGACGACGATGACGACGATTGGGATGATGACGACGAAGACGGTCCGGAAATCATTTACGTGCGCGACTGACGCGTTGCAGTACACTAAACGCCGCTCTGATGAGCGGCGTTTTGGTATCTAAAGATCTATATAGGTTGGAAGAAGATGCGGAGCAAGGTGACGGGTGCGCAGCGCTGGGTCGTGAAAATCGGCAGTGCCCTGCTGACAGCGGATGGCAAGGGCCTGGATCGCGCGGCCATGGGTGTCTGGGTCGAGCAGATGGTGGCGTTGCATGAGGCGGGTGTCGAATTGGTGCTGGTGTCGTCGGGGGCGGTGGCCGCGGGCATGAGCCGCCTGGGCTGGGCCAAGCGACCGAGTGCGATGAACGAGCTGCAGGCTGCTGCCTCGATCGGCCAGATGGGCCTGGTGCAGGCCTGGGAGTCGAGCTTTGCCGAGCATGGCCGGCACACTGCGCAGATTCTCCTGACCCACGACGACCTCTCGGACCGCAAGCGTTACCTCAACGCTCGCAGCACCCTGCGCACCCTGGTGGAGCTGGGCGTGGTGCCGGTGATCAACGAGAACGACACCGTGGTCACCGACGAGATCCGTTTCGGCGACAACGACACCCTGGCCGCCCTGGTGGCCAACCTGGTGGAGGCCGACCTGCTGGTGATCCTCACCGACCGTGACGGCATGTTCGACGCCGACCCGCGCAACAACCCCGATGCCCAGCTGATCTACGAAGCCCGTGCCGACGATCCGGCCCTGGATGCCGTGGCCGGTGGCACCGGTGGCGCCCTGGGCCGTGGCGGCATGCAGACCAAGCTGCGCGCCGCGCGCCTGGCCGCCCGTTCCGGTGCCCACACCATTATCGTCGGCGGGCGCCTGGAGCGCGTGCTCGACCGCCTCAAGGCCGGTGAGCGCCTGGGCACCCTGCTGTCGCCTGAGCGCGGCATGCTGGCCGCACGCAAGCAGTGGCTGGCCGGCCACCTGCAGACCCGTGGCACCCTGGTGCTGGACGATGGTGCGGTGAAGGCCTTGCGCAAGGACAACAAGAGCCTGTTGCCGGTCGGGGTCAAGACCGTGCAGGGCAGCTTCCGCCGTGGCGAGATGGTGGTCTGTGTCGGCCCGGACGGCCTGGAAGTGGCCCGTGGCCTGGCCAACTACAGCGCCCTGGAAGCGCAGAAGATCATCGGTCAGTCCTCCGAAGCCATCGAAGGCCTGCTGGGCTACAGCGCCGAGCCTGAGTTGGTGCACCGTGACAACCTGATTCTGGTCTGAGGATGCTGCCGTGTTCAAAGGAATAGTTGCAGCGGCGCTGATGGCCTTGCCGGTCGTGGCGTCAGCCGAGGAAATCGGCCAGGTGTCGACCGTGTTCAAGTTCGTCGGGCCGAACGACCGCATCGTGGTCGAGGCGTTCGACGATCCGAAGGTCGAAGGGGTGACCTGCTACCTGTCGCGGGCCAAGACCGGCGGCGTGAAGGGTGGCCTGGGCCTGGCCGAGGACCGTGCCGAAGCCTCGATCGCCTGTCGCCAGGTGGGGCCGATCCGCTTCAAGGAACAGCTCAAGGATGGTGACGAGGTGTTCAAGGAGCGCACCTCGCTGGTGTTCAAGACCATGCAGGTGGTGCGCTTTCTCGACAAGAAGCGCAACACCCTGGTCTACCTGGTGTACTCGGATCGGCTGATCGAAGGCAGCCCGCAGAATGCGGTGACGGCGATTCCGATCTTGCCGTGGCCGCAGCAGTGACACCGCGCTGAGCCTATCGCTGGCTACGCCAGCTCCCACAAGGATCGGTCCCTGTGGGAGCCGGCATAGCCGGCGATGGGGCCTCAAAGGCCCCTGGCGCTCATCAGGCCGAGGTTTCTTCCTCGGCTTCTTCCCGCACCACCGCCTTCACTTCATCCAGGCGGCTGATGAACTTCCAGTCCGCCTCGTCGATGTAGATCCCGTTCGGTCCGCTACCGCCTTCCAGGTCGATCGCCACCCGCGCCGACACCTGCGGCTTCACGCTCGCCAGGATTGGTACGAAGCCCAGTTGCAGGCTGGTCTCCAGCAGCGCGGCCTGGTTGCGTTCGTCGATGTCGGCCGCTTCGTCCAGGTAGTACGGCAGGCGCACGCGACCGGCCAGGTCGCGGTCCATCAGGTGCAGCAACAGGTACATGTTGGTCAGCGCCTTGATGGTCATGGTGGTGCCGTTGGAGGCTGCACCGTCGATGTCGGTGTGGATCACGGGCTGACCACCGACCTTGGTGATCTCGAAGGCCAGTTCGAACAGGTCCTTCAGGCCCAGCTGGTTGTGGTTGGCCGCCACCAGCCGTGCCAGGTACTCCTTGGCCTCTTCGTTCTTGTTGTCCTGCTCGGCGCTCTGGGTCAGGTCGAACACCGACAGGGTCTCGCCTTCCTCATACTGGCCGGCGCTGTGGATGATCTGGTCGATGTGCTTGAGCGCTTCCTTGTTCGGCGCCAGTACGATGCGGAAGCTCTCCAGGTTGGAGACCTGGCGCTTGTTGATCTCGCGGTTGAACAGCGCCAGCTGGTGTTCGAGGCTGTCGTAGTCGCTGCGGATGTTGCGCAGGGTCCGGGCGATGTCGGTGACCGCTGCACGGCGGGCCTTGCCCAGGGTCAGGGCTTCTTCGGTGCGGTGCGAGTAGGCGTTGATCAGCAGCTGCAGGCGGCGCTCCATGTCGTCTTCGCTGTCGAACTTGGCCACGCCCTTGAGGCGCACCTGGGCGTACAGTGCTTCGATCTGGCCGTCGACGCGCAGCAGGCCCTGCCAGCTGTCCTGGTAGTCGTTGAGCAGCGGCAGCAGGTTGTCCATGGAGTCGTCCACCGGCTCCATGAACGGCGTGCCGAACGGCAGGTCGGCAGGCAGCAGCTGGCGACGGCGCAGGGCGTCGTCGAGGGTGCGCTGCTTGGCTTCCATGTCGGCGATCTGCCGGCCGACCAGCTGCAGCTTGGCCGACAGCTGCTGGACGCGCTCGGTGAAGGCGTCGCTGGAACGCTTGAGTTCGTCCTGGGCGGCTTCCATCTGCGCCAGTTGCTCGAGCTTGTCGCCTTCCTCGGCAGACAGGGTCTGGGTGCGGCGGAAGTCTTCCAGGGCTTTCTGCGCATCCAGTACCTGCTGGTACAGCGCTTCGGTCTGGGTCTTGCTCGCGGCGCGGTCGGCGGCCACGGCCTGCTGGGTCTTGAGCTGCTTGAGCTCTTTTTCCAGGCGCTCCTTCTGGTCGCGCAGGGCGGCACGGTCGGCCAGGGCCTGCAAGGCCGGCGGCTCGATGTGCGAGAGGTCGATGGACAGGCCCGGGGCTTCGAAACGCTCACCCTTGAAGCCGTCGAGCACCGCTTCCAGGGACTTCACCCACAGGTCGCTGTCATCCAGCTCGATGCCGCGGTCGCCCAGCGGCAGGCTGAACAGCGCGCCGTTGAACAGGCGCATCAGGCGCTCGACATCCTGCTGGGAGAACTCTTCGCGCAGGCGCGCATAGCTGTTGTTGTCGGCGTGGTCGAGTTGCTGCTTGACCGACTTGAGGCGCTTTTCCAGCTCGCGCAGACGCTCTTCCAGGTCTTCGGCGCTGAACTGGCGGGACTGGGCCAGGGCGCCGGCCAGTTCGTCGTGGGCATCCTTGGCGGCCAGCAATTGCTGCTCCAGGACCTTGACGTCATCGACCAGGGCAAAGCGGTGCTTGAGCACCGACAACTCGCCCAGCCAGCGCTGTACGCCGGTGATCTCGCGCTCCAGGCGCATCAGCTCCTGGGTGCCGCCACGCTGGTCGTTCTGCAGGTGATCCTGCTCGTTCTTGTAGTGCTCGGCCTGGATGACCAGCTCTTCCTTGCGGGCGGCGGCGTAGTCCTGCCAGGTGCCCAGCAGCGAGTCGAGCAGTGGCGACAGGCGGTGCAGCTTGCCGCGCAGGATGTCGCGCTGGATCACACCATTGGCCAAGGCCTCGACCAAGGGGCCGGCGGCGACCAGGGAGTTGTAGTCCTGCTCCATGCGGCGCACGTCGCGGAAGGCTTCCTCGCAGGCGGCGATGTAGTCGACGCTGCCCGAGCGCAGGCTGTGCTCGAAGGCATCGAGGAACAGCTGCTTGAGCTTGGCCGCGGTGATCTCGCGCATGTGCAGCAGGTTGATGAACAGGGCGCGGAAAGTCTTCAGGCTCTGCTCGCTGGTGGAGCGCAGCGGGATCAGGGTCAGGTCCAGCGGGATCGAGGTGTGACCACCGACCAGCAGGCGGCGTAGTTCGTCAGGCTTGAGCTCGTAGGCTTTCAGGCCGTTGCGCTCCAGGTTGTTGAACAGCTCCTTCTGGCGCAGGCAGGTATCGTTCTTCTGGTAGTGGCCCAGGTCCAGCTCGCCGGCATAGGCGAAGAACTGGTGGCCGAAGCCGCCACCCGGGCCGCGGCCGACCACGCCGATCACGTGCGGGCCGTGGGGCAGGTTGACTTCGCAGAGGATGTAGCTGGTGTCGCTGGCGAAGTAGAAGCGCCGCGACTGCTCCAGGCTGTACTTGCCGAAGCTCATGTCGGACATGCGCGCCAGGATCGGGAACTGCAGGGCGTTGATCGAGGCACTCTTGCCCAGGTTGTTGGCACCGTAGACCGACAGCGGGTGTTCCAGGGGGAACAGGCCAAGGCTGTAGCCAGCGGTGTTGAGCAGTGCGAAGCGGCGGATGCCGTAGCGTTCCTGGCTCATGCGTCAATCTCCTGTTGCTCTTCGGCAATGGCCCGGGCCAGGGCCTCTTCTTCGCTTTCCTCGAACGGGGTGAGGTCGAGGGGGTCGTCGGTGCGATTCAGCTCCTCTGGGCTTTCCTCCTCGACCAGCACGGGTACGGGCAGCGGCAGGGCGCTGTGCAGGCTGGCAGCCAGGTCACGGTCCTGCTGGACTGACAGGCAGACGTCGAGGAAGCGGTGCATCGGCGGCAGGAAGCGGTAGATGCCGTTTTCTTCATGGGCAAAGCCGAGCTGGGTCATGCGGCGCATGATCTTTTCTTCCAGCTCGTCGGGGGTCTGGACTTCAGCCTGGATGAACAGGTCGCGGTACTTTTCCAGCATCGACGGCAGTTCATCGCGGCCGAGGCTGCCACCGTCGAGCACCGACATCGGGTCGCGGCCCTGGTCAGCCAGGTGCTCGACCAGGATGAAGGTGAACAGCGACAGGCGCTGGGCGGTCTTGTTGACCTGGGCGGCGGCCTGCTCGGGAACGAAGTAGTAGAAACCGCGGGTGTCGCACACCAGCTCAAAGCCCAGGGCCTTGAACAGGCCGCGGTACTGGTCCTGGAAATTCGACAGCTGGGCGTACAGCTCGGGGTCGCGGCGGCTGATGTGAAAGCCCTTGAACAGCTCGCGGAAGATCGGCGCGAGCTGGGACAGTTCGGAAAGATCAAGATGCATGGGCAGGGCTCGCAGTAGGCTCAGGCGAAGGTTCGCGGCTGGATGTCAGGGCGAAGGAACGCAAGCTGACCAGGTGTTCGCGGGTGATGTAGTCGCGGCGTTCGAGGCGCTCGCGGGCAAAGCGTTTTTCCCGCGACAGGCGCGAGAACCAGTACAGCAGCTCGTCGGTGGCGCCTTCGGGCTCCTGCTCCAGCAGCCAGACCATCAGGTCGGGCAGGGGCAGGGCGCCTTCGCAGCGTTCGAGCATTTCCTTGACCGTGCGCGGCGCGCGCGGCGCATCGCCCCGGTGGCTCTTGTGGGCCTTGGGGAACTGCGCAGGCTTGGGCTCGAAGCGGGCCAGGGCATAGACATAGGCCTCGACCTGGCTGGCACTGCCGAGGAAGGTGCTTTGCGGGCGGGTGAACAGTGGCATGGCGGCCTGGGGCACGGCGTCCAGGCCCTTGCGGCGGATCACCGAGAGCGCCAGCGCGGCGCCACGGGTCACGGCGTTGTGTCGGCGGGCCTCTTCACGCAGCGGCAGCAGCAGTTCGCGGGCATGACGCAGGGTCAGCTGGGCGCTGGTCTGCATCTCGAGGATGCGCGCATGGGTGCGCAGCAGCATGTCGTCGTCGACCAGGTGGCCCAGGCGCGCCTGCTCGCCCAGCAGGCGCAGCAGCACGGTCTCGACCTTGCGCACGCCTTGCTCGAAGGCGCCGTCGGCGTTGACCAGCTGGATCATCGGTTCGACGTATTCGTCCCAGGTCGCCAGTACTTCGGCATATCGCTGGCGCAGGGGAATCTGCCGGTCACTGGTCTTGGCTCGTTCGGCCACGGCGACCAGGGCCTGTTCGTCGTTATCGAGCTTTTTCAGGACATCGCGCACGCGCATATCGAGCAGGCGCAGCTGGCGCGCCAGGTCGTTGCCGTCGCGAATCTCGAAGGCGTCCTGGATGTGCCCGGCCAGACGCTCCAGGTGGCGCAGGTAGGCTTCGATCTCCAGGCACAGGCCCAGGCGGTGTTCGCGGCGCAGGTAGGCGAGGAAGTCGTGGATCTGCGCATTGAGCTCGAAACGGTTGGGGCTTTTCGCCACCGGCACCAGGATGTCCAGGCGGATCCAGACGTCGAGCAGGCTGGTAATGTCCTGGGGCGTGCTCTCCAACTGCTGGTTGGCCAGTTGCTGGCGCAGCTCGGCGAGGCTCAGGGTGCCCCCGTCGAAGCGCTCGCACAACGGCTCAAGCAAGGCCCAGTGTTCGGCTAGGGCGCGCAGGACGCGCTTGGGTTCGATCATTGGCGGGTCGACTCGTTGCCAAATAAAAGCGCCGATTGTACTGCATCAGGCGGCTGTCGATTCACCCCCTGATCGTTTCAACGGGCATCCGGGCGGATTTGTGCCGATCAACAGCGGCAGCGAACGGCGAACAGCGGTAGAATGGCGACCCTGACTTATCCACAGATGGCCGATCCTTGTTAGTCGAGTCCCGCCGCCGCGCTTACCTCAACGCCATGCAAGTGGTGCACTGGCTGCCGCGTACCGAACTGCCGTTCGCCGCTCCGTCGCGCCCGGAGCTGTTGCTGCCGCTGGCGCCTGAGGTTGCGCCCGAGTTCGACGTGCCGCAGGCGCTGCCTGTCCAGGCGCCGGCCGGTGCGCCGGTGGCGCGCAGTGGCGAGCGACCGAAGATCGAGATTCCGCGCCCGGGCAGTACGCCCAAGGTTGCGGTCCCGCCTGCGCAGGAGGCCGAGAAGGCACCTGCGCCTCCCAAGCCCGCGCCGGTGCCGCCGCCGCGATTCGCCCTGCAGTTGCTGCGTGCCGGCAGTTGCCTGTTGCTGGTGGAGCTTGCCACCGGTCAGCCGTTCCAGAGCCGCGATCCGTCCTACCTGCTGCTCAAGGACATGCTCCGCGCTGCCGGCTTGCCCGACAGCCCGCAGATCATCGGTGAGCCGGTGCGCTGGCCATTGCTGGTGCGCGGCAATCTCGACCAGGGCCCGCAAGCGGCGACCGACTTCGTCCAGGGCTTTATCCAGGCCCGGCTGGAAGAGGCGCCCTGCACCTGCCTGTGGCTGGTCGGCCTGCCGGCCGTGCGTTTTGCCGGCGAGGCGGATGCCGAAAGTTATTACCGCGAGTTGCCGGTCGAGGGCCTGGGCGCTGCCTGGGCCTTGCCTGGCCTTGAACTGTTGATGGACGAGCCGCAACGCAAGGCGGATGTCTGGAAAGCCATGCGCCGGCTGATGGCGCGCTGGAAACCAAGTGATGAGTGACTCGATCAGCTTCCGCCGGATGACCGAGGCGGATCTGGATGCCGTACTGAAGATCGAATATGCCGCCTTCAGTCACCCCTGGACCCGCGGGATTTTCCTCGACGGGCTCAAGTCCTATGAAATCTGGCTGATGTTCGATGGCCAGCAGCAAGTGGGCCACGGCGTGATCAACGTGATCATCGACGAGGCGCACCTGCTCAATATCACCATCAAGCCGGAAAGCCAGGGCCAGGGCCTTGGTTTGAGGCTGCTGGAGCAACTGATGAAGCGCGCCTACGAACTCAATGGCCGCGAGTGCTTCCTGGAAGTGCGCGCCAGTAATCAGTCTGCCTATCGTCTGTATGAGCGTTACGGTTTCAACGAGATCGGTCGTCGCCGCGACTACTACCCGGTTGCCGGTGGCCGTGAAGACGCCCTGGTCATGGCCTGCACCTTGATCGAATAATCCGGTGTGGCGCGGGCGGGTTCGGGCTTGTCAGCGATGCGCACCCTCCATGAGGCATTGACCATGCACGACCTACAAGAACTGATCGATAACAATGCGCGCTGGGCCGATGCCATCAAGCAGCGCGACCCGGACTTCTTTGCCAAGCTCGCCCGCCAGCAGACCCCGGAGTTCCTCTGGATCGGCTGCTCGGATGCGCGGGTGCCGGCCAACGAGATCGTCGGCATGTTGCCGGGCGACCTGTTCGTGCACCGCAACGTGGCCAACGTGGTGCTGCACACCGACCTCAACTGCCTGTCGGTGATCCAGTACGCGGTAGATGTGCTCAAGGTCAAACACATCCTGGTGACCGGCCACTACGGTTGTGGCGGCGTGCGCGCGGCGATGCAGGACCGCCAGTTGGGCCTGATCGATGGCTGGCTGCGCTCGATCCGCGACCTGTACTACGAAAAGCGCGTGGAGCTGGCGAAGCTGGCGACCGAGGAGGAACGGGTCGACCGGTTGTGCGAGCTCAATGTCATCCAGCAGGTGGCCAACGTCGGTCACACCACCATCGTTCAGAACGCCTGGCACCGAGGCCAGAGCCTGTCGGTCCATGGTTGCATCTACGGCATCAAGGACGGCCGCTGGAAGAGCCTGAATGCGACCATCAGCGGTCTGGACCAGTTGCCGCCGCAGTACCGGCTGCGCCCGCAGGACTGACCGGTCGCCTGTAGCCGCTGCCGCCAGGCTGCGATCGGCCGCGAGGCGGTCGTAGAACCAGGCGACCTCGCACTATCGGCTCACTGAGGTGCCTGGGTTGTGACTGCTGCGCAGTCATTCGCAGCCTGGCGGCAGCGGCTACAGGGACTCAGCTTTTCTGTAGCTGGCGCAGCGCTCGCGTTACCGCTGCGCTATTGCACTTGGCGCCGGCCTGCGTTGGCGTCATGTTGCGTATGCTGCGAAAGTACAGCTCGCACGTCTGCTTTTTCGCCGTCACCTGCCACTTCAGCGTACAGGCCGTGCGGGTCGCCCGGGCGTCGGCCATCGGATTGCGGCCCATGCCGGCCTGCCAGCAGGCAGCACTCAAGTCCTGGCCCATCATCTTCAGGCCGGCCTGGTCAGCCTTGTCCTGATCACCGCCATGGTTGTTCCTGTCGGCCGCATACCAGATCGCGCTCGGGTGATTGGCGCCCAGTACCGGCACCTGTTGCCCCGGCTCTGGGCTGATGTTGACCAGCCCCAGCACGTTGACCTTGGGGCCATATTGCTGCTGCACCCAGCTACGTACCGGTGAGCCGAAGGCGACCATGGGCAGCGAGCCGCCGTTGGCGCTGCGGGTGACTTCCCTGACCATGCGCAGCTGGTATTCCCTGAAGTAGCCATAGACCCCTTCCAGGTCCTTGCCGGCGCTGGCCGGGGCGGCGATCGGGGCGATGTCGACGATGGTCTGGAAGGCCGGTGTCTGTTCGGCGGGCACACCGTTGACGGTGAGCAGGCTGGCCCAGCGCTCGGTTGTGTTGGAGTGCAGGTAGTCCTGGGCCTGGGTCAACGAGTAGTCCGGCGGAAAGTGCAGCAGCTCGATGCTGCGCCGGTTCTCCAGGGCCATCCCCAAGGGCAGGAACAAATTCCAGTTGTATGCCCACTTGCCTTCGCGATTGAGCTGGCTGGCGCCCTGGTAGGCCAGCTCGCCAGTATCGAGCAGGGCGTTGAGCGGCTCGCTGTAGCGGGCGGGTACGCCCTGGATTTCGGCATGTAGCTGACCGTTGTCTCGGCTGACCTGCACCCGGGCGTTGGGGTAGCCGTCACGCTGCACGCTTTGGCTCAGGTAGTGTTCGACAGTCTGTTCCAGGGTCCAGTCGCGGTAGCAGACGACGCCGCAGTTATTGGGGTAGGCAAACAGCCGGGTCACGCGCTCCTGGCTACCCAGCTTCAGCTGGGCGTCGGCCAGTGCCGTTGCGCTGCAGGCCAGGGCGGCGAGGCCCAGGGTCCATCGAGCCAGTGTGTGCATGCTTAACTCCTTGTCAGTACCTCCCCGCAGTCGGGAGGCTTGCCATACTGGAGGAGTTTCCCGGGGAGCGGGAAGGGGAGAGGGCTGATGAGGCTGTGGTGCGGGGCGGGAATCTGTGCAGGACTTTTGCTGTCGCTTATGGGAAATGTCCAGGCGCAAGCCGAGGAGCGCGACCTGTACATGTTCGCCCAGTGGGCTGGCGACCATGAAACGCGGGCGTTTCGCGAGATGCTGGTGGGCGCGCGCCTGTACGGGATAGTGCCAATCCATCAGTTGCTGCGCTCGGCCAGTGACTGGAAGCTGTGTTCGGCGCAGCCCTTTGCCGTGGCGCCGGCCTCGCAGTGGCCAGCGGTGAGATCGACCCTGCAGCTGCTCAAGACCTTGGGCGATCAGCGTGTGCTGCAACGTTATGAAGTGGTCTCGGCCTATCGTGACCCTCGCCTGAACCGCTGCGCCGGCGGTGCCGTGGGCAGTGCCCATACCCGGGCCTTCGCGGTGGATGTGTTGCTGCCGGCCTGGGCCGACCCCAACCCCTTGTGCCGCTTCTGGCAGACCCAGGGCAAGGCCTGGAACATGGGCCTGGGGCGTTATCCCAGCGGGCGGATTCACATCGACACTGCAGGCTTTCGCACCTGGGGCGGCGATTTCAGTGCTGGGTCATCCTTCTGTGTTTTACCGGTGGTCGCAAAGCCTCAGAGCAAATGAGCCAGGCACGCCTGAGCTTGCTCGCCGACCCAGCGGGCGAAGCGCTGGCATTTGTCGTCGTCCGCTATCGGTCGGGTGCAGAGCAGGTAGTAGGCCGAGTTGTCCTGCACGAAGCGGCGCGGTGCCTGTAGCTGGCCACTGTCGATTTCGTCCTGGACCATGAGGAAGGACGCCATCGCCACCCCCAGCCCTGCGACAGCCGCCTGGATGCACAGGTAGAAGTGCTCGTAGTCCGCGCGCGTCGTTCCCCGGGAGGATTCCCCGCTCAGGCGCAGCCAGGTGTTCCAGGCGCTCGGGCGCGATGCAGTGTGCAACAGCCGCTGGCCGGCCAGGCCCCCGTCGGGGAGGTTCAGTTGGGCGCCGCACACCGGGCCCACCCATTCGTCACAGATCTTCAGGGCGTGCAGGTCGGCATCCCAGTGGAAGTCGTCGCGGCGCAATGCCAGGTCGACGCCGCTGCGGGCAAAGTCGATGGGGCCACCGGCGGCCACCAGGTGCAGGTGAATGTCCGGATGAGCGGCATGGAAGGCCGGCAGGCGCGGAATCAGCCACTTCATGGCAATGGTCGGTTCGCACGACAGCACCAGGACGTTCTCCCGCGCCTGCTGTTGCAGGCGGTACACCGTGCCTTCCAGTTGTTCGAATATCGACTGCGTGGTGCCGTGCAGGGCGCGGCCGGCGGCAGTGAGGAAGATCGCCCGGTTGCGCCGCTCGAACAGTTCCACCCCCAGCGACTCCTCCAGCAGGCGCACCTGGCGGCTTACGGCGCCATGGGTGACGTGCAACAGTTCGGCGGTGCGCACGAAGCTCTGGGTCTGGGCGGCCACGTCGAAATAGCGGAAGGCGGAGAGGGCGGGAAGTTTCATATCTGTGAGAAAAACTAGCGGATTTCACTCACTATAAATCGCTTTTTGTCACGGGTGGAGCTTTCGATAATGGCGCGGTGCAGAGCTATCTGTTCATTTTTCTAGCAGATCGAGGAGCTTTTCGTGAATGAACTCATTGCCGTCGCCCTGTTCACCGTCCTGGCGGTGATCAGCCCGGGCGCCGACTTCGCCATGGTCACCCGCAGCAGCTATGCCTTTGGCCGCCGTGCCGGGCTTTCGGCTGCGCTGGGTATTGCGCTGGGGGTACAGGTGCACGTGATGTACACCGTGCTGGGGATTGCCGTGATCATCAGCCAGACGCCGACGCTGTTCCTGGCCATGAAGGTACTGGGGGCGGGGTACCTGATCTATCTGGGTTACAAGTCGCTGACCAACACCCGGCGCATTACCCTGGACGGAGCGAGCGGCAGCCAGATTGGCGGGTGGAGCGCCTTCCGCTCGGGCTTTTTGACCAATGCCCTGAATCCCAAGACCATGCTGTTCGTCGTCAGTGCCTATACCCAGGTAGTGCAGCCGGGCAGTTCCCTGGCCAGCAGTCTCGGTTATGGCCTGTTCATGTCCATCGCGCACTGGCTCTGGTTCAGCCTGGTGGCGGTGTTCTTCTCCAGTACCGTATTGCGCCAGCTGATGCTCGAGCGCCAGCGCATGGTGGACAAGGTGATTGGCCTGGCGCTGCTTGGCCTTGGAGTGGCGGTGATGTTCAGTGGCGTGCGCTGAGCCTGAACATAAACGGCAGGCAAAGAAAAAGGTGAAAAAAAGCCCGCGATGGGGATGGCGGGATCTGCATAAAGCACAACACCGGCGCAAGTCCGATGTTGTATCACTGCGAGCCATTGGGTGGCAGGGCCACCCAACATTGGAGCTTAGAAACGGTATTTAGCCGACGCAGTAATGCTGCGTGGTGCACCGTAAGTCAGGGCACCGTAGGCGTCGAAAACGTCGAAGTATTTCTCGTCGGTAATATTGTCCGCATTCACCTGCGCCGAGAGGTTTTCGGTGATCTCATAGCGAGCCATCAGATTGACCAGCGCATAGGCATCCTGTTGGATTTTCTCCGAGTTGCCGGCTGGATTGGTGGCGTAGGTGTAGGTCGAATCCTGCCAGTTAACCCCGCCACCGATGGTCAGCTTGTTGAAAGCACCTGGCAAACGGTAGGTGGTAAAGGTGCGCAACAACTTGGTTGGGTACAGCGTGTTGACGTCGTCGCCTTTAGCATCTTCGGCAGTGAACTGCGTGTACCCCACAGAGGCATTCCAGTCGGTCGCGATTTCGCCCGAAACTTCCAGTTCGAAACCTTTGCTGGTCGCGCCTTCGCTTGCCTCGTAGGCGAAGCCGCCGACCGGGTTGCTTGGGTCGATCAGCTCACCCGTGCTCTTGCCCAAATTATCCTGTTTGATCTGGAAAATCGCAGCGGAGGCATTCAAGCGGCCACCGAAGTATTCACCCTTCAGACCGATTTCACTGCTCTCGCCAACGATCGGGTCCAATGCCTGACCACTGCGGTCGCGTACCGACTGCGGCAGAAAGATTTCGGTATAGCTGGCATAAGCCGATAGGTTATCAGTGAGGTCGTAGACAATGCCTGCGTAAGGCGTCAGTTCATGATCCACATCAGTCTTGCTTACTTCCGAGAACACGTCATCGGCGGTCTTCTCGTACCAGCTTTCACGGGCGCCAAGAATCACTTTCAAGTCGTCGGTTACATTCAGGCGGGTGGCTGCGTAAAGCCCTTTTTGCCGGGTTTCGCTGTAGCCGTAGTCTGTTCTCGGACCCCAGATTGGCTCTGGGAAATGGCCGTTGTAGCTATCGAAATCGGCAATACCATCAAAGCCTGTTTGCGCGTTGATCGCATCGGCGTCGAACTTCTGTTTGCTATCCACGTAACCAAAGGCCACTTCATGCTCGCGGCCCAACAGCGAGAACGGGCCATTGAAGCGGATGCCATAGTCGTCCTGGGTGGTCTCTGTCTTGTAGGTCGCCGGGAACGAAAACATCCCGGAACTCCCGTTCTGGCCTGGATTGCCGGAGAGGTAGAGCAGGGAAGAGTCGCCGGTGCGCTCGCCACGGTTGTAGCTGAGGTGGACTTGCCAGTCGTTGGCGAACGTATGGTCGAGATTGATGAAGTAGGTTTTGTAAGTGGTGTCCCACTTGCTCCAGTCGGCGGACGTTGTCTTCGAACGGCTCCAGTGAGTGCGGCTGCCATCGGCGTACCAGACCGGCAAGCCACCCCATATCGGTGATTCTGCGTTGCTTTCCTGATGACTCAAGCCAAACCATAGGGTGGTGTCGGGAGTGAGGTCGATGTCCATGGTGCCGTAAAGGGTCTGGCGCTTTTTCGAGTTCATGTCGATCCAGGTGTCGCCTTCGTTGGTCTCTGCAACCAGCCGCGCACGAACCGTACCTTCATCATTCAACGCCGTGGCCACATCGGCCTCCATGCCATAGGTGTCCCAAGTACCAGCGCTCAGCTCCAGCGAACCCTTCAAGTCCTTACTGTTGGCGCGCTTGCGTACCATATTGAGCGACGCGGAAGGATCGCCCGCGCCGGTCATCAAACCGTTGGCACCGCGTACCACTTCAACGCGGTCATACATGGCCAGGCTGCTGAAAATCTCACCCGAACTCCAAGGCTGCTCATAAATGGTCGGGACGCCATCGATCATCAGAGAGTTGAGTTCAAAGCCACGGGCGTTGAACTGGGCCCGGTTTGTTTCATAGCGATTGACCGACACGCCGGTGGCGTTGTTGACCACGTCGAGGATGGTTTTCAGATCCTGGTCTTGAATGCGCTGTTGGGTGACGACGCTGACTGACTGCGGTGTTTCGCGCAGCGACATGGTCAACGGTGTGGCCGTACGCGCAGCATCCGTCGTGTAAGAGTTGGTGTCCTCGGTAACCCCGACTTGCTCAGCGCTAGCCGTCTCGGTGATCGCGATGGGGCTCAAGGTCAAAGCGCTTTCAGTCGCTTTCTGCTCAGTTGCTTGCGCCGCCTGTAATGAAGGAGCCGCGACGGTGATACCGACCGCAAGCATGCGTACGGCGAGTGCCAGAGACGAGCGAGGGGCAACGGTTTTTTCTGCGCACAGGAAGGTGGGGGCGGGCATGCGAGCTCACATATGAATTAGTGTTAAATGATAATCACTATCATACGCGGGTGGGGTTTACTGCGGAATGGGTTTTATACCTATTTGAGAATATTTATCATGAATAGTGACGTCGGACGCATTCCCTGACCTGACCGTGTCTTACAATGGCGCCCAGTAAACATCCTTCTCTAACCCAATTGGTTGAGATCCGTGATCATGGTGTTGCAGCCAGAACTGTTCGCAGGCATACCCGATGGGGAAGGGTAGGGGTAGATGGAGATGGACGGCCAGAAACAAGAAAGCCCGCACTAGGCGGGCTTCTTGAGGTGATTCATAGACTGCTGTAGACAGCTATGGATCGGAACTTGGTGGCTACACAGGGACTTGAACCCCGGACCTAAGCATTATGAATGCTCCGCTCTAACCAACTGAGCTATGTAGCCAAGTGGCGCGCATTATTCGCTCGAAACGACCTTGTGTCAACACCTGATTTGAAAAATTTTTACGCACGATCAACCGCTTAGCGTTTTCAGGGCAGGCGCGGCACGTCGGTAACCGGCGACTGACCCGTGCGCCAGGCCAGCAGCCGTTCGGCGTCGACGTTCTCGACCATCCCCAGGCGCTTGTCGCTGATGCCCAGGCGCTGGCCGGAGACGAGCTGGCGCTTGTCGCCATCGCTGCTCACCTCGACCCGACCCTTGAGCAATACCACTTCATCCTGATCGCGGCCACGGCTGACCGCAAAGCGTGTGCCCAGCACCTGCACCCGTGCATCGCCGACTTCGACCACGAAAGGCCGACCGTCGTGAACCACTTCCAGGAACACCTGTCCTTGCACCAGGCGTACCTTGCGCACGGCCCCCCGCAGGTCGACATCCACTGCGCTGGCGCTGTCGAGCAGCAGTTTCGAACCATCGGCCAGCTGGATTTGCCGGCGCTCGCCGGAGCCGGTGGCCACATCGCTGCTCAGCCGTTGCAGCCAGGGTAACTGCAGCATCACCAGGCCGCTGATCAGCAACACGCCAGCCGCCACCGCCCAGCCGGTCCAGGAGCGTGGGGCCGATCGACGTTCACTGCGCTGCACCTGGCGTGCCGGACGTTCCAGTTGCCGCCAGAGCAGCTCGACCTCGGCCAGGGTGCGGGCGTTTTCAGGGTCCAGGCGCCAGCGTTCGAAGGCTCGCTGCTCGGTGGTGCCGAGGTCGCCTGCGCGTAGTCGGGTGAACCAGTCGAGGGCTTGCTGTTCGCGGTCGTCAGGTTCGGTCGAGAGGGGTACATCGAGCGCTGGATTCATGGTAGATCGGTCTTGTTTTCGGGGTTGTGGCATCTGAATCGGTCAAGTTTCGGGATGCTAAAGCTATTGAGAATTATTAACAAGCACGCGATCCGGGCGTTCGTCGAAAAGAATAGTGCGCTTGCTAACGAAATCGGGATAATTGGATCCCAAACTCTCGATGGAAGCTTTTGTCATGGCTGTGAGCAGTGTTTCATCCACATCACCCGCCAGCAGCGCGGCGGCCCAGAGCAGTCCACTGGTCATGCGGATCATCGCCGCCTGCGCCCTGGCGCACCTGATCAACGACCTGATCCAGGCCGTGCTGCCGTCGATCTATCCGTTGCTCAAGGAAAACTATGGGCTGACCTTCGCCCAGGTGGGGATGATTACCCTGACCTTCCAGATCACTGCCTCCTTGCTGCAGCCCTGGGTGGGTTTCTACACCGACCGCAAGCCGATGCCGAACCTGTTGCCCCTCGGCACCCTGTGCACCCTGGTGGGGATCGTCATGCTGGCCTACGTCGGCAGCTTCCCGATGATCCTGCTGGCCGCCGCGTTGGTGGGCATCGGTTCGTCGACCTTCCATCCGGAAACCTCGCGTATCGCCCGGCTCGCCTCGGGGGGGCGCTTCGGTCTGGCGCAGTCGACCTTCCAGGTCGGCGGCAACGCCGGTTCCGCCTTCGGCCCGTTGCTGGCGGCCGCGATCATCATTCCGTTCGGCCAGGGCAATGTCGTCTGGTTCGGTCTGTTCGCGGTGTGTGCCGTGCTGGTCACCTATGGCCTGAGCCGCTGGTACCGCGAACACCTGAACCTGTTCAAGGCCAAGCAGGGGCAGCGCGCAACCCATGGCCTTTCCCGCAACCGGGTAATCGGTGCGCTGGTGGTGCTGGGGCTGTTGGTGTTCTCCAAGTACTTCTACATGTCCAGCCTGACCAGCTACTTCACCTTCTACCTGATCGAGAAATTCGACCTGTCGGTGGGAAGCTCGCAGTTGCATCTGTTCCTGTTCCTCGGTGCGGTGGCGGCGGGGACCTTCTTCGGCGGACCGATCGGTGACCGCATCGGGCGCAAGGCGGTGATCTGGTTCTCGATCCTCGGCGTTGCGCCCTTCACCCTGGCGCTGCCTTATGCGGACCTGTTCTGGACCAGCGTACTCAGCGTGATCATCGGCTTTATCCTGGCGTCGGCGTTCTCGGCCATCGTGGTCTATGCCCAGGAACTGGTGCCGGGCAATGTCGGCATGATCGCCGGGATTTTCTTCGGCCTGATGTTCGGCTTCGGCGGCATCGGTGCGGCGCTGCTCGGCTACCTGGCCGACTTCAAGGGCATCGAATACGTCTACAGCCTGTGCTCGTACCTGCCGTTGTTCGGCCTGCTGGCGATCCTGCTGCCGTCCACCGGCAAGCGTTGAGCGCTCAAGGACGGGCTATTGACGGGTGGCATGGGTTCTCCTAGAGTGCCGCCCGTCCTTTCCTGCGTAGCCGACGAATGAATCGCTCCACTGCCATCCGCCCGTTCCACCAGCCGGTCATCCTGACCCGCTGCTGCGACTGGCCGAGCGATACCGTCCTCAAGCGTCGGCGCAGCGTGCTGTTCGCCTTCACCTTCTCGCCACCCGTACACGCCCACTGACGAGGCGGCCCCATGGCCATGCCTTTGTACACCTGAATACTTTCCTGGTCGTGTTTGCGCGGGCCCGGGCGATATTACGCCTGTGTCGGCGCTTGGAGTGGTGATGAACAAGCGTTTTCTGGCGGGCCTGTTGTTCGCCGTGTCGGTGGTCGGTTTCAGCCTGGGGGCGAGCCTGCCGCTGGTGTCCCTGCGTCTGCTCGAAGCGGGTGCCAGCACCCTGCAGATCGGCATCCTCTCGGCCGTTCCGGCGGCGGGCATGATGCTCTCGGCCTTCATGGTCGATGCCTGCTGCCGGCACCTGACCCGGCGCACCATCTACCTGTTGTGCTTCGGCCTGTGCGCACTGAGCATCGGCTTGCTGGAATGGGCCTTCTCCTCGATCTACCTGCTGGGCCTGTTGCGCCTGGGGCTGGGCATCGGCATGGGCATCGCCATCATCCTCGGCGAATCCTGGGTCAACGAGCTGAGCCCGGAGCACAATCGCGGCAAAATCATGGCCCTGTACGCCACGGCCTTCACCGGCTTCCAGATGCTCGGCCCGGCCATGCTGGCCCTGGTCGGCGCCCAGAGTGCCTGGGTGACCTGGGTGGTCACCGCCTGTTATGGGCTGGCGTTGCTGTGCATCGTGCTGACGGTGCCCAACGACCACGTCGAGCATGGCGAAGAAGCTGAAAAGAGCTTTTCCCTGGCGGGCTTCTTCCGCGTGGCACCGGCGCTGTGCATGGGCGTGTTGTTCTTCTCGTTCTTCGATGCGGTGATCCTCTCGCTGATGCCGGTCTACGCCTCCAGCCACGGGTTTGCCGTGGGCGTGGCGGCCTTGATGGTGACCGTGATCCTGACCGGCGACATGCTGTTCCAGCTGCCGCTGGGCTGGCTGGCGGACCGTAGCGAGCGGACGATGGTGCACCTGGTCTGTGGCGTGGTGGCCATGCTGATCGGCATCGCCTTGCCCTGGCTGCTGCAGGTGCAATGGCTGCTGTGGCCGGCGCTGGTAGTGCTGGGGGCGGTGGCGGGCGGGGTCTACACCCTGGCGCTGGTGCTGATCGGCCAGCAGTTCAAGGGCCAGGACCTGGTGACGGCCAATGCCAGCGTCGGTCTGCTGTGGGGCGTGGGTAGCCTGGTGGGGCCGCTGGTCAGTGGCGCGGCCATGGATGTCGCGCCCCATGGCCTGCCCATGGCGCTGGCGATCATGGCGGCGTTGTTCGTCTGTTTTGCCCGTAATGCCAATCGCAAGGCGTATCGGCTTAGGGCGGCGGAGTAAGTCATCGCCGGCGATGCCGGCTCCCACAGGACAGCGACAGCTTGCAGGAGCGGTGTGACCTGTGGGAGTAACTGTCTTGATTGCCTGACGGTGTAGCCGCTGCCGCAAGGCTGCGATCGGCCGTGAAACGGCCGTAAAACCTGGCGACCTCAGTTGGTCAGGTACAACGAAGTGACCGGGATGCGACTGCCGAGCAGTCGATCGCAGCCTCGTTCCTCGGCAGCGGCTACCCATGCAGGAGCAACTGACTTTGTTGGAGCCAGCGAAGCCGGTCATCGATGCATTGCTTGAGGGGATTGAGCTACCTGTAGGAGCGGCGGTGCGACGACTCGACTTGCCCCGCGATGCGGCGGTGTGATCGATCGCGGTTGATGCATGTGATCGTACAACCAATTGCGCTATGATCCGGGTGAAGAATAATCAGGACAGATGTTCGCCATGAAAGACCAGAGCGCACTGCCACGCGCCCGCAGAAAGCCTCGCAGCCTGGCCCAGGAGCTGGTGACGATCCTCACCGAGCGCATTCGCGACGGCCACCTCAAACGCGGTGACAAACTGCCGACCGAGTCGGCGATCATGGAAGAGCAGGGGGTCAGCCGCACCGTGGTGCGTGAAGCCATTTCCCGCCTGCAGGCGGCCGGCCAGGTGGAAACCCGCCATGGCATTGGCACCTTCGTGCTCGACACGCCGAGCCCCAGCGGTTTTCGCATTGATCCTGCGACCATCGTCACCTTGCGCGAGGTGCTGGCGGTGCTGGAGCTGCGCATCAGCCTGGAGACCGAGTCGGCGGGCCTGGCGGCGGTGCGCCGTAGCCCTGAGCAACTGGCGGCCATGCGTGAGGCGCTGGATGCCCTGAACGAAAGCGTGGCCCATGCCAGCGATGCGGTGGCCTCGGATTTCCAGTTCCACCTGCAGATCGCCATGGCCACCGGCAACCGCTACTTCACCGACATCATGACCCACCTGGGTACCAGCATCATTCCGCGCACCCGCCTGAATTCGGCGCGCCTGGCCCATGATGACCAGCAGCACTACATGAGCCGGCTCAGCTACGAGCACGAAGCCATCTACGAGGCCATCGCCCGCCAGGACGCCGAAGGCGCCCGAGCCGCCATGCGCCTGCACCTGACCAACAGCCGCGAACGGCTGCGCCTGGCCCATGAAGAGGCCGAGGCCCAGGGGCAGAACGGCTGATAGCGGTGGTACGGCTATCGCCGGCTATGCCGGCTCCCACACCGGACCTTGTGGGAGCCGGCACAGCCGGCGATGGGCCCCAACGAAAAAGGCGCAGAGTGATCTGCGCCTTTTTGTTTGAAGCCCAGGGTCAGGCAATCGGCGCCGCCGACCACTCACCGTTGACCAGGCGCTTGAGCCCCAGCGGGTTGCTGTTACGCAGCGCGTCAGGCAGCAAGTCTTGCGGATAGTTCTGGTAGCACACCGGCCGCAGGAAGCGGTCGATCGCCAGGGTCCCCACTGACGTGCCGCGGGCATCGGACGTCGCCGGGTAAGGGCCGCCGTGCACCATGGCATCGCAGACTTCGACACCGGTCGGGTAGCCATTGACCAGGATGCGCCCGACCTTCTGCTCCAGCAGTGGCACCAGCCACTGGTAGTCCTGCAGATCTGCCGGCTCGCCGATCAGGGTGGCGGTCAACTGGCCACGCAGGCCCTGCAGTGCCGCCTTGAGCTCGGCATCGTCACGGGCCTCGACAATGATGGTGGTCGGGCCGAACACCTCTTCCTGCAGCAGTTCATCACCCTTGAGCAGCAGCTCGACATCGGCCTTGAACAACTGTGGTCGCGCCTGGTTGCCTGCTTGCGGCTGGCCGGCCAGGTGACGGATACCGGCGTGCGCGTGCAGGTGTTCCAGACCTTTGCTGTAGCTGCGCAGGCCTCCGGCATTGAGCATGGTTTGCGGCGCCTGGGCCGCCATCTGCTCCTGCAGGTGGGCCTGGAACGCGCTGAAGGCCGGCGAGCTGACGCCCAGCACCAGGCCCGGGTTGGTGCAGAACTGGCCACAGCCCATGACCACCGAGGCGGCCAGTTCACGGGCGGCGGATTCAGCGCGGCTGGCCAGGGCTTGTGGCAGCAGGATCACCGGGTTGATGCTCGACATCTCGGCGAACACCGGGATCGGCTGTGCACGTTCGGCCGCCATCTTGCACAGGGCATTGCCACCGCTCAGCGAGCCGGTGAAGCCCACTGCCTGGATCGCCGGGTGCTTGACCAGCGCCTCACCGACACCGGCACCGAAGATCATGTTGAACACGCCCTTGGGCATGCCGGTGCGCTCGGCGGCGCGAATGATCGCGCAGCCGACCAGGTCGGCAGTGGCCATGTGGCCGCTGTGGGCCTTGAACACCACCGGGCAGCCGGCGGCCAGGGCGGCGGCGGTATCGCCACCGGCGGTGGAGAAGGCCAGCGGGAAGTTGCTGGCGCCGAACACCGCGACCGGGCCAACGCCAATGCGCATCTGGCGCAGGTCGACCCTTGGCAGCGGCTTGCGCTCAGGCAGGGCCAGGTCGATACGTGCACCCAGAAAATCACCACGCTGCAGCACTTGGGCGAAAAGACGCATCTGGCCACTGGTGCGCGCCCGCTCACCCTGGATACGGGCTGCCGGCAGGGCGGTTTCCTGGCAGACGATGGCGATGAAGTCATCGCCCAGGGCGTCCAGTTCGTCGGCAATGGCCAGGAGGAAATCGCCACGGCGCTGTGGGCTCAATTGGCGGAACGCGGGGAAGGCGATTTCGGCGGCCAGGGCGGCGCTGTCCACTTCGCTTTCGGTGGCTTGGACGAAGGTGAACGGCAAGGCTTCGCCACTGGTGGCATCGATGCTTTTCAGCTGCTGGGTACCCGCCGCGCTGCGTGCACCGGCGATGAAGTTATGACCGAGAACGGTGGACATGGAGATCTCCTGGTTCGGTGAGTGAGATTAGATGACGGATATCGTATGAGGGCAGGGCTGCTGTGGGAGCGGGCTTGCCCCGCGATGCGATGTGACAGGCAAACCGCAATCACGGGGCAAGCACGCTCCCACAAGTGAAGGCAGTGGTCAGGTGATCGGTGCCGGGTTGAACAGGGTGATGTCGTTGTGCAGCTTGTAACGTTCGGCCCAGGTCTGTTTGCGCCCGCTGGCCACATCCAGGTAGTAGTGGAACAGTTCCCAGCCCAGTTCTTCGATGCTGGCGCGTCCCGTGGCGATGCGCCCGGCGTCGATGTCGATCAGGTCGGGCCAGCGTTCGGCAAGCTCCGTGCGGGTCGAGACCTTGACCACCGGCGCCATGGCCAGGCCATAAGGCGTGCCGCGCCCGGTGGTGAACACGTGCAGGTTCATGCCGGCAGCCAGTTGCAGCGTGCCGCAGACGAAGTCGCTGGCCGGTGTCGCGCAGAACACCAAGCCTTTTCCGGCCACGCGCTCCCCAGGACCGAGTACGCCGTTGATGGCGCTGCTGCCGGATTTGACGATCGAGCCCAGGCTCTTCTCGACGATGTTGGACAGCCCGCCTTTCTTGTTGCCCGGCGTGGTGTTGGCGCTGCGGTCGGCTTCGCCGCGTTGCAGGTACTGGTCGTACCAATCCATTTCGCGCACCAGCGCGGCGGCGACTTCCGGCGTTTCGGCACGGGAGGTCAGCATGTAGATGGCGTCGCGCACTTCGGTGACTTCCGAGAACATCACCGTGGCACCGGCGCGGATCAGCAAGTCGCTGGCGTAGCCCAGCGCCGGGTTGGCGGTTATGCCGGAAAACGCGTCGCTGCCACCGCATTGCATGCCCAGGATCAGCTCCGAGGCCGGCACGGTCTCGCGACGGCGCTGGTCGAGTTTCTTCAGGCGCACCTCAGCCAGTTCCATGATCTGCTCGACCATTTCGCCGAAGCCGTGGCTGGCGTCCTGCAGGCGGTACAGCCAGGGTTCGCTGAGGTCGACCGAGGCGTCGTCCTCGTGCATGACCTGTCCGGCCTGCAGCTTCTCGCAACCCAGGCTGATGACCAGGGCTTCGCCGCCCAGGTTGGGGTTGCGGGCGAGGTTGCGCACCGTGCGGATCGGGATATAGGCGTCGCGGGCGTTGATCGCCACGCCGCAGCCGTAGCTGTGGGTCAGGGCGACCACGTCGTCGACGTGGGGGTACTTGGGCAGCAGCTCTTCACGGATGCGTTTCACCGCGTGATCCAGTACGCCGGTGACGCACTGCACGGTGGTGGTGATGCCGAGGATGTTGCGTGTGCCGACCGTGCCGTCGGCGTTGCGGTACCCTTCGAAGGTGTAGCCTTCAAGCGGTGGCAGGGCAGCGGGCACGGCATTGGCCATCGGCAGGCTGTCCAGCGCCGGCGCCGAAGGCATCGCCAGCTGGGTCTCCCTGACCCAACTGCCCTGGGGCAGGTCCTGCAAGGCGTAACCGATGACCTGGCCATAGCGCACCACCGGCTCGCCCTTGGCAATGTTCACCAGGGCCACCTTGTGGCTTTGCGGGATGCCTTCGATCACCGTCAGTCCATCGGCGAATCGGCTACCTTCTGCGACACCCTGATCATTCACCACGACAACAACGTTGTCCTGTTCGTGCAGACGTACGTAGCGGGGTGAGTCGGCGTGTTCGATCATGTGCATCGGTTGGCCCTTCTTGTCATGTATTCAGGCGGATCAGCGGTGCCTGCAACCGGGGGAGCAGGCGTTTCACTCAATGACGGTTCTCGGCCAGCGTGCCGGTGGCAGGCTGCGTTTGTGCGTTACCGTTCTTGCTTGGGTCTTCACGCAGTTCGATGCGCTTGATCGGTCCGACGATCACCAGGTAGCTGAACACTGCGACCAGGGCGTTGGCGCCGACATACACCAGGGCCCACTTGAACGAACCGGTGGCGCTGATGATGTAGCCGATGATGATCGGCGTGGTGATCGAGGCGATATTGCCGAAGGTGTTGAACATGCCACCGGACAGCCCGGCGATCTGCTTGGGCGAAGTGTCGGAGACCACCGCCCAGCCCAGTGCACCCAGGCCCTTGCCGAAGAACGCCAGGGCCATGATGCCCACCACCATCCACTCGGCATCGACGTAGTTGCAGATGACCATCGAGGTCGACAGCAGCAGGCCGATGACGATCGGCGCCTTGCGGGCGAAGGTCAGCGAATTGCCGCGACGCAGCAGGTGGTCGGAGATGATCCCGCCCAGTACACCGCCGATGAAGCCGCAGATCGCCGGCAGGGAGGCGATGAAGCCGGCCTTGAGGATCGACATGCCGCGCTCCTGCACCAGGTACACCGGGAACCAGGTGAGGAAGAAGTAGGTGATGGCGTTGATGCAGTACTGGCCCAGGTAAATGCCGAGCATCATGCGGCTGCTGAGCAGTTGCTTGATGTAGCCCCACTTCGGCCCGCTCTTGCCGGTCGCCCTGGGTTTGTCCATGTCCACCAGACCGCCGTTGCGCTCGATGTGATCAAGCTCGGCAGCGCCGATCATCGGGTGTTCCTTGGGGTTGTAGATGAGCTTCATCCAGGCGATGGAGAACAGGATGCCCAGCACGCCCATGACGATGAATACATGCTCCCAGCCCCAGGCATGAACGATCCATCCCATCAGTGGGGCGAACAGCACGGTGGCGAAGTATTGCGCGGAGTTGAAGATGGCCGAGGCGGTGCCGCGTTCGGCGGTCGGGAACCAGGCTGCGACGATACGCGCGTTGCCAGGGAACGAGGGCGCTTCGGCAAAGCCAACCAGAAAGCGCAGCATGAACAGGGCGATGATTGCGTTGGCCACCGGCAGGTAGCCGACAAAGCCTTGCAGCACGGTGAAGGCCGACCAGGTGAAGATGCTCAGGGCGTAGACCTTTTTCGAACCGAAGCGGTCGAGCAGCCAGCCACCGGGGATCTGTCCCAACACATAGGCCCAGCCGAAGGCCGAGAAGATGTAGCCCAGCGTCACGGCGTCGATGCCCAGGTCCTTCTGCAAGCTGGAGCCGGCGATGGAGATGGTGGCGCGGTCGGCATAGTTGATCGTGGTCACTATGAACAGCATGAACAGGATCAGGTAGCGCACATGCGTCTTTTTAGTCGCTTGCATGCTGGTGTACTCCCACTAATTATTTTTGTGCGGGGTTCTGGTTAGCGTGGAGCCGAAGGGGGTCAGGCTTCGGCTCCGGCGACCAGTGGTCACCCGGGGGCGTCAAGCGTTATTGCGGACCCTGCTTGTCCATCAGCGCGGCGAGCATTTCGTACTCCTGGGCCGTGAGGTCAGTCAACGGCGTGCGCACCGGGCCTGCGTCGTAACCGGCGATCTTCGCCCCGGCCTTGACGATGCTGACCGCATAACCGGCCTTGCGGTTGCGGATGTCCAGGTACGGCAGGAAGAAGTCGTCGATGATCTTGGCCACGGTGGCGTGATCGTCGCGGGCGATGGCGTGGTAGAAGTCCATCGCGGTTTTCGGGATGAAGTTGAACACCGCCGAGGAATACACCGGTACACCCAGGGCCTTGTAGGCAGCGGCATAGACTTCAGCGGTCGGCAGGCCGCCGAGGTAGGAGAAGCGGTCACCGAGGCGACGACGGATCGACACCATCAGCTCGATATCGCCCAGGCCGTCCTTGTAGCCGATCAGGTTCGGGCAGCGTTCGGCCAGTTGCTCCAACTGCACGGCATTGAGGCGGCAGACGTTGCGGTTGTACACCACCACACCGATGTTCACCGACTTGCACACCGCCTCGACGTGGGCGGCAACGCCATCCTGGCTGGCTTCGGTCAGGTAGTGCGGCAGCAGCAGCAAGCCCTTGGCACCCAGGCGCTCAGCCTCTTGTGCGTATTCGATGGCCTGGCGGGTCGAGCCGCCGACACCCGCCAGGATCGGTACGCTGGTGGCGCAGGTGTCCACGGCGGTCTTGATGATTTGCGAGTACTCACTGGCGGCCAGGGAGAAGAACTCACCAGTGCCGCCGGCGGCGAACAGGGCGCTGGCGCCGTACGGGGCCAGCCACTCCAGGCGCTTGATGTAGCCGGCGCGGTTGAAGTCGCCCTGGGCATTGAAGTCGGTGACCGGGAAGGACAGCAGACCGTGGGAAAGGATGGATTGCAGTTCTTGTGGATTCATTGTTGTAGAACACCCTGTAGGACACATTGGAAGACGCAGTGGTACTCGAGTAGAGATACGTTATCGTACAACTTAAAATGTGACTAGCCCCACTGGTCCTCTTTTTCACGGCAGGGGGCTTTAAGGGTGGAAGGCGCGAAGGGGGAGCGCAGGTTGCCCTGCGCCTGTTCAGAAGCGCTCGGGGACCATGCGCGAGGTGTAGTTGGTGCTCTTGTAGCGGCCGATCTTGCCGCGTTTTGGCAGCTCGATCTTGTGTTTTTGCGGCAGTTCTTCGTAGGGCACTTGTTCGAGCAGGTGGCTGATGATGTTCAGGCGCACCTTGCGCTTGTCTTCCGAGTGCGCCACATACCAAGGCGCCCAGGAAGTGTCGGAGGCAGCGAACATCTTGTCGCGGGCGCGGGTGTAGTCGTCCCAGCGGGTGAACGACTTGAGGTCCATGGGGGTTAGTTTCCAGATCTTGCGACCGTCGGTGATACGGTCCGACAGGCGTCGTTCCTGTTCCTTGGCGCTGACCTCCAGCCAGTATTTGACGAGGATGATGCCGGACTCGATCAGCATCTTCTCGAAATGCGGCACCACGCTGAGGAACTTGTCCGCCTGCTCGTCGGTGCAAAAGCCCATGACCCTTTCGACGCCTGCGCGGTTGTACCAACTGCGGTCGAAGATCACCACTTCGCCTGCCGCCGGCAGGTGCTGGATGTAGCGCTGGGCGTACATCTGGGTCTTCTCCCGCTCGGTCGGAGCGGGCAGCGCGGCCACGCGGAACACCCGCGGGCTGACGCGCTCGGTGATGGCCTTGATGGTGCCGCCCTTGCCGGCACCGTCGCGCCCCTCGAAGACCACGCAAACCTTCAAGCCTTTGGCGACTACCCACTGTTGCAGTTTTACCAGTTCGACGTGCAGTGCCTTGAGCTCGCTTTCGTAGTCCTTGCGGGGCATACGCTCAGGGTTCTGTGCCTTTTCCTTCTTCTTGGCCATGTTGCCGTGCCTCGTCAGCTTAAGGGTGAAATCCGGGTTTCCAAGCTGTTCGAGTATAGTCATGCCCCTGGTCAGGGGCCGGACCTGTGTCAATGGTTCGGCTCAAGATCTGGTGATTGTGGATCATCACGCCAACATCCTGCCGGGCTGCGTGTACATCGATGGGCAAGGATGCCTGGGCCTGAACGCAAACCCCCCGTGTCACAGGGTGATCACGGGGGGCAGGTTCATCAGGTGCCGTGGAGTTCCACGGGGGACATCAGACGTTGAAGCGGAAGTGCATCACGTCGCCATCTTTAACGATGTAGTCCTTGCCTTCCAGGCGCCATTTACCGGCTTCTTTCGCGCCGCCTTCACCCTTGTACTGGATGAAGTCGTCATAGGCGACCACTTCGGCGCGGATGAAGCCTTTCTCGAAGTCGGTGTGGATCACACCGGCAGCCTGAGGCGCGGTGGCGCCGACGCGTACGGTCCAGGCACGGACTTCCTGGACACCAGCGGTGAAGTAGGTCTGCAGGTTGAGCAGGCCGTAGCCGGCACGAATCACGCGGTTCAGGCCAGGCTCTTCCAGGCCCAGGGCCTCGAGGAACATGTCCTTCTCTTCGCCTTCGTCGAGCTCGGCGATTTCCGCTTCGATCTTGTTGCACACCGGCACCACGACTGCGCCTTCTTCTTCGGCGATGGCGCGAACCACATCCAGGTGCGGGTTGTTGTCGAAGCCGTCTTCAGCGACGTTGGCGATGTACATCACCGGCTTGCTGGTCAGCAGGTGGAAGCCACGGATCAGCGCCTTTTCGTCGGCGGCCATGTCTTTCATCAGGCTGCGCGCCGGCTTGCCTTCGGTGAAGTGCGGAATCAGTTTTTCCAGGATGGCCTTCTGGGCCAGGGCATCCTTGTCACCGCCCTTGGCGTTGCGCGCAACCTTCTGCAGTTGCTTTTCGCAGCTGTCGAGGTCGGCGAAGATCAGTTCCAGGTCGATGATCTCGATGTCGCGCTTGGGGTCGACGCTGTTGGAGACGTGGATCACGTTCTCGTCTTCGAAGCAGCGCACCACGTGGGCGATGGCGTCGGTCTCGCGGATATTGGCGAGGAACTTGTTGCCCAGGCCTTCACCCTTGGAGGCACCGGCAACCAGGCCTGCGATGTCGACGAATTCCATGGTGGTCGGCAGGATGCGGTTCGGCTTGACGATTTCTGCCAGGGCATCCAGGCGGGCATCGGGCATCGGCACGATGCCGCTGTTCGGCTCGATGGTGCAGAAGGGGAAGTTCTCCGCTGCGATGCCGGATTTGGTCAAGGCGTTGAACAGGGTGGACTTGCCGACGTTGGGCAGACCGACGATGCCGCAATTGAAACCCATGGTGAATCCCTCTTCTGAAGAGTCAGGCCTTTTGGCTGTGCAGCTCTCTCATCGCACGCGTCCAGTCGCCGGCGAGGATGTCCGGCAGCACGCCGAGGGCAAAATCGATACTGGCGTCCAGCTTTTCCTGCTCGGCGCGTGGCGCCTTGCCCAGGACGAAACCGGAGACCCTGCTACTGTCACCCGGGTGGCCGATGCCAAGCCGCAGACGGTGAAAGTCGTTCTTGTTGCCGAGCTGCGCGATGATGTCGCGCAGGCCGTTGTGCCCACCATGGCCGCCACCCTTCTTGAGTTTGGCAACGCCCGGAGGCAGGTCGAGTTCGTCGTGGGCCACCAGGATGGCATCTGGCTCGATACGGAAGAAATTGGCCAGTGCAGCAACGGCCTGGCCGCTGCGGTTCATGTAGGTGGTCGGAATCAGCAGACGAACGTCGTTGCCCTGATGGCTGAATTTAGCCGTCAGGCCGAAATACTTGCGGTCAGCGGTCAGGTTGACGCGCTGGGCGCTGGCAATGCGTTCTACGAAAAGAGCCCCTGCGTTATGCCGGGTCTGTTCGTATTCGGGGCCGGGGTTTCCCAGGCCGACGATCAGTTGAATGGCGGTCACGTCAGGGGCTCTTCCTTGGAGTTGGGGGCCCCTGTGCTTGATGCATCAGGGGCCCGGGCAACACCTGCGGAGTAACGAATTACTCTGCGGCTGCTTCTGGTGCTACTTTTGGAGCGTGAACGTTGGCAACAGCCAGGTCGTTACCGTGAGCCAGAGCGACGAACTCGACGCCTTTCGGCGCTTTCAGGTCCGACAGGTGAACGATGGTGCCGACTTCGGCGTTGGCCAGGTCAACTTCGATGAACTCAGGCAGGTCCTTGGCTTCGCAGGAAACTTCGATCTCGGCCACTACGTGGGAGATTTCGCCGCCTTTCTTGACCGGGGCTTCTTCGTTGATGAAGTGCACTGGGACTTTGGCGGTCAGTTTCTGGCCAGCTACAACGCGGACGAAGTCAGCGTGCAGGATGATGCCTTTGGACGGGTGACGCTGCATCGCTTTGACAACGACGTTCTGCTTGACGCCGTCAACGTTCAGTTCGATGACGTGGCTGAAAGCAGCTTCGTTTTCGAACAGCTTGGCGATTTCCTTGGCCACGATGGTCAGGGATTGCGCTTCTTTGTCACCACCGTAAACAACGGCAGGGATGCTGGAGGCGAGACGACGCAGGCGGCGGCTCGCACCTTTCCCCAGGTCGGTACGCGCTTGGGCGTTCAGGATGAAATCAGTCATTTTACATCTCCAAAGTAGCCATTCCCGAATGGCGTTTGCGACCAGCGCCAAAGCGGGATGGGCAAAAAAGCCCCGCCCCAACAACAGGTGTTGGGGCGGGGCGCTTTACGTCAACGTGGTGTTCGCCAGGGCCGAGCCCTTAGCGGAACATCGCGCTGATCGATTCTTCGTTGCTGATGCGGCGAACCGCTTCAGCGACGACCGGTGCGATATCCAGTTGACGGATACGGTCACAGGCTTGTGCAGCGGCCGACAGCGGGATGGTGTTGGTCACCACCAGCTCGTCCAGCACGGAGTTCTCGATATTCTCGATCGCCCGACCCGACAGGACAGGGTGCGTGCAGTAGGCGTAAACCTTGGCAGCGCCGTGTTCTTTCAGGGCCTTGGCCGCGTGGCACAGGGTGCCGGCGGTGTCGACCATGTCGTCGACGAGAATACAGGTACGTCCTTCGACGTCGCCGATGATATGCATCACTTCGGAGTGATTGGCCTTTTCACGGCGTTTGTCGATGATACCCAGGTCGACGCCCAGAGACTTGGCAACAGCACGTGCACGCACGACGCCGCCGATGTCCGGGGACACGATCATGAGGTTCTCGAAACGCTGGTCTTCGATGTCATCCACCAGAACGGGGGAGCCGTAGATGTTATCTACCGGAATGTCGAAGAAACCCTGGATCTGGTCAGCGTGCAGGTCGACGGTGAGAACACGGTCGATACCGACGACGGTGAGCATGTCAGCGACGACTTTGGCGCTGATGGCAACACGCGCCGAACGCGGACGGCGATCCTGGCGGGCATATCCGAAGTAAGGAATCACGGCAGTGATTCGGGACGCTGAGGAGCGGCGGAAGGCATCGGCCATCACTACCAGTTCCATCAGATTATCGTTGGTTGGCGCGCAAGTCGGCTGAATGATGAAAACGTCCTTACCGCGAACATTTTCATTAATCTCAGTGCTGATTTCGCCGTCGGAGAATTTACCGACAGAAACATCACCCAGTGGGATATGCAGCTGACGTACGACACGCCGAGCCAGATCGGGGTTGGCGTTCCCCGTAAAGACCATCATCTTGGACACGCGCAGTACCTGAAGGCTGAGGGTATACCTGGATGAGTATAAGGAAAATGGCAGGGGCGGCTGGATTCGAACCAACGCATGGCAGGATCAAAACCTGCTGCCTTACCGCTTGGCGACGCCCCTGTATCTGTTGCTGCGAGTACCTTGTACTCGATTCCTAGAGCAGACTCTGTAGCGTGCGATGCAACATCGAAATGTTGCTACCCTTGGCTACAAACCCTGATTGGGTCTCTGCAAGAAGGGCCAAAACTTTATCAGCTTCAGCTTTGCTTGGGAAGGCCCCAAACACACAACTTCCAGTTCCAGTGAGTCGAGCATCTGTGAATTTTCCAAGCAAATTCAGCGAGTTACGTACTTCTGGATAACTCTGCTCTACCACCGGTTGGCAGTCATTTCGACTGTTTCCCTTGGGAACGGGGCGCATCTTAAGGGGCAAAGAATCACGTGTCAACTGCGGATGCGAAAAAATTTCTGCTGTACTAACAGAGACTTGCGGCACCAGCACGACATACCAGGGTTCTTCGGGGTCGACCGGGGTCAGTTTTTCGCCCACGCCTTCGGCAAAGGCCGCGTGGCCGCGGACGAAAACCGGGACGTCGGCGCCCAGCGACAGGCCCAGTTCGGCCAGCTGGTCTTCGCTGCAATCGAGCTTCCAGAGGTGGTTCAAGCCCAGCAGGGTAGTGGCAGCGTCGGAACTGCCGCCGCCGATGCCGCCGCCCATGGGCAGGATTTTCTTCAGCCAGATGTCGGCGCCCAGGGTGCAGCCGGTCAGTTGCTGCAGTTTACGCGCAGCCTTGACGATCAGGTTGCTGTCATGGGGGACGTTGTCGATGTCCGTGTGCAGGCGGATCTGGCCGTCTTCGCGCACAGCGAATTGCAGTTCGTCGGCATGGTCGAGGAACTGGAATATCGTCTCCAGCTCGTGATAGCCATCGGGGCGGCGACCGAGGATGTGCAGCATCAGGTTGAGCTTGGCCGGGGCGGGCAGGGTCAGCCGGGTCATGTCAGTGCCCCAGCTGGCGTGGCTGCCAGTCCTTGACCACCAGGGTCACGTCGATGTTCTGGCCATGCAGCTTGAGGCGCTCGGGCAGCCAGTAGCCGTTCTGTTCGGTGTAGCTCAGGTACTGCACGTCCCAGCCGTCCTGTTTGAGGCGGGTCAGGCGGCTGTCGTTGCCCAGGGTCAGCTGGCTCTTGCTGTCGGGAGCGGGCAGGCCGCGCACCCACCAGACCAGGTGCGAGACTGGCAACTGCCAGCCCAGTTGCTCTTCGAGCAGGGCTTCGGGGCTTTCAGCTTCATAGCGGCCCTGGTTGGCGACCTCCAGGGTCACGCCGCCCGGGCGTCCGGTCAGGCGCGCAGCACCACGGCCCAGCGGGCCGGACAGGCGAATGTCGTAGTAATCCTGGCGCTGTAGCCAGAACAGGGTGCCGCTGCCGGAGTCTTTCGGTGCGCGGATGCCGACCTTGCCGTTGATCTGCCAGCCGTCGAGGCTGCTCAGCTGCTGTTTGTGCTCGCGCCACAGTTGTGGGCTGCCCTGGCCCTGGAGGGCTTCACGGGAGCCGAAGCCGGCACAACCGGCAAGCAGGGCGATCAGGCTGAAGGTGATGAAATGGCGCAAAAACATGGCGTTAAAGAGTCTCGGATCCGGTCAGGCGCAGGACAGTCTTGCGCAGAATTTGGCTGTCGGGCTGGGCTTCGAAGGCCTTGGCCCAGATTTGCCGGGCTTCGCGGCGTTTGCCGTTGGCCCACAGCACTTCACCCAGGTGGGCGGCGACCTCGTGGTCGGGGAAGCGCTCCAGGGCCTGGCGCAGCAAGCGCTCGGCTTCATCGAGATTGCCCATGCGAAAGTTGACCCAACCCAGGCTGTCGAGCACGGCGGGGTCTTCCGGGTTGATCTGGTGTGCCTTCTCGATCAGCGCCTTGGCCTCGGCGTAGCGCGTGGTGCGGTCGGCCAGGGTGTAGCCCAGGGCGTTGAGGGCCATGGCGTTTTCCGGCTCGCGGGCGATGATGCTGCGCAGGTCCTTTTCCATCTGGGCCAGGTCGTTGCGCTTTTCGGCCAGCATGGCGCGGGTATAGAGCAGGTTGTTGTCGTCCGGGTACTGCTTGAGTGCCTTCTCCAGCACTTGCAGGGCCTGGGCATCCTTGTCGTTGTTGCCCAGGGCCTCGGCTTCGATCAGGTACAGCTGGATGGCGTAGTCGGGCTGGGTGTCGCGGGCCAGCGCCAGGCGCCGCGAGGCTTCACTGCTGCGGCCATTGGCGATGAGGATGTCGGCCTGGCGCAGTTGCGCCGGCAGGTAGTCGTTGCCCGGGCCCACCAGGGCGTACTCGCCCAAGGCCAGGTCCGGCTGGTTGCGTGCTTCGTGGATGCGGCCCAGGTTCAGGTGGGCGGCGTCGACGTGGCTGTCACGCTCGATCAGGTCGTTCAGGTAGCCGGCAGCCTCTTCCCAGTTCTTGGTTTCCAGGCAGATCAGGGCCAGGGAGTAGAGCAGCTCCTCGTCTTCGGGGTACTGCTGGACCAGGGTGGAGAACTCGATCTTGGCGTCGTCCAGGCGATCCTGCTCCACCAGCGTGCGTGCGTAGGTCAGGCGCAGGCGCTTGTCGTCCGGGTTCTGGCGAATGGTTTTCTGCAGCAGGGGCAGGGCTTCGTCGCCACGGCCCACGGCCTGCAGCAGGCGTGCGCGCAGCAGCACGGGGGCGATTTCGCCTTCTTCCGGCGGATGCGCCTCCAGCAGGCTCAGTGCCTCCTTGGCGTTGCCGTCCTGTTGCAGCAGCAGGGCCTTGCCGAACACCAGCTGGCTGTTGTCGGGGTACTTTTTCAGCAGGCGGTCGAAGCTTTTCTGCAGGCCGTCGCGGGTGTCCTGGTCGGTTTCGGCGGCCGACAGGGCGAGGAAGTCGAAATGGGTATCGCCTTTGCCCTGCAGCACTCTTTCCATGTAGACCATGGAGTCGTCATAGCGCCCGCCCCGGGCCAGCTGGATGGCGGCGGCACGTTGCGCATCGAGGTTGTCGGCGTCGTTGCGGGCCCAGATCAGTGCAGTGTCCAGGGCCGCCTGGTCGGCGCCCAAGTATTCGGCGATGCGGTAGGCGCGCTCGGAAACCCCGGGGTCCTGGGTCTTGATCGCCTCGCTGACATAGTTGTCCAGGGCGATGTCGAAACGATCGCGCTGGCCGGCAAGTTCCGCGGTCAGCAGGTTGTAGACGGTTTCCTGGCTGAACGATCCGTAGACGACGGGTTTGTCCGCCTGCTTTTGCGTGGCATCGAGGGCAGGCGCCTGGTCACCGGTGGATCCTGGGGTCAGGGTCTGACAGCCCTGGAGCAGGGCAACGGCAAGGAACAACGCGTAGGATCTATTCATAATGAGGAATTGGGCGACTTACCAGCGGTCGGATCATCATGACACAAGCGCGGTGGCAAACCCATAAGCGAAGGTCTCGGTAGGGGTAGACTATAGAGACAATAGCGAGCGGTGGTTGTTCTGGAACCTGCGAAGTAGGACAATTATCGGCTTCACGTCACAATCAGCGACCTTGCATGGCCTTTCTTGCACTCGGTATCAACCATAAGACTGCCTCGGTAGACGTACGCGAGCGCGTGGCGTTTACCCCTGAGCAGCTGGTAGACGCCTTGCAACAGCTCTGCCGACTGACCGCCAGCCGCGAAGCGGCGATCCTGTCGACCTGCAACCGTAGCGAACTCTATATAGAGCAGGATCACCTGGCGGCAGAGAGCGTCCTGCGCTGGCTGGCCGAATACCACCAGTTGAGCCTCGATGAGCTGCGTGCCAGTGCCTACATCCACGAGGATCACGACGCGGTCAAGCACATGATGCGCGTGGCGTCGGGCCTCGACTCGCTGGTGCTGGGCGAGCCACAGATCCTTGGCCAGATGAAATCGGCCTACGCCGTGGCCCGCGAAGCCGGGACCATCGGCCCGCTGCTCGGGCGCCTGTTCCAGGCCACCTTCAGTGCCGCCAAGCAGGTGCGCACCGACACGGCCATTGGCGAGAACCCGGTGTCGGTAGCCTTCGCCGCGGTCAGCCTGGCCAAGCAGATCTTCAGCGACCTGGGCCGCAGCCAGGCGTTGCTGATCGGTGCCGGCGAAACCATCACCCTGGTGGCGCGTCACCTGCACGAGCAGGGCGTGCGGCGCATCGTGGTGGCCAACCGAACCCTGGAGCGGGCCAGCACCCTGGCCGAGCAGTTCGGCGCCCATGCGGTGCTGCTGTCCGACATCCCCCAGGAACTGGTCAACAGCGACATCGTCATCAGTTCCACCGCCAGCCAGTTGCCGATCCTCGGCAAGGGCGCCGTGGAAAGCGCACTGAAACAGCGCCGGCACAAGCCGATCTTCATGGTCGATATCGCCGTGCCCCGGGACATCGAGCCGCAAGTCGGTGAACTGGACGACGTTTACCTCTACACCGTCGACGACCTGCATGACGTGGTCGCCGAGAACCTCAAGAGCCGCCAGGGCGCCGCCCAGGCCGCCGAGGAACTGGTGTCGGTGGGCGCCGAGGATTTCATGCTGCGCCTGCGCGAGCTGGCGGCAGTGGATGTACTCAAGGCCTACCGTCAGCAGAGCGAACGCCTGCGCGACGAAGAACTGCAAAAGGCCCAGCGCCTGCTGGCCAATGGCAGCAGCGCCGAGGATGTGCTGGTGCAACTGGCCCGTGGCCTGACCAACAAACTGCTGCATGCCCCCAGCGTGCAACTGAAAAAGCTCTCTGCCGAAGGCCGCCTCGATGCGCTGGCCATGGCTCAGGAACTCTTTGCCCTCAATGAGGGATCGACGGATAAAACCCCGCAATGAAAGCGTCGCTGCTCAATAAGCTGGACACCCTCCAGGACCGTTTCGAGGAATTGACCGCCCTGCTGGGCGATGCCGAAGTCATTTCCGACCAGACCCGCTTTCGCGCCTACTCGCGCGAGTACGCCGAGGTCGAGCCGGTAGCCGCCGCCTATGGTCAGTGGCGCAAGCTGCAGGATGACCTGGCCGGCGCCCAGGCGCTGCTCAAGGACAGTGACCCGGACCTGCGGGAAATGGCCGTGGAAGAAGTGCGCGAGGCCAAGGAACAACTGGCGGAACTTGAGAACCAGCTGCAGCGCATGCTGCTGCCCAAGGATCCCAACGACGGGCGCAATGTGTTCCTGGAAATCCGCGCCGGCACCGGTGGCGACGAAGCGGCGATCTTTTCCGGCGACCTGTTCCGCATGTATTCGCGTTATGCCGAGCGCCGTGGCTGGCGCCTGGAAATCCTCTCGGAGAACGAAGGGGAGCATGGTGGCTACAAGGAAATCATCGCCCGGGTCGAAGGCGACAATGTCTATGGCAAGCTGAAGTTCGAATCTGGTGCCCACCGCGTCCAGCGCGTGCCGGAAACCGAATCCCAGGGGCGTATCCACACCTCGGCCTGCACCGTGGCGGTACTGCCCGAGCCGGACGAGCAGGTGGCCATCGAGATCAACCCGGCGGACCTGCGCGTGGACACCTACCGCGCCTCCGGCGCCGGTGGTCAGCACGTCAACAAGACCGACTCGGCGATCCGTATCACCCACTTGCCGACGGGCATCGTGGTCGAGTGCCAGGAGGAACGTTCCCAGCACAAGAACCGGGCACGGGCCATGTCCTGGCTGTCGGCCAAGCTCAACGACATGCAGACCAGCGCCGCGCAGAACGCCATCGCCAGCGAACGCAAGCTGCTGGTGGGCTCCGGCGACCGTTCCGAGCGTATCCGCACCTATAACTATCCACAGGGCCGGGTCACCGATCACCGTATCAACTTGACCTTGTATTCCCTGGACGACGTCCTGGCCGGCGGCGTGGAAGCGGTGATCGAACCGCTGCTGGCCGAGTATCAGGCTGACCAACTGGCTGCACTGGGTGAGTAAATGACGATTATCGCCAGCCTGCTTCGCGCTGCGGAGCTGCCCGACTCGCCGACGGCGCGTCTGGATGTCGAACTGTTGCTGGCCGCGGCCATCGGCAAGTCGCGAAGCTACCTGCACACCTGGCCCGAGCGGATTGTCAGCAGCGAAGCGGCGCTGACCTTCGCCGAGTACCTGCAGCGCCGTCGTAGCGGCGAGCCGGTGGCCTATATCCTCGGCCAGCAGGGCTTTTGGAACCTGGACCTGGAAGTGGCGCCGCATACCCTGATCCCGCGTCCGGACACCGAGCTGCTGGTCGAAACTGCCCTTGAGCTGGTGTCGCCAGCGCCTGCACGGGTGCTGGACCTGGGCACCGGCACTGGCGCCATTGCCCTGGCCCTGGCCAGCGAGCGGGCGCAGTGGCAGGTGACGGCAGTCGACCGCGTGCTCGAAGCCGTGGCACTGGCCGAGCGCAACCGCCAGCGCCTGCAACTTGGCAACGTCCAGGTGCTCAGCAGTCACTGGTTCAGTGCCATCGAGGGCGAGCGCTTCGACCTGATCATCAGCAACCCGCCGTACATCGCTGCCGAGGATCCGCACCTGGTCGCCGGAGACGTGCGGTTCGAGCCGAGCAGTGCCCTGGTGGCCGGCGTCGACGGGCTGGACGACCTGCGCACCATCATCAGCCAGGCGCCCGGGCATCTGCAGCCCGGCGGCTGGCTGCTGCTCGAACATGGTTACGACCAGGCCGTCGCCGTGCGCGAGTTGCTCGCCGGTCTCGGCTTCGAGCAGGTCGAGAGCCGCGTCGACCTCGGCGGACACGAACGCATCAGCCTGGGGCGACTGTCGTGCTGAGTGATCAAGAGCTGTTGCGCTATAGCCGCCAAATCCTCCTGGCCCAGGTCGATATCGACGGCCAGTTGCGCCTCAAGGACAGCCGGGCGCTGATCATCGGTCTCGGCGGCCTGGGCTCGCCGGTGGCCTTGTACCTGGCGGCGGCGGGGGTCGGTGAGCTGCACCTGGCGGATTTCGACACGGTCGACCTGACCAACCTGCAACGTCAGGTGCTGCACGACACCACCACGGTGGGGCAGAGCAAGGTCGATTCGGCCCTGGCCCGTTTGCAGGCGATCAACCCCGAGATTCGCCTGGTGGCCCACCGAAATGCGCTGGACGAGGATTCGCTGGCCGCCGCCGTACAGGCGGTGGACCTGGTGCTCGACTGCACCGACAACTTCTCCACCCGCGAGGCGGTCAACGCCGCCTGCGTGGCGCAGGGCAAGCCGCTGGTCAGTGGCGCGGCGATTCGCCTGGAAGGGCAGTTGTCGGTGTTCGACCCGCGTCGTCCTGACAGCCCTTGCTACCACTGCCTCTATGGTCATGGCAGCGAAGCTGAGCTCACCTGCAGCGAAGCCGGTGTGGTGGGCCCGCTGGTAGGCCTGGTGGGTAGCCTGCAGGCCCTGGAAGCGCTGAAGCTGCTGGCCGGATTCGGCGAGCCCATGGTCGGCCGGCTGTTGCTGATCGATGCCCTGGGCAGCCGGTTCCGTGAACTGCGGGTCAAGCGCGATCCGGGTTGCAGTGTCTGTGGCTCGCACAATGACTGATCAGGCAAGCGCGCCGATCGGCGTATTCGATTCCGGTGTGGGTGGCTTGTCGGTACTGGCGGAAATCCAGCACCTGCTGCCCAACGAGTCGTTGCTGTACGTCGCCGACTGCGGGCACATTCCCTACGGTGAGAAATCACCGGAGTTCATCCGCAAGCGTTGCCGGTTGGTCGCCGAGTTCTTCCGCGAGCAGGGTGCCAAAGCCATGGTGCTGGCCTGTAACACGGCCACCGTGGCGGCCGTGGCGGATTTACGCGAGCAGTATCCACACTGGCCGCTGGTAGGCATGGAGCCTGCGGTAAAGCCGGCTGCGGCCGCTACCCGCAGCGGGGTGGTCGGTGTCCTGGCTACCACCGGCACACTGCAAAGCGCCAAGTTCGCGGCCTTGCTCGATCGATTTGCCAGCGATGTACGGGTGATTACCCAGCCGTGCCCGGGGCTGGTCGAGTGCATCGAGGCCGGCGATCTGAGCAGCCCGGCCTTGCGTGAGTTGCTGCAAGGCTACGTGCAACCCCTGCTCGAAGGCGGCTGCGACACCTTGATCCTCGGCTGCACCCATTACCCTTTCCTCAAACCGCTGCTCAAGCAGATGGTGCCCGCCAACATGGCGATCATCGACACCGGCGCCGCTGTTGCCCGCCAGCTGCAACGCCTGCTCGGCGAGCGTGATTTGCTGTCTGCCGACGTTGCCCGTGACACGCAATTCTGGACCAGCGCAAGCCCAGAACATTTTGAAAAGATCCTTCCAATGTTGTGGAAGAAATCCGACACTGTGCGAAGCTTCACTAAGTAAGAAGTGCCTTAAGCACTCACCATTTACTGAACTATCGCGGCGTCTCCGATTTCTATAAGTTTTTCTGATGTAACGGAAAAACCAACAACAGCATTAGGAAATAGGACGTTTCTCATGAAGAAACTGCTTTGCTTGGCTGCCATTGCAGCCGTCACCCTGGGGCAATCTTTCACAACTCAAGCAGCAGACGTTTCTTTCTCGGTCGGACAAACCGGTGAGTCGACCATGGTCTATCGCCTGGGGTTGCAATCGAACTGGGATGTTAGTTGGTGGCAAACCAGCGTAGGTCGGGTTACCGGCTACTGGGACGGTGCCTACAGCTATTGGGACGGCGACGAGACGTCAAGTAGCCACAGTCTTTCCTTTGCACCGGTGTTCGTCTATGAGTTCGCCGGCGAGTCGGTCAAGCCCTATATCGAATTAGGCGTCGGCGTAGCGGCTTTTTCCAGTACTGAAGTCGAAAACAATGAACTGGGCTCATCTTTCCAGTTCGAAGACCGGATCGGTTTCGGCCTGCGCTTTGCCGGTGGACATGAAGTCGGTGTACGCGCCATTCACTATTCCAATGGCGGGCTACAGACACCCAACGATGGTGTGGAAAGTTACTCCCTGCACTATCGCATGCCGCTGTAACCCTGCCTTGGCCCTGCGTCTGGCGCAGGGCCGGTCAACTACTTGGGCAACGGCCAGAGGCTGTTGACGCCCAGCGCCTCGAGTACCAGATCCGGTGCACGATCCGGCAGATGCTTGAGGATGACCTCAGCGGCACTCTGGGCGGTCCACTGTTCGGGTATTACCTGAACCGGCACTACCGGCACCTTCAAACTCTGCGGCGCGACGACGGTCAGGTCGATGGCGTGTGCGCCGAGGGCTGCGCGCTGACTGGCGAACAGCGCTGTCAGGCTGTTGTCGGGCCTGGCCGGCTGGCTGGGCTCATGGATCTGCAACGCTGAATAGCGGCTGAGCACTGCCAGCACCTGCGGGCTGCTGCCTTGCTTGAGCAGCGGCTGTGCGCTGGCCAGGCAATTGGCCGACGCGTTGATGTTGCTGCTGACTATGCCTTCGAAGAGCGCCGGTGCCGGTGTGTCGGACGCCAGGTAGTCGCAAGTGCCGGCATTGATGATCAGGCAGTCGATCGCCCCCCAGTGATCCTTGATCTGCCGGGCGGCGGCGGCGGCCTGGGCGGGGTCGCTCAGGTCGTAGTCTTGTACCAGCAGGTACGGGCCGTGCTGGTCGGCAAGTGCCTGTAGTTGCTCCGAGGGTCGTCCGCTGGCCGTAACCTGCGCACCCTGCTCCAACAGTCGTTCGGCCAGGGCTAGGCCAAGACCGTTGCTGGCGCCGGTTACCCACACCCGTTTGGTAATAGGCGCGTTCAAAATTGGTGTTCCTCATGCTGCCATCTGGATAATTGCTTGAATGCATCCAATGCACGTTGGCGACTGCTTCCGAGGTCCACAATGGGTTGTGGATAGCATTGATTATTAGCAAAGAGTTCATATTCAAACAAAGGGGCGTGGATATTTTTTTCATCCATATCGATCAGTTCCGGTATCCATTGCCTGATGAAGCGCCCCTGGCTGTCGAACCGGCGGGACTGGCTGACGGGATTGAAGATGCGGAAATAGGGGGCTGCATCGGTGCCGGTCGAGGCGCTCCACTGCCAGCCGCCGTTGTTGGCCGCCAGGTCGCCGTCGATCAGGTGGCGCATGAAGAAACGCTCGCCCTCGCGCCAGTCGATCAACAGGTTCTTGGTCAGGAACATGGCAACGATCATGCGCAGGCGATTGTGCATCCAGCCCGTGGCCAGCAGCTGGCGCATGGCTGCATCGATGATCGGGATGCCGGTGCGGCCTTCCTGCCAGGCCTTGAGCTCATCCGGCGCGTGGCGCCAGGGCAGGGCCTCGGTGTGCGGGCGAAAGGCCCGGTGCCGCGACACCCTGGGGTAGCCGACCAGGATGTGCTTGTAGAACTCGCGCCACAGCAGCTCGTTGATCCAGGTTACAAAGCCCGGGTTGCCGCTGTCGAACTCGCCGCAATTGTGCGACAGGGCCTGGTGCAGGCATTGGCGGGGCGAAACAACCCCGGCGGCCAGGTAGGCGGAGAGCTGGCTGGTGCCGGCGACAGCGGGCAGATCGCGCAGTTGCTGGTAGTCCTCGGCGACTTCATCGACAAAGCGCTGCAGGCGCTCATGTGCCTCGGCTTCACCCGCTGGCCAGAGTGCACGAAGGCTGCTTGGGGGTGTGGGAAAGCCGGGGATCTGACCGGGTACCGGATCACTGCTGATAGCCACAGGCGCCTGGGGTGCAATTGCGCGCTGCAGGGCGGGCAGGGCCAGGTGCAGCCGTTCATGACAGACCTTGCGGAACTGGCTGAAGACCTGGAAGTAGTCACCGCTGCGGGTGAGAATGCTGCCGGGCCTGAACAGCAACTGATCGAGGTGGCGATGCACGCCAATCCCCGATTGTGACAACGCTTTTTCCACCGCCTGGTCCCGGCGACTTTCGTGGATACCGTATTCGTCGTTCAGGTGCAACGCCTGCACCTGGTGTTCGCGGCACAATTGCAACAATACGGCTGGCGCTTGATCCCAGGTGTCGGCCTGGCGAATCAGCAGCGGGATGTTCAGCGCCGCCAGTTGCTCGCGCAGTGCACTGAGGTTGCGCAGCCAGAAATCGACCTTGCACGGCGCGTCATCATGCGCCTGCCACTGCCCGGGGCTGACCAGCCATACCGCCAGGGTCGGCCCGCGTTCGCAGGCGGCGGCCAGGGCCGTGTTGTCATGTACGCGCAGGTCGCTGCGCAACCAGATCAATTGCATGGGGCTTCTCGGTCTAACGCGGCGCCTCGGGTAACCTGCAGTCGCCGCAGGCCCTCGAGTGCCGCCAGGGGAGTGGTGGACAGCTGCAGGTCGGTGTGCATCCAGGCCTCGATGGCCTGTCTATGGATGCTCACGGCGCTGCCGCTGAGGCAGGTTGGCACCTCGATGCCGGTGAGGCTGCGCTCGAGCTGACGCAGGTTGACAGCTTTGCCCAGGCACACCAGCAGGGCCCGTGGTCGCAGGCGTGCCACGGCGACGGCCAGTTCATTGGCCGGCACGCTCCATTCCAGCATGGCCACAGGGCAACCCGCATCACTGCCCAGCCAGGCGCACAGCCACAGCTGCGGGTCGAATTCCAGGGTCGAGCCGTTGACCACCAGCAAGGGTGGGCCACCGAGCGAGTGATTGTTGTGGTGAATCCGTGCCCCCAGCTTGCTGCGCAGCCAGGAGCCGAAGAACACCTGTTCCAGGCGTGCGCTGAATTGGCCTTGCCAACGCAGCTCCAGCTGGCCGAGCAACGGCATCAGCAAGTGCTCGCACAGGGTCGCGGCAGGATAGAGCGCCATGACCTGGTTCAGGTGCTGGTCCAGGTGTCGTTCGGCCAGGGTGGTAATGGCTTCGATCAACTGCTGTTGCAAGCTTGCCCAGTCATTGCCAATCCGTTGCACGGGCTCGTCGGGCGGGCTGCCCAGCAGCGTCTTGACCTGACCCACCGCAACCCCATGGTTCAGCCAGCGCAGGATCTGGCGGATGCGCTCGACATGCTCCTGGCTGTAGAGCCGGTGGCCTTTGCCGGTGCGCTGCGGAATGATCAGCCCATAGCGTCGTTCCCAGGCGCGAAGGGTGGCCGGGTTGACACCGGTCAGGCGCGTCACGTCGCCGATGGGCAACAGCGTCGGGTCAGATGGCATTGCGCAGGCCCAGGCGTTCCGGGTGCGGTTGCAGGTAGACCTGCTGCAGCACATAGGGATCAGGGTGGCTGCGCAAATGATGCTTGAGCAAGGTGAGCGGCACCACCAGCGGCACCACGCCGGCCTGGTACTGGTCGATCAACTGGCGGATCTCCCGGCGGTCTTCGTCGCTCAGGGCATCGCGCAGGTAGCCGCTCAGATGCAGCAGGACATTGCTGTGATTGCCGCGGCTGGCACAACGCCTCAGGGCCTGCATCAACTGGCTGAAGTAGCGCGGGCCGATCACCTCGGGGGCGTCGTCGCGGGTCATGCTGCCCAGCAGTTTGCCCAGGGTCCGGTATTCCCGGGGGTTGTTGGCCATCAGCTGATACTTGTAGCGGGCATGGAAGGCGATCAGTGCACCACGGCTCAGACCGTCTGCCAGCAGTTGCTGCCACTGGGCATAGGCGTAGACCCGGGTAATGAAATTCTCGCGCAGCACCGGGTCGCACAGGCGGGCGTCTTCCTCGGCCGGAAGGTCCGGGCGCAGTCGGCAGAACGCCGCCGCGTACAGGCCGCGAGCGCCTTCTCGGGCCGGGTAGCCGTTGGCCTGGTAGACCTTGGCCCGTTCCAGCGCACACGAAGGCGACTTGTGCATGAAGATGTAGCCGCAGATTGCATCCAGTTCACTCGCCATCCGCTCACCGTAAGCCTGCAAGGGCGCGGACAGGTCTTGGGCCGGATCACGACTGCCCACCGCCCGGGGGGCGGCAGGGTCGCCGACCAGGCGAATGGGCGCGCGCGGAACGCCCAGGCCGATGGCCACTTCCGGGCACACCGGCACCAGGTCGAAATACTCGCCCAGGACTTCATTGCACAGGCGCGAGGCCTTGTGGCCGCCGTTGTAACGCACCTCGGCCCCGGTCAGGCAGGCGCTGACGGCGATTTTTGGCTTGGGGGTGAATGGGGAGGCAGGCATACGGGCGTCCTGTAAAACTTGTACAAGTTAGTGCTTGTGTACAGGATTATCATAGAGCGATACCTGTGCAAGTCAATTTGTCTGTACAGGTTTTGGACAGGACAACGAAGGCAACGGGGCGCCGAACGTGCGCCCCGGGTGGGGTCATTCCAGGTGTTCGATCAGCCGCCGTGCCGCTTCCTGGCCGCTGAGCCATGCGCCCTCGACCCGACCGGACAGGCACCAGTCGCCACAGGCATACAAGCCCAGGTCCGCATCGGCCAGGGCGCCCCATTCGTGGTTGATGGCCGGGCGGGCGTAGAGCCAGCGATGGGCAAGGGAGAAAGTGGGGGCGGGTACGACACAGCCGACCAGCTCGGCGAAATCGCCCCACAGCTGTTCGATCACCGCCTCCTTGCTCAGGTCGATGTGCTGCTTGCTCCAGACGGAGGTGGCATGCAACACCCAGGTGTCCATATGGCTGTCACGCCCGGGTTTGCTGCGGTTGCGGGCCATCCAGTCGAGGGAGCTGTCCTGGACGAAGCAGCCCTGCATGGGGGTGTCCAGTGGCGTGTCGAAGCCCAGGGCGATGGCCCAGGTCGGGTCCATCTGCACGCTGGCTGCGGTGGCCGCGAGCTTAGGTGCGGCCGCCAGCAACTGGGTGGCCTGGGGGGCGGGCACGGCGACGATCACCCGGCTGTACGGGCCATGGCTGCACCCTTCGGTGTCTTGCAGGTGCCAGTATTGCTTGCCGCGAAACACTTCGGCGATGCGGCAGGTGAAATTGACCGTCAGGTCCTTGAGCAGGCCACGGGTGATGGCGCTCATGCGCGGCACGCCTACCCAGCGGGTCTGCTCATCGGGGGAGGGGCTGAGAATACCGTTCTGGTAGTGATAGAGCTGCGGCTTCCATTCGGCGGCCCAACCGGCAGTCACCCATTGCTGGACCTGGTCGACGAAGCGCCGGTCACGGGCGGTGAAGTACTGGGCACCGAGGTCCAGGGCGCCAGCATCGCTGCGTTTGCTGGCCATGCGACCGCCGCTGCCGTGGCCCTTGTCGAACAGGTGCACGGCCTGTCCGGCCTTCTGCAGTGCCTGGGCCGCTGACAGGCCGGCGATGCCGGCGCCGATGATTGCAATGGGTACACTCATGATGGCCTCTTCGAACCTGATAGTTGCAGACGGTGCTGCCGGGCAAATCTGTACAATAAACGAATCCTGTATAAGATTGCGCTCAATGCTGTAGGTTCGCCTATGTTTATCCGAGAGCGTTCGGTCAAAAAAGTGCCTTGTTCTTAAAAATAGACCAGCCAGCGCCATGTGAGGACACAGCCATGCATATATTGCTGACCGGCGGTACTGGATTGATAGGCCAACAGCTGTGTCAGCAGTGGCTGGCCCAAGGGCATCGGTTGACGGTGTGGAGCCGGCGGCCTGAGCAGGTGGGTAGATTGTGCGGTGCCGGTGTGCGCGGCATTGCCCATCTCGAGGATCTGGCCGCAGACGACATGCTTGATGCGGTGATCAACCTGGCCGGTGCGCCGATTGCCGATCGCCCCTGGAGTGCGCGGCGCCGTGCAGTGCTCTGGTCGAGCCGGATCACCCTGACCGAGCAACTGCTGGCCTGGCTGGAGAGCCGTGAGCAGCGTCCCGAGGTACTGATTTCCGGGTCGGCCGTAGGTTGGTATGGCGATGGTGGCGAACGCGAGCTGACCGAAGCCTCGCAGCCGGTCAAGGAGGATTTCGCCAGCCAGCTGTGCATCGCCTGGGAAGAAACCGCGCTACGCGCACAGGCGTTGGGGATTCGCGTGGTGCTGGTGCGTACCGGGCTGGTGCTGTCGAGCGAGGGCGGCTTTTTGTCGCGCCTGCGTCTGCCGTTCAAACTGGGGCTGGGCGGGCCGATCGGCGATGGTCGGCAGTGGATGCCGTGGGTCCATATCGATGACCAGATCGCCCTGATTGATTTTCTCTTGCAGCACAAGGACGCCAGCGGTCCTTATAATGCCTGCGCCCCGGAACCGGTGCGCAATCGCGAGTTTGCCCGGCGCCTGGGCAAGACCCTGCATCGCCCGGCATTCATGCCGCTGCCGGCCCTGGTGTTGAAGGCCGGCCTGGGCGAGCTGTCGATCCTGCTGCTGGGCGGTCAGCGGGCACGGCCGGTGCGTTTGCTCGCGGCCGGGTTCACCTTCCGCTTCAATGATCTGCAATCGGCGCTGGACGCCTTGTCCAGGCGCCTCTGATATAGGACGTTGCATGACCGATCACGCGTTGTTGCTGGTCAACCTGGGTTCGCCTGCTTCCACCTCGGTGGCCGATGTGCGCCGCTACCTCAATCAGTTCCTGATGGACCCCTATGTCATCGACCTGCCCTGGCCGGTGCGACGCTTGCTGGTGTCGCTGATCCTGGTCAAGCGCCCCGAACAGTCGGCCCATGCCTATGCCTCGATCTGGTGGGATGAAGGCTCGCCTCTGGTGGTACTGACCCGCCGCCTGCAGGCTGCAATGCGTGAATACTGGCGCCATGGCCCGGTCGAGATCGCCATGCGCTATGGCGAGCCGTCCTTGCCCAGCGTGCTGGCGCGCCTGGCCGCCCAGGGGGTGAAGAACGTCACCCTGGCGCCGCTTTATCCACAGTTCGCCGACAGCACGGTGACCACGGTGGTCGAGCAGGCGCGGCAGGTGATCGCCGAGCAGCAGTTGCCGTTGCAGATGGCGGTGCTCAAGCCGTTCTACGACCGTCCCGAATACATCGATGCCCTGGTGGCCAGCGCCAGGCCGTACCTGGAACAGGACTACGATCACCTGCTGCTGAGCTTCCATGGCCTGCCTGAGCGCCATCTTAAAAAGCTCGACCCGACCGGTACTCACCGCTTCCAGGATCCTGATTGCTGCCGTGATGCGTCGCCTGAAATGCGCGCGGTCTGCTACCGCGGCCAATGCCTGCGCACGGCCCAGTTGTTCGCCCGGCAGATGGGCATAGCGGATGGCAAATGGTCGGTGTCGTTCCAGTCGCGCCTGGGCCGGGCCAAGTGGATCGAGCCCTACACCGAGACCCGTCTGGACGAGCTGGGCAAGGCGGGCGTGAAGAAGCTGCTGGTCATGTGCCCGGCGTTTGTCGCCGACTGCATTGAAACCCTTGAGGAGATCGGTGATCGCGGGCGCGAGCAGTTTATCGAGGCTGGCGGGGAGGAGCTGGTGCTGGTGCCTTGCCTGAATGATCACCCGCAGTGGGTTCAGGCGTTGACGGGGATGTGTGAAACGGCTTGAGGCCTGATCGCGGGGCAAGTCGGGTCGGCGGTGCGGCGACCCGACTTGCCCCGCGATACATTCAGTGCTGAACCTTGTGCTTCCAGCTGTCGTTACCCGGCAGCAGCAGGTTCAAGGCAATGGCGACCACGGCACACAGGGCGATGCCCTTCAGGCCCCAGTCATCCGGGCCGGTACCGGTGCCGATCAACACGCCACCGATACCGAACACCAGGGTCACCGAGACGATCACCAGGTTGCGTGCTTCGCCCAGGTCGATCTTGTGGCGGATCATGGTGTTCATGCCCACCGCCGCGATCGAACCGAACAGCAGGCACAGGATGCCGCCCATCACCGGTACCGGAATGCTTTGCAGCAAGGCGCCGAACTTGCCGATGAAGGCCAGGGAAATGGCAAAGATTGCCGCCCAGGTCATGATCTTCGGGTTGTAGTTCTTGGTCAGCATCACCGCGCCGGTGACTTCGGCGTAGGTCGTGTTGGGTGGGCCACCGAACAGGCCCGCCGTGGTGGTGGCGATGCCATCACCGAGCAGGGTGCGGTGCAGGCCCGGCTTTTTCAGGTAGTCACGACCGGTCACGCTACCCACGGCAATCACGCCGCCGATGTGTTCGATGGCAGGCGCCAGGGCAACCGGGACAATGAACAGGATCGCCTGCCAGTTGAAGGCCGGGGCGGTGAAGTGTGGCAGTGCCAGCCAGGGAGCGGCGGCGATCTTGGCGGTGTCGACCACGCCGAAGTAGAACGACAGGCCAAAGCCCACCAGCACACCGGCAATGATCGGCACCAGGCGGAAGATGCCTTTGCCGAACACCGCCACAACCAGGGTGGTCAGCAGTGCCGGCATGGAGATCATCATGGCGGTGCCATAGGGCAGCAACTCGGTGCCGTCGCCGGCCTTGCCCATGGCCATGTTGGCGGCGATCGGCGCCATGGCCAGGCCAATGGAGATGATCACCGGGCCGATCACCACCGGCGGCAGCAGGCGGTCGATGAAACCGGTGCCCTTGATCTTCACGGCCAGGCCCAGGAAGGTATAGACGAAGCCTGCCGCCATGACCCCGCCCATGGTCTCGGCCAGGCCGAACTGGCCCTTGGCGAGGATGATCGGGGTGATGAAGGCGAAGCTGGAGGCGAGGAACACTGGTACCTGACGGCCGGTCACCAGTTGGAACAGCAGAGTCCCCAGGCCCGCAGTGAACAGCGCGACGTTCGGGTCGAGGCCGGTGATCAGCGGCATCAGGACCAGCGCGCCAAAGGCGACGAAGAGCATCTGCGCGCCGGAGACGACCTGACGCCAGAGCGGGTCGTTGAACTCATCCTGCATGGTCAGGCGTCCTTCTGCTTGGTACCGAAGATCTTGTCACCGGCATCGCCCAGGCCTGGAATGATGTAACCGTGCTCGTTCAGGCGCTCATCGATCGAGGCGGTGTAGATCTGCACGTCCGGGTGCGCTTTCTCGACCACGGCGATGCCTTCGGGCGCGGCAACCAGCACCATCGCGCGGATGTCCTTGCAGCCGGCTTTCTTGAGCAGGTCGATGGTGGCGACCATCGAGCCGCCGGTGGCCAGCATCGGGTCGATGATCAGGGCCAGGCGCTCGTCGATTTCCGGGGCGAGTTTTTCCAGGTAGGTGTGCGCTTCGAGGGTTTCCTCGTTGCGGGCCACGCCCACGGCACTGACCTTGGCACCTGGAATCAGGCTGAGGACGCCGTCGAGCATACCGATGCCGGCACGCAGGATCGGTACTACAGTAATCTTTTTACCGGCGATCTTCTCGACCTGAACCTTGCCGCACCAGCCCTCGATTTCGTAGGTTTCGAGGGGCAGGTCCTTGGTGGCCTCATAGGTCAGGAGCGTGCCGACTTCCTGGGCGAGTTCGCGAAAGTTCTTGGTGCTGATATCGGCACGGCGCATCAGGCCGAGCTTGTGACGGATCAGCGGATGGCGGATCTCACGGGTAGGCATAGGGAAGGCTCCGGGGGGCGGGCAAAAAAACCGCGGTAGATTAATCTATTCAGCCGCGTGTGTCCTTACGCATTCTGGACGTTAGTCCATAAATGCTTGATCTGGCGCTGCCGGATGCGTACCTTTGCCCGCTTTTCTCAATTGCCGCCCCTGGAGAGCGCCATGTCCGCTGATCTCGAGCATATCCGTCAAGTCATGCGAGAGGCTGACTGCCTGTACACCGAAGCCGAAGTCGAGGCGGCCATTGCCCGCGTTGGCGCGCAGATCAGCGACGTGCTCGCCGAGCGCAACCCGGTGGTGTTCTGTGTAATGAACGGTGGCCTGATCTTCGCCGGCAAGCTGCTGACGCACCTGCAGTTCCCGCTGGAGTCTTCCTACCTGCACGCCACTCGCTATCGCAATCAGACCAGCGGCGGCGACCTGTTCTGGAAAGCCAAGCCGGAAGTCTCGTTCATCGATCGCGACGTGCTGATCATCGACGACATCCTCGATGAGGGGCACACCCTCAGCGCCATCATCGACTTCTGCAAGCATGCCGGCGCCCGTGCCGTGCACACGGCGGTACTGATCGACAAGGACCACGACCGCAAGGCCAGCGCCGAGCTCAAGGCCGATTTCTGTGGCCTGAGCTGCGTCGACCGCTACGTTTTCGGTTACGGTATGGACTACAAAGGCTACTGGCGTAACGCCAATGGCATCTTCGCCGTCAAAGGACTCTAAACCATGCGCCAGCCCGGATTTCTCGACCAGTCGTTGTTTGCCGAGCTGGCCGCCAAGTCGTCAGCCAGCCCGCGTGGGCGCCAGCACCATAACTTCCATGACATGGAAGAGCCTTGCCACCGCATGGCGGTAGGGCTGCAGCCGTCCACCTACATTCCGCCACACCGTCACCTGTCCGCCGACAAGGCGGAGTGCCTGATCGTGCTGCGCGGCAAGCTGGGCCTGCTGATCTTCGATGAGCAGGGCGCCGTGCTGGAAAAGCGGGTGCTCGAAGCGGGTGGCGATTGCCTGGGCGTCGACCTGGCGCCGGGCACCTTCCACGGCCTGGTGGTGCTGGAAGCGGACAGCATGATGTTCGAATGCAAGTCCGGCCCGTACCGCCCGATTGGCGAGGGTGAGCAGGCCAGCTGGGCGCCGCGTGAAGGCGAGCCGGGCGTGGCCGACTACCAGGCCTGGATGCGCGCGCAGTTCGACTGAATCACTGCTCCGTAGCCGCTGCCGCCAGGCTGCGATCGGGCGCGCAGCGGCCGCAAGTCAGTCACTGCGAGGCGCCAGGCCGATCGCAGCCTGGCGGCAGCGGCTACAAGGCTTGACGCTGTGCTAGAGTGCCGGGCCACCCCAAGGAGCCCGTCATGCGTGCGATTGTCCCCCTGCTTCTCGTGTTGAGCATGCCACTGGCTGCTGCGCCTTTGCACAGCCAGTTCCTGCCCCCGGACGACCTGTCCCTGCGCCAGGAAACCCCGCAATCCCAGCAATTGCTCCAGGTCACCGACTATTCGGTGGTGGTGGGCAACCAGCGTCAATCCAACCAGCAGCCGATCCCTGTGACGTCACCCTTGATCCTGCGCCTCAAGGGCAAGCCCCTGAGCAAGGGCGCGACGGTGCGCCAGGTGCTGATCAGTTTCGATGCCGAGAGCAAAAGCCTGAAAAAGCCGGTGTTCGACGACCAGCGCAAGATCCTGAGCCTCAACTACCCGATCAGCCAGTACCGGGTGATTCTCGACCTGCTGCGCAACGACACTGTGTATGTACAGTTCCTCAGCTATGCCAACGGCCATGTCTGGGCCGATCTGCACACCGGAGCGGTACGCGCGCGTTGAGCCGGTGTGCCGGGCAGGGGTACACTGCCGGCCCGTGAAAATGTCCGTGATGGTTCAGTTGGAGTCGGCAATGCGTAAAGACAAGAAGCAAGTGATTGGGGATGAGATCAGCGACGAGTACGTCAAATCCTTCCTGCAGTACGAACCGGCGGATGCCACGTCCCCTTCGCTGCACAAGCTGGTCAAGGCCTACCGCGGTCTGCGCATCGATGACTTCGAGCGTTTTGTCGGCTTCTTCGTCGAGGCGGGCCTGGATGTGGACGGCAAGGACGAACACGGCAAGACCTTTGTCGATCTGATCCAGGACCAGCGTAACGCCCCTGACTATATCGAGATCATCGAAAAGGCGCGCAGCTGATCACCAGACGCCCATAAAAAAACGCCCCGAAGGGCGTTTTTTTGTGCCGGTGCGTTACGCGTAGTGCTGCGCCGGGCTGTTTTCGACCAGGCCCAGGGCCTCGTCGTTGTGGGCGCTGATCTTGTGGTACAGCGCGGCATCGGCAGCCAGGACCTTTTCCCGGGCAGGGAAGATTTCCTTGAGCTTGCCCGCCCAGGCACCCTTGGTTTTCTCGGGGAAGCAGCGTTCGATCAGCTCGAGCATGATCGACACGGTCACCGAAGCACCCGGGGAGGCTCCCAGCAGGGCGGCCAGGGTGCCGTCCTTGGCGGCCACCAGTTCGGTACCGAACTGCAGGACACCGCCTTTTTTCGGGTCTTTCTTGATGATCTGCACGCGCTGGCCGGCCACTTCCAGGCGCCAGTCCTCGGCTTTCGCCTCGGGGTAGAAGCGGCGCAGGGATTCCAGGCGCTGCTCCATCGACTGCATCACTTCGCTGACCAGGTACTTGGTCAGGTCCATGTTGTCGCGGGCCACAGCAAGCATCGGGCCGATGTTGCCCATGCGTACCGACAGCGGCAGGTCGAGGAACGAGCCGTGCTTGAGGAACTTGGTGGTGAAGCCGGCGTAAGGGCCGAACAGCAGCGAGGTCTTGCCGTCGACGACACGGGTATCCAGGTGTGGCACCGACATCGGTGGCGAGCCTACCGCCGCCTGGCTGTAGACCTTGGCCTGGTGCTTCTTGACCACTTCCGGGTTGTCGCAACGCAGCCACTGGCCGCTGACCGGGAAACCGCCAAAGCCCTTGCTTTCCTCGATGCCCGACTGTTGCAGCAGCGGCAGTGCCGCGCCACCGGCGCCGAGGAACACGAAGCGGGTGTCGAGTTCACGGCTGGCGCCGCTGTTGACGTCCTTGATGCTGACGGTCCAGCCGTTGCCGTTACGGCGCAGGCCGGTGACACGCTTGCAATACTTGACCTGGGCATCCGGGGCGCTGGCCAGGTGCTTGAGCAGCTTGTTGGTCAGGGCGCCGAAGTTGACGTCGGTACCTTTGATGACGCGGGTCGCGGCGATTTTCTGGTCGGCAGGGCGACCAGGCATCATCAGCGGCATCCACTCGTTCATCAGCGACTTGTCTTCGGTGTACTCCATGTCGGCGAAGGCGTGGTGCTGCTTGAGCAGCTCGAAACGCTTCTTCAGGAAGCCGATGCCCTTTTCGCCTTCGACGTAGCTCAGGTGCGGGATGGGGTTGATGAACGCCCGTGGCGAACTGAATGCGCCTTTCTTGCTCAGGTAGGCCCAGAACTGCCGGGATACCTCGAACTGGGTGTTGATGTGCACCGCTTTCTTGATGTCGATGCTGCCGTCGGCGGCCTGCGGCGTGTAGTTCAGTTCACACAGCCCGGCATGGCCGGTCCCGGCGTTGTTCCACGGGTTGGAACTTTCCGCGGCACCCGAATCCATCAACTCGACGACTTCCAGCTTGATTGCCGGGTCGAGTTCCTTGAGCAGTACGGCCAGGGTGGCACTCATGATGCCTGCCCCTACCAGTACTACATCGACTGCTTCGTTCTGCGCCATTTAACGCGTCTCCAAAATCTACAGCACCAAATTGACAGCATAGGATCCCTGGCTTGGCCAGGATCGCCATGTCCGATTCTTCGCAGGTTTTGCAACTTCAGCGGACACCGCCAAACGGGCTTTGCGTTGCCTATGAACGCATTTTAAAGCCGGTGCGGCAATTCGACTTATGGTCAAGGTGTCCGTCGTGCGTTATGGACCGGCTTCAGTCGCTCATCCTGGATGAGCGCTGTTGCCAGCTGTTCAGGGCTGTTCGGGACACTTTAGGTGCTTTTGCACATGCCAGACTGTTCATTGCTCGCCACACTCTCGTGAAGTTGTGAAAACCCGTTTTTTCACGCTCTTTTGGAGACGTGAACCTCAAAAAGGACTGCGCGATGGCAGACCTGGCAGGTTCATGCAGGGGCAGGAGCCGGATGACGCAGGCGCGCTGACGTGTGCAAGACCTGTGTGGAAGGCTCTCTGTGGGCGGTGCGGAGGATGCGCAATGGTCGACATTGGCGGTGCTGCGAGGCCCGATCAGGAGACGTCCTTATAATCGGGGGAAGATTATAACGATGTCTCGGGCAGAAATGATCTTTATTAGCGACTTTTATTGACGCAAGGTCAGGCGGCCAGGCTGCGCTGTATCCAGTTGCCGCGCGCAGGTGGGCAAATCCGTGCGCTGGCCGGTAGCGGGTGACCCAGCCAGGCGAGGCGAATTTCGTCGATCTCCACCCACTCGCTGCCATCGGGGCGCTCGGCGCATTGCTTGAAGGCCAGGCATTGACCGCAGGCGTCGAGCCGGGCAAAGGTGCGGACGGGCGGGCGAGCGAACAGGTCTGTCCAGAACCGGGACATGGGGTACTCCCTCTTGGCGTGTGCTGGGCGCCAGCATAGCCGCGTGGCGATGAAACGATTGTGACAGCGAACCGGCAGCGTTCGCGCCGGTCTTATTCGCTAATGGCACGCCGATGGCTGGGCCGCGTCGTGCTGGTTATACTGGCGGCCTTTGCTGCCTATTCTGGAGAGATGAGCATGTTGCAACGTTTGTTGTTCGGTTTGATCGCGGTGACCAGTCTGACCCTGGTCGGTTGTGCCCACAGCCCGCAACAACTCAACCCGCAACCGAAACTCACCGCCCAGCTCGCGCCGGTCGGCCATGGCCAGCCGGTCGTGGTCAAGGTGGTCGACGGTCGCGCTTCGCAAACCCTGGGCACCCGTGGCGGCATGTACCCTGAAACCAGTGCCATCACCGTGACCGGCAACGACCTGCTGCCCAAGCTGCAGGCCCAGGCCGAAGCCGCCGTGCGCCTGCTGGGCTTCACCCCGACGCCCAACGCCTACAACGCGCCGCAACTGACCCTGACCCTGGCCGAGCTCAAGTACCAGTCGCCCAAGGAGGGCCTGTACGTGACCGAAGCCACCATCGGCGCCACCTTCCGTGCCGACGTGTCCAACGCCAACCGTCGCTACAGCGGCCGCTACGGTGCGTCGCTGGACCAGCGTTTCGGCATGGCGCCGAACCAGGAAACCAACACCAAGCTGGTGGGTGACGTGCTCAGCGATGCGCTGACTCGCGTATTCAAGGACCAGGCCATCGGCCAGATCCTCGGCGAGTAAATCCGCGCCCAAGAAAAAGCCCGATGCCGGGGTTGCCGGCATCGGGCTTTTTTTATGCGTGGGATCAGGCCGCTTCGACGTAGAAATCCAGCAGGCTGATGCCGGTATCGCCATCGACCTCCGGCAGGTCGTCGTGGGGATGCCCGCCGAGGGCGCAGTACACCAGCCACTGGCGATCCTGGACGTTGAAGGCCAGGCCGTCGATCAGCGCCTGCTGTTCATCGCTCTGGGCGATCAGGTAAAGACGGTCCTGGTTTTCGGCGTGCAGCATGACAAGCTCCCTTTCGTGACGAAGGCCGACAGGGTGGCGGGTTTGCATGACGATCGTATGACGCGGGCCGTCATTGGTCGAAAAGGGCGGGAATCGACGCACGGCTTGGGTAGAATGCCCGCCGCATCGAGTGTGTCGGTGTATGACTTAGAGGTTCTGTGATGTCGCTGCAAATGCTTTGGGGGCTGATTGCCGCCCACCCGGCCAAGTTGATCAACGTGCTGGCGTTGCTGATTACCTGCCCAGGCGGCCTGCTGCTGCACAGTGCCCGGCGCCGTGAAGCGCAAGTGCTGGCGGGTGCGCCAAGCGATGAAGCGGTGGCCGACGGCATGACCCAGCGGATCAACCGTTTCTACTACATCCTGGGCTTTGCCTTCCTGGCCTTGGCCTTGTTGCTGTCCTGGTTCAGCACCTGGGTCTGAACCCCTATCGCGGGGCAAGCCCGCTCCCACAGTGTGGGAGCGGGCTTGCCCCGCGATAGCTTAGAGCGCCAATCCCGCCTTGACCCGGTACTGATTACGCACCGGCGTCGCATACTGTTGCACCAGGTACGGCCGATGCTCGGCCGGGCAAGCGTCCAGGCGGCGTTGCCATTCGGCCTGGGCGCGGGCCAGCTCATCGCCTGGGAACAGCGTGGCGGCCTTGGGCACTTCCAGCGCCGGATCGGCATCGGCCCATTGCGCGTACGCCAGGTAATGCACTGGGAACAAGCGGTAGCCGGCCAGAATCTGCCGATCGATCTCCGCCGCCAGCTGCTTGGTGTCCTCGAAGAAGGCTGTCACCGGCGGGGCGAAGTTGATGTGCACCCGACCCTTGTAGCCGGTGATGCCCTGGGCGATGCTCAGGTCGTCCTCGCCCGGCGCTTTGCTGTAGCTGCCGGTGGTGGCGCGGATGTACAGCTCGCGGGCCTTGGCCTGGTCGCAGGGGTCGTATTCGTAGCTGATCGATACCGGGCTCAGGTTCAATGCCTGGATCACTGCACCGAAGGGCTCGTCCTTGCGGCTCATGTGGAACATTTTCAGGATCGCCGAATCGGTGCGATCGTCGCCATCCTTGGCCCGGCCTTCAGCCTGGGCGATCCAGATCGACTGGCCGTCGTTGCGGATCGAATGGTTGATGTAGGCCGAGAGCAACTGGTAGGCCGCGAGTTTTTCCCGGCGGCCGGTGATCGAGCGGTGGACAATGAAGCTCTTGTTCAGGCGCATCATGTCGCTGACGAACGGCTTTTGCAGCAGGTTGTCGCCGATGGCGATCCGCGGCGTCGGCAGGCCGGCGTGGTACACGGCGTAGTTGACGAATGCCGGGTCCATGACGATGTCACGGTGGTTGGCCAGGAACAGGTAGGCAGTGCCGGACTTGAGCAACTCGACGCCGGTGTAGGTGACGCCGTCGGTGGCGCGCTCGATGGTATGGTCGACGTAGTACTCGACCTTGTCCTGCAGGGTCGAGACGCAGCTGACCCCGGCGAACTCTTTGCGCAGGCGCCGGGCGATCAGTGGCTTGAGCAGCCAGCCAAAGGCCCCGGCCATGCGCGGGAAGCGAAAGTGGGTGAGGATATCGAGGAATGCCGGGTCGCTGAGCAGGCGTGCCAGAACGGCAGGGACCTCAGCATCGTCGTACGGTCGGATGGCATCGAATTCGCCCATCATGCTCTCTTGTTGGAAACGGCTAGGGTAATAGGTAGGGGCCGGGGTCCGAAAAACGGCTCGAACACGCGCAGGTCCTGTAAATAGACCGGCAATTATACGCACAAGTCACTCCGGAGGCCGCGATGCTGGAGACTGCGATCTACGATTGTCCTTATTGTGGTGAAGAAGTTGAAACGACGGTGGACCTGTCCGGTGGCGACCAGGAGTACATCGAGGACTGCCAGGTCTGCTGCAAGCCCATCCGCTTCGTGCTTCAGGTGCACGGTGAAGAGTGGATGCTGGATGTTTATGGCGAGAACGACTGATGCAACGAATCTATGAGCCGGAAAACCTGCTGGAAGCCGAAATGCTGATCGGCATGCTCGATAGCGAGGGTATCCAGGTACACCTGGTCGGCCGCGACCTGATGGGGGCGATCGGCGACCTGCCGATGCAGGGCCTGCTGGGCCTGGCCGTCGCCGATGAACAGGCCGAATACGCACGCCAGTTGATCGCCGCGTACAATGACGCCCAGCCACTGGCTGGCGACGAACCGGAGAGTCTCCCCGGCACCCTGATTTGCTAGGTTTTTTATCCCCATGTGTGGACGTTATGCGCTGTTTCGCTGGTCTCCTGCCTTTGCCGCCTTGCCGGGGTTCCCGGCGGACCAGCAGGCGCAATGGAACATCTCCCCCGGTGCCTCGGTACTGATCCAGCGCCAGCCTGAAGCCGGCAAGCTGGAACTGGCCCGTGCCCGCTGGGGGCTGACGCCGGCCTGGCTAACCGACCTGTCGCGCACCCCGGCCCATGCCCGGGCCGAAACCCTGGCCGAGCAGCCGATGTTTCGCGAGGCCTTTCGCCAGCGTCGCTGCCTGATGCCGGCCAACGGTTTCTACGAGTGGCGCGGCACGGCGCGCAAGCGGCCGTACTGGCTGACGCCGGGGGAGGGTTCTTCGTTGTTCTTTGCGGCCATCTGGGAGGCCTACCCGGTGCAGGACCAGGTCTGGCTGAGCACTGCGGTGGTGACCCAGGCAGCGATGAGTCTGCGCCGGCCGTTGATTCTCGATGCGGCGGGGCAGGCGGCCTGGCTTGATCCTGAAACGCCCGTGGCGCGGCTGTACGAATTGCTGGCCAGCAGCCAGGCACCGTTGCGGGAGCGGGTGCTGGCCAATTTTGTCAATGATCCGAAGCTCAATGGGCCGGAGTGCCTCACCCCGGCTTGATATCGTATCGCGGGGCAAGCCCGCTCCTACAGTACGTAGGAGCGGGCTTGCCCCGCGATTGAGTTACACCCTGAACTGATTGATCAGGCGTCGCTGCTGTTCGGCCAGCTTGGTCAGCTCGGCACTGGCGCTGCTGGACTCATCGGCTCCGCCCGCCACTTCATTGGCCACCTGGCCGATATTGATCACATTGCGGTTGATATCTTCGGCCACCGCACTCTGCTCTTCGGCCGCGCTGGCGATCTGGGTGTTCATGTCGTTGATCACCGACACTGCCTGGGTGATGCTTTCCAGCGCCTGGGCGGCGCGAGCGGCCTGCTGCACGCTGTCATCGGTCTTGCCCTGGCTGTCTTCCATGACCCGCACCACATCGCGGGTGCCTTGTTGCAACTGTTGAATCATCTGCTGGATTTCTTCAGTGGCCTGCTGGGTCTTCTGCGCCAGGTTGCGCACCTCGTCGGCCACCACGGCAAAGCCGCGACCCTGCTCGCCGGCGCGGGCCGCTTCGATGGCGGCGTTCAGCGCCAGCAAGTTGGTCTGCTCGGCAATGGCGCGGATGGCGATCAGGATCGCATTGATGTTCTCGCTGTCGCGGGCCAGGGTCTGCACCACGCCCACCGCCCGGCCGATCTCCTCGGCCAGGGCGCTGATCGAATCGGAGGTGTTGCGCACGATCTGCAGGCCCTGGTGGGCGGCCTGGTCAGCGTTGCTGGCGGCCTGGGCGGCATGGGTGGCGTTGCGCGCCACGTCCTGGGCGGTGGCGGTCATCTCGTGCACGGCGGTGGCCACCAGCTCGATTTCGGCCATTTGCTTGTGCACCCCCTGATTGGTGCGAATGGCGATGTCGGCGGTGTGCTCCGACGAGTCGCTGACTTTCTGCACCGAGGCCACCACCTGGCTGATCATCGCCTGCAACTTGCCCAGGAAGGTATTGAAGCCCTTGGCGATCGAGCCCAGTTCGTCGGCGCGGTCGCTGCTCAGGCGGCGGGTCAGGTCGCCTTCGCCCTGGGCGATGTCGTCGAGCATGGCCACCATTTGCCGCAGCGGGCGGGCGATGCCGTGGGCCAGCAGCCAGATCACCAGCAGGCCAACGGCGGCGATGCCCAGGCCCATCAGGGTCATGCCGGTGATATCGGTGCGGCGCTGGGCGCTGAGTTCATCCTGGAGTTTGTTGACGTCGGCCATGACCGCACTGACCGGCATCTCCAGCAGCAGGGTCCAGCGCGCGTCGGTGTTGGCGATCTTGAACGGCAGGTACAGCTCGATGCGGCCGGCTTCTTGATTGACCTTGTAGTGCAGGGTTTCGCCGCTGAGCTGGTTCAGGGTAGTGGCGACGCTGGCATCGAGGGCGTCGCTGGCCTTTTCGCCGAATTTGCCCGGGTCCTTGGTGAAGGCCACCAGGCGACCATTGCCCGACACCAGCGCCAACTCGCCTGCACCGTCATAGAGTTGGTGATCGGCTGCGTTGAGCAGTTCCTGGATGAAGTTCACTGACAGGTCGGCACCGGCGATGCCCTGGAACTGGCCGTCGATCATTATCGGTTCGACGAAGGAAGCGAGCATCACCACCTTGTCGCCCACTTTATAGGGGGCCGGGTCGATCACGCAGGCCTTCTTCGATTCCTGCGGGCACAGGTAGTACTCACTGGCGCGCACGCCGGTGGCGAGGATGGTCTGGTCATTCACGTCGGCCAGCTTGTCCTGGCCCAGGCTGCCGTCGTCGTTGCGGAACCACCAGGGCAGGAAGCGGCCGGTGGCACTGTCGATGCCGGTGATGGAGGTGCCGACATAGCGGCTGTCATCGTGGTCCAGGGCGCCAGCTTCCCAGCCCAGGTAGGTGCCGAGGATCAACGGGTTGGTCACGGCGGTCTGCTTGAGCAGGGCGATCAGTTGTTCACGCTCGATCCGCAGCAGCGGGTTGCCGTTGGCGTCCTTCATTCCGAGCATGGCGTTGCTGGTGGCCAGGCTGCGGGCGATCAGCAGCGGCGCTTCCAGGCCGCGCTGGATTTCGCTGACCTGGGTGCGGGCCAGGGCGGTCAGGCGCTGTTCGATTACTGCCTCGAACTGCTGCTGGGTGCGGGCCTGCACCAGCTCCTGGGTGCGCTGGCCGGAATACACGGCATAGAGCACCAGGGCGGCGACTATGCTCAATACAATGGCACCGGCCAGGGCGGCGACGGAAAACTGGATCGACCTGAACTTCATGAAGGGCTCCAAGCACAAAAAATACGTCTGCCCCGGCTTATCGGCTTGTACAGGTCAAAGCATGAGCGCCGTCTGGAGAATTCTTCGTCCGGGATATGGCGGGCTCAACCGAGTCGGCCTAGGATACGCGGCATGTTCGAAGGGAGTGTTTTCATGCGTAAGTCATTTGTTATCGGTGCCCTGAGTGCCGGCATCCTGCTAGCCGGTTGCCAGGCAGTGAACACCACCAGCGGCGGTGCCGTCGGTGTCGAGCGTACGCAGTACATGTTCAGCATGCTGTCGACCGAAGAGGTCAACCAGATGTATGCGCAGTCCTACCAGCAGACGGTGGGCGAAGCCTCGAGCAAGGGTGTGCTCGACAAGACCAGCGCCGAAGCCAAGCGTGTCCAGCGCATCGCCGACCGCCTGATTGCCCAGGCGCCGAAGTTCCGCCCGGATGCGGCGCAGTGGAACTGGGAGGTCAACCTGATCAAGAGCGACGAGCTCAATGCCAACTGCGGCCCTGGCGGCAAGATCTTTTTCTACACCGGCCTGATCGACAAGCTCAAGTTGACCGATGACGAGATCGCCGCGGTCATGGGCCATGAAATCGCCCACGCCCTGCGCGAGCATGGCCGTGAAGCCATGTCCAAGGCCTACGGCGTGCAGATGGCTCGCCAGGGTGCCGGTGCCTTGCTGGGCCTGGGCCAGGACAGCCTGGCGATTGCCGACGCCGTGGTGCAGTACAGCATGACCTTGCCCAACAGCCGCGCCAACGAGAACGAAGCGGATCTGATCGGCCTGGAGCTGGCGGCCCGGGCAGGTTACAACCCGAATGCGGCGATCACCCTGTGGGACAAGATGAGCCAGGCCTCGGGTGGCTCGCAGCCTGAGTTCATGAGCACCCACCCGGCGTCGTCCAGTCGTCAGGCTGCGTTGCAGGCGGCGATTCCGAAGGTGATGCCGTTGTACGAGCAGGCCAAGAAGTAAGTGAAGCAAGGGCTGCTTTGCGGCCCATCGCCGGCGATGCCGGCTCCCACAAGGGGCTGTCAAGCACCAGGCCTGTGGCAGCCGGCGATGAATCCACCGCGGTTCAGCCTACCCAGCCACTGACTTCCATTGCCGAATACACCGCCACGCCCGCCAGGACGAAGAAGGCGGCCGAGGCCAGGCGACGGATCAGGGTCAGCGGCAGTTTCTCGGCGGCAAAGTTGCCCGCCAGCACCACTGGCACGTTGGCAATCAGCATGCCCAGGGTGGTACCGATGATTACCATGATCAGGTGAGGATACTGGGCCGCCAGCATCACCGTGGCCACCTGGGTCTTGTCACCGATTTCAGCGATGAAGAACGCGATCAGGGTGGTCAGGAACGGGCCGTAGCGCCGCGCCGCGCTGGTTTCGTCATCGTCCATCTTGTCCGGGATCAGCGTCCACAGGGCCGTGGCGGCAAAGCTGGCGGCGAGGATCCAGTGCAGGGTGGCGGCGGAGAAGAAGGTACTGACCCAGGCGCCGACCGCACCGGCAGCGGCATGGTTGGCCAGGGTCGCGGCGATGATGCCGGCGATGATCGGCCAGGGCTTGCGAAAACGGGCTGCGAGGATGAGCGCGAGCAGTTGGGTCTTGTCACCGATCTCGGCGAGGGCGACGATCGCGGTCGGGACGAGTAATGATTCCAGCATCAGGATTCCTACGGGGGCGGGTCGACACGGCTATGACACGTACAGCCTTCCCGCCCCGGGTAAGGTGTGCGTGTCATAGGTCTTGTCAAACCCTGGATCCGTCTGTGCGGACCGTGGGTCGCACGCGCCATGGTCTGTGGACCAAGTATGTTGACGCGTACCGGGCGAGCGGGGGGCTCGCGGGAGACTACTCCCCTAGGACGGAGCGGATTCTGCCTAGGCAAATCCGTTTCGGCAAGCGCTGATTTTATCCGTGTGTTGCCTGGTAGATCCTGAATCCTTGCCCTTCGGCCCGGATCCGGCAGTTACCCAGGGCGGCTTCGATCAGCGGTTGGTAGCGCAGGAAGCTGTTGGCGACCAGGCGCATTTCGCCGCCTTTTTTCAGATGTTCGGCTGATTTTTTCAGCAGGTTTTCCGAGGCCTGGTAGTTGGTGTGGACCCCGGTATGGAACGGCGGGTTGCTCAGGATCACCTCCAGGCCACGGGGCGCGGCATCGATGCCGTCACCGCAGATCACCTCACCGTCCAGGCCGTTGGCGGCCAGGGTCAGGCGGCTGCTGGCCACGGCAAAGGCATCGACATCCAGCAAAGTGACCCGGCTCTGTGGATAACGGCGCTTGAGGGTGGCCCCGAGCACGCCGGCGCCACAGCCGAAATCGAGCACGTGGCCAACCGGCAGCTGGTCCAGGTGCTCCAGCAGCAGGGCGGTACCACGGTCCAGGCGGCCATGGCTGAACACTCCTGGCAGGCTGACGATCTGCAGCGCGCCATCGGCCAGCGGCAGTTCGAAGCGCTCGGCCAGGCTTTCCAGTGGCGCGGCCTGTGGTGCGTGTTCCACCGTCACCTGCCAGAGCTGGCAGTGGCGGGCACTGTCGAGTTTGCGTGGCTTGCCGAAGGCGTGCAGCTGCTTGGCCGCGCCTTCGATCCCCCCACGTTTTTCGCCGACCAGATACAGCTCACGCCCGGCCAGGCGCGAGGCCAGGGCATTGAGCAGGTAACTGGCCAGGTCGCGGGACTTGGGCAGGAACAGCACGGCGGCATCGAAGGCGTGGGCGGGGGCCTCTACGCCGAAATGGCTGCGGTCGGCAAAGCGTGCATCGAGGGCCGCCTGGTCTCCCGCATGCCAGCACCAGCCACGGGCGGCGGGCAGCTTGCCGAGGAGGTCGTCGGCAGGCAGGCCGGCGAGCAGCAGCGAGCCCTGGAAAAGTTCGGCCTGACGAAGCAACACTTCACTGCGCGGGTCCATGGACGAGGGCTCCTGAAAAAGTGGCGGAGTTTACCAGAGCCGGGCGCGGCTTAGCCGACCTGTCGACGCGGGCTGCCGGCAAAAAACGCCTCGGCGTTCTCGCTCAGTTGCTCGACGATGCGCTGGCGCGACTCCACTGCGCCCCAGGCACTGTGCGGCGTGACGATCAGGCGCGGGATATCCTTGGCCAGTAGCGGGTTGCCGTTGACCGGCGGTTCGACGCTCAGCACATCGGTGGCGGCGCCGCCCAGGTGGCCGGCTCGCAGGGCATCGGCCAGCGCCTGCTCGTCGATCAGGCCGCCGCGGGCGGTGTTGATGACGAAGGCGCCGGTCTTGAGCATGGCCAGTTCGCGGGCGCCAATCAGGTTGTGGGTGTGTTCGTTGAGCGGGCAGTGCAGGGTCAGTGCGTCGACCTGCGGCAGCAACTCGTCCAGGGGCAGGCGGTCTTCGCGCGCGGGGCGTCCTGGCAACTGACCGAGCAGCACCTGCATGCCGAAGGCTTCGGCCAGGCGCGCCACGGCGCCGCCCAGTTCGCCATGGCCCAGCAGGCCAAGGGTCTTGCCCTCCAGTTCGACGATGGGGAAATCCAGCAGGCAGAACTGCTTGGCGCGGCCCCAGTGCCCTTCGGCTACGGCCTGCTGGTAGTCCGGCAGGCGGGTGGCCAGGGCCAGCAGCAGCGCCAGGGTGTGCTGGGCGACCGACGGGGTGCCATAGCCCTGGCAGTTGCTGACCACCACGCCCTGGGCCCGGGCGGCTTGCAGGTCGACATTGTTGGTGCCGGTGGCGGCCACCAGGATCAGCTTCAGGGTGGGGCAGGCGGCCAGGGTGCTGGCGTCGATCATCACCTTGTTGCTGATCGCCACGGTCGCTCCCAGCAAGCGCTCGGCCACCTGCTCGGGGCGGGTGGCCGGATACAGTTGCAGCTCGTCGAAGCAGCCGCGCAGGCGATCCAGGCTCAGGTCGCCCAGGTCCAGGGAATGATGGTCGAGGAAGACAGCGCGGCGAGGGGCGGACATGGGCGGCTCCAGTGAGTGACGGTGGGACTCAGATCGAGTGAGTGAAGCAGTCGTAACGGGTCTGCTTGAGGCTGGTCTCGAAGGCGAGCAGGTTCTTCTGTTGCTCCCGCAGGCTGTCGATCTGGACCTGCAACTGGGCCTTCCTGGCGCTGATGGCCTGGTGGATACGCGTCACGGGCTGCTCACCCTGGCCATCATCGCGGATCAAGGTCTGCATCTGCTTGAGGCTGAACCCCAGCTTTTGCCCACACTTGATCAGGCTTAACAGCGCCACACTCTGCTCGTCATAGACACGGTAGCTGCCCTGGCGCCTGGGCGCGGGCAGCAGGCCGATCTTCTCGTAGTGGCGAATGCATTTGATGGTGGCGCCGGACAGCTTCGCGGCCTTGCCGATGTACATTGTAAAGTCCCTTTACCTGGCAGTTGCCAGCTGGCGCGCACGCAGCAACCAGTGGTCGCGTTGCGTAGCGCTCGAGCTGATGATGGGACCGAACGTTAACGTCTTTTGCGGCCTGATTCCACAGAAGCGCAGGGTCGTGCGGCGCATCTGCTCCAGGCCCGGCATGCGCTGGACCCAGCGATACCACCAAGGCGGTGTGTCCATGCACACCAACAGGTCGGCGCTGCGGCCCTTGAGCAGTTGCTCGGGAAAGACCGAATCGCTGTGGTACTTGAACGCGAAGCCGGGCAGCAAGACGCGGTCAAGAAAGCCTTTGAGCAATGCCGGTATGCCGCCCCACCAGATAGGGAAGACGAACACCAGGTGTTCGGCCCAGTGGATCAGCGACTGGGCATGCAGCAGGTCGGGCTCCAGTACCTGCGGGTGCTGGTAGCCACCTCTGAGCACCGGGTCGAAGTGCAGTGCACCGACTTCCAGGACCTGGACGTCGTGACCGACTGCACGGGCGCCGCTGACATAGGCAGCGGCCAGCGCCGCGCAGAAACTCCGGTTCGAGGGGTGGCCGAGTACTACCAGGATACGTGCGCTCATCGAAGACTGATCCGTCGTGCAAAGCGTCCAGCCTGGTGGCTGCCCCTTGGGGGAGAGTCAAGCGTCCACCTCTGTGGAAGCGGGTTGTTACGAGGTGTGTCGTGGGCGTAAGGTACAGCCTTCTGTTTTCACCCACTGCCGCAAGGAGCTCCCATGTACTGGGCTGAATTTCTCACCGTCGCTCTGATTCACCTGCTGGCCGTGGCCAGCCCTGGCCCCGATTTTGCCGTGGTCGTGCGCGAGAGCGTGACCCATGGCCGACGTGCCGGCACCTGGACTGCCTTCGGCGTGGGCATGGCGATTTTCCTGCATGTGGGTTACTCGCTGCTGGGCATCGGTCTGATCGTGTCGCAGTCGATCGTGCTGTTCAACGCCCTGAAATGGCTGGCCGCCGCCTACCTGCTGTACATCGGCTACAAGGCCTTGCGGGCGCGCCCTGCCGCGCCGGGCAGTGAAACCGTGCTGGATTCGACGGTCGAGCGCACCCCGCGCGCCGCTTTCGTGGCCGGCTTCATGACCAATGGCCTGAACCCCAAGGCCACCTTGTTCTTCCTGTCGCTGTTCACCGTGGTGATCAATCCGCATACGCCGCTGGCAATCCAGGCCGGTTATGGCATCTACCTGGCCCTGGCCACCGGCCTGTGGTTCTGCCTGGTGGCCATGCTGTTCAGCCAGCTGCGCGTGCGCGCCGCGTTCGCCCGCATGGGCCACTGGTTCGACCGGACCATGGGAGCGGTGCTGATCGCCCTGGGGGTAAAGATCGCTTTCACCGAAATGCATTAATAGCCACTAGCCGCTAGTCCCTCGCCCGGTCAAATCATTCCTTTGGCTGATTTGATCGGCGTTGTGGCGTTCTAGAGTGGGGAAAGTCTTGCCCAGCTTGTGCACTCTAGAAAAGGGACTCCTATGTTGCAGACTCGTGTCATTCCTCCCGCCGAGGGCGCCTATCAGTTTCCGCTGTTGATCAAGCGCTTGCTGCTGTCTGGCAGTCGCTACGAGAAAACCCGCGAGATCGTCTACCGCGACCAATTGCGCTACAGCTACCTGACCCTCAACGAACGCATCGCCCGGCTGGCCAACGTGCTGACCGAGGCCGGGGTCAAGGCCGGTGACACCGTGGCGGTGATGGACTGGGACAGCCATCGCTACCTGGAATGCATGTTTGCCATCCCGATGATCGGCGCGGTGGTGCACACCATCAACGTGCGCCTGTCACCGGAGCAGATCCTCTACACCATGAACCACGCCGAAGACCGCTTCGTGCTGGTCAACAGTGATTTCGTCGGTCTGTACCAGGCGCTTGCCGGGCAACTGACCACGGTGGAAAAAACCCTGCTGCTGACCGACGGCGAGGCCAAGACCGCCGACCTGCCGAACCTGGTGGGCGAATACGAGCAACTGCTGGCGGCCGCAAGCCCCGTGTACGACTTCCCCGATTTCGACGAGAACTCGGTGGCCACCACCTTCTACACCACCGGTACCACCGGCAACCCCAAGGGCGTGTACTTCACCCACCGGCAACTGGTGCTGCACACCCTGGCGGCGGCCTCGGTGACCGGCAGTATCGACAGCGTGCGCCTGCTGGGCAGCGACGATGTGTACATGCCCATCACCCCGATGTTCCACGTCCATGCCTGGGGCATTCCCTATGTGGCCACCATGCTCGGGATCAAGCAGGTCTATCCCGGGCGCTACGAGCCGGAAATGCTGTGCAAGCTGTGGCGAGAGGAAAAGGTCACCTTCTCGCACTGCGTGCCGACCATCCTGCAGATGCTGCTCAATGCCAAGGGGGCGCAGCAACAGGACTTCGGCGGCTGGAAGATCATCATCGGCGGCAGCGCCCTGAACCGCGCCCTGTACGAAGCCGCCAAGGCCCACGGCATCCAGCTCACCGCCGCCTATGGCATGTCCGAAACCTGCCCGCTGGTTTCCTGCGCGCATCTGAACGATGAGCTGCTGGCCGGCAGCGAGGATGAGTGCATCACCTACCGGATCAAGGCCGGTGTGCCTGTGCCGATGGTGGAGGCGGCCATCGTCGACGGCGAGGGTAACTTCCTGCCTGCCGACGGCGAAACCCAGGGCGAGCTGGTGCTACGCGCGCCCTGGCTGACCATGGGTTACTTCCGCGAGCCGCAGAAGGGCGCCGAACTCTGGCACGGCGGCTGGCTGCACACCGGTGACGTCGCTACCCTCGACAGCATGGGCGTGATCGATATCCGCGACCGTATCAAGGACGTGATCAAGACCGGCGGCGAGTGGATCTCCTCGCTGGAGCTCGAAGACCTGATCAGCCGTCACCCGGCGATACGCGAAGTGGCTGTGGTCGGCGTCGCCGATCCGCAATGGGGCGAGCGTCCCTTCGCCCTACTGGTGGTGCACGAGGGCCAGAGTATCGACGCCCGGCTGCTCAAGGAACACCTCAAGCCGTTCGTGGAACTGGGGCACATCAACAAGTGGGCGATCCCCAGCCAGATCGCCCTTGTTACTGAAATTCCCAAGACCAGCGTCGGCAAGCTCGACAAGAAGCGCATCCGCGTGGATATCAGTCAGTGGCAGGCCAGTAACAGCACCTTCCTCTCGACGCTGTGATCAGGCCCGGGTCGCGCCTTCTCAGGCGCGACCCGCACGCCAGACGCCTGCAAGCCTTGTCAAATGACAGAATTCAGCCATCCTTCCCCCTGCCAGCGCAGCTGGCCGGTCCACAGGACCGCACCAGGGGGTGGGGATGCAAATCACACTTTAGAGGGATCAAGCACCGGTACCTGCTGGCTATAGTCGGGCCAGGGGATTTTCAGGAACGGGGGACGGCACATGTATGTGCCTGGTCACTTGCTCGATCACACGGTGTACTGACACCGGTCGAACGAAGCGTTTCTGCAAAGGACTCACTGCCATAAAAATAAAGTACATGGAGTAGCGTCGATGACATCTGTAAATCCGTTCTGGCGCCGGGCGAAACTGCCACTGGCCGTCAGCCTCGCTTCTACGCTCGCCGGTCCTGCATTCGGCGTCAGCTTCAACATCGGTGAAATCGAAGGTTCGTTCGACTCGTCCCTGTCCGTGGGGGCCAGTTGGTCGACGGCCAAGCCGAACGAGAACCTGATCGGCGTCAACAACGGTGGCAAGGGCCTGTCCCAGACCTCCGACGACGGCCACCTGAACTTCAAGCGCGGTGAGACCTTCTCGAAAATCTTCAAGGGCATCCATGACCTGGAGCTCAAGTACGGCGATACCGGCGTGTTCGTGCGTGGCAAGTACTGGTACGACTTCGAGCTCAAGGATGAAAGCCGTCCGTTCAAGGACATCAGCGACTCCGGCCGCAAGGAGGGCGCCAAGTCCGCCGGCGGTCAGATCCTCGACGCCTTCGTCTACCACAACTACTCCATCGCCGATGAGCCGGGCTCGGTGCGCCTGGGCAAGCAGGTGGTGAGCTGGGGTGAAAGTACCTTCATCGGTGGCGGCATCAACTCGATCAACCCGATCGACGTGGCCGCGTTCCGCCGCCCCGGTGCCGAGATCAAGGAAGGCCTGATCCCGGTCAACATGTTCTACGTGTCCCAGAGCCTGACCGACAACCTGTCGGCCGAAGCCTTCTACCAGATCGAATGGGACCAGACCGTCGTCGACAACTGCGGCACCTTCTTCTCGCAGCCAGATGTGATCGCTGACGGTTGTACCGACAACCTGCGCCTGCTCAACAGCAGCCGCAGCCTGCCGCCGGCCGCCCTGGGCTTCCTCGCAAGCCAGGGGGTCGACATCAACCAGGAAGGTGTCCTGGTCGACCGTGGTGCCGACCGCGATGCCCGTGACAGCGGCCAGTTCGGTGTCGCCCTGCGCTACATGTTCGAGCCGCTGGACACCGAGTTCGGCGCCTACTTCATGAACTACCACAGCCGTGCACCGATCTTCAGTGCCACGGGCGCTGCACCGTCGGTCTATGCCGGACTGGGTCGCCTGCCGGCCAGCCTGCAGGCACTGGCGCCGCTGATCGTCGCCGGTAACTCGCAGTACTTTGTCGAGTACCCCGAAGACATTCGCCTGTACGGCCTGAGCTTCTCCACCACCCTGGATACCGGTACCGCGTGGAGTGGTGAGATCAGCTACCGGCCGAACGCGCCGGTCCAGCTCAACACGACCGATATCCTTTACTCTGGCGTCACGCCAATCCCGGGGTTCGGTAATGCGTCGCTGCTCAAGGGCGTTCCGGGGCAAGACCAGCACGGTTATACCCGCAAGGAAATCACCCAGTTGCAAACCACCCTCACGCACTTCTTCGACCAGGTCATGGGCGCAAGCCGTCTGACCCTGGTAGGTGAAGTCGGCGTGACGCACGTCGGTGGTCTGGAGAGCGCGCACAAGATGCGCTACGGCCGCGACCCGGTCTATGGTCCGGGACCACTGGAGCCTACCGGTCCGCTCAATACCTGTCAGTTCCTCAACAGCCGGACCATCGCCGGTGCCGGCAACAATGCTTCGTCGGCCAACCTTAACCGCAAGTGCGAAAACGACGGTTTCACCACCAGCACCTCCTGGGGCTACCGTGCCCGGGCAATCTGGGACTACAACGACGTCTTCGCCGGGGTGAACCTCAAGCCGAACGTGGCCTGGTCCCATGACGTGTCCGGTTACTCCCCGGGCCCTGGTGGCAACTTCGAGGAAGGGCGCAAGGCAATCAGCCTGGGCCTGGATGCCGAGTACCAGAACACCTACACCACCAGCCTGTCGTACACCAACTTCTTCGACGGCAAGTACACCACCGTGGATGACCGCGACTTCATCGCCCTCAGCTTCGGCGTGAACTTCTAAGAACACGGATTCAGGACGAGCATGAACATGAAAATGACCAAGAATCTGCTGCAAGCCGGTGTACTGGGCTTGTCGCTGCTGGCGACCAGCGTCATGGCGGCGGTGTCCGCCGACGAGGCGGCCAAACTCGGCACCTCACTGACCCCGATGGGCGCGGAAAAGGCCGGTAACGCCGACGGCTCCATCAGTGCCTGGAAGCCGCTGTCCAAGACTGCCGGTGCAGTCGATGCCAAGGGCTTCCTCGCCGACCCGTACGCTGGCGAGAAGCCGCTGTACACCATCACCGCGCAGAACGTCGACCAGTACAAGGACAAACTGTCCCCGGGCCAGGTGGCGATGTTCAAGCGTTACCCGGACAGCTTCAAGATCCCGGTGTACCCGACCCATCGCGGTGCCACCGTGCCGGATGACGTGTTCGCCGCGATCAAGAAGAACGCGACCACCACCAAGCTGGTCGAGGGCGGCAACGGCCTGGAGAACTTCACCACGGCCGTACCTTTCCCGATTCCCAAGAACGGTGTCGAGGTAATCTGGAACCACATCACCCGCTACCGTGGCGGCAGTGTCACCCGCCTGGTAACCCAGGCCACGCCGCAGCAGAACGGCTCCTACAGCCTGGTGTACTTCCAGGACCAGTTCGTCTTCCGCGACAAGATCAAGGGTTACGATCCGGCCAACCCGGGCAACGTGCTGTTCTACTTCAAGCAGAAGGTAACGGCGCCAGCGCGCCTGGCCGGTACCGTGCTGCTCGTCCACGAGACCCTCGACCAGGTCAAGGAACCGCGCAAGGCGTGGGTCTACAACGCCGGCCAGCGTCGCGTGCGCCAGGCACCACAGGTGTCCTACGACGGCCCGGGTACCGCGGCCGACGGCCTGCGCACCTCCGACAACCTGGACATGTACAACGGTGCACCGGACCGTTACGACTGGAAGCTGGAAGGCAAGAAGGAGCTGTACATCGCCTCCAACAGCTACAAGCTCGATTCGCCATCGCTCAAGTACGCGGACATTCTCAAGGCCGGTCACATCAACCAGGACCTGACCCGCTACGAGCTGCGCCGGGTCTGGCACGTGGTGGCGACCCTCAAGCCAGGCCAGCGTCATATCTATGCCAAGCGTGACTTCTACATCGACGAAGACACCTGGCAGGCCGCAGTGATCGACCAGTATGACGGTCGTGGTCAACTGTGGCGCGTTTCCGAGGCCCACTCCCAGGACTACTACAACGTCCAGGTGCCGTGGTACACCCTGGAAGCCATTTACGACCTGCAGTCGGGTCGTTATCTGGCACTGGGCATGAAGAACGAGGAAAAGCGGGCCTACGACTTCGGTTTCTCGGCCAGCATCAGCGACTTCCAGCCCGCAGCGCTTCGCCAGGAAGGTGTGCGCTAGGCTTCAAAACCTCCGTGTGATCTCCCAGAACGCCCCGGCTTGCCGGGGCGTTTCTGTTTTTATCTCCCCCAGTTGTCAGACGTTGTTGCTTTTTGTTGTAGTCTTTTTTCGGCAAAGTGCGGCAATCATCTTCAAATACGGGTTTTTAACCGCTAGTCTGGCCTGATCCGTATTGCCGAAGATTCCCTAACTAGAACGAGCCGGCGAATGACTGATCTGTCCCGTACGCAAGGGTTCGCCAACCAGGCCATGAGTGTCCTGGAGGGTCGCTTCTATCGTCCGCCGCTGCCCGAAGGGCACGTACCGCGGGCGCGTTTGTGCCAGCGGCTGCAATCGGGGCTGGGCGGGCGGCTATTGCTGGTCAATGCGCCGGCCGGCTTCGGTAAAAGTTCGCTGGCCGTGGAGTTCTGCCAGGGCCTGCCCAATCACTGGAGCAGCCTGTGGCTGGGCCTGAGCCGGCGCGACAGTGACCCGGGTCGCTTTCTCGAACGCCTGCTCGAAGGCCTGCAGCAGTATTGTCCGGCGCTGGGCAACCAGGCCCTGGGCTTACTGAAGATGCGCCAGCGCCATCAGCCGTTCGCCTTCGAAGAATGGCTCGACGGCCTGCTCGATGAACTGGCCCGTCACCTTCAACCCCACAACCCCTTGCTGCTGGTGCTGGATGACTACCATCTGGCCCAGGGGCCGGTGCTTGACCGCTGCCTGCAGTTCTTCCTCAATCACCTGCCGGCGGGGCTGGTGCTGCTGGTCACCAGCCGCCAGCGCCCGGACTGGCACCTGGCGCGCCTGCGCCTGTCCCGGCAACTGCTCGAGCTCAACGAGCAGGACCTGCGCCTGACCCCCGACGAGTCGCTGGCGGTCCTCGGCCAGCAGCCCACGGTCCTGCGTGGCCAGGCGCTGGACAACCTGATCCAGCGCAGCGATGGCTGGGTGGCCGGCCTGCGCTTCTGGCAACTGGCGGCCAGCGGATCGGGCGCCGACAGCACCTTGCCCCAGGCGCTGCATGGCGGCGAAGGGCTGATTCGCGACTATCTGCTCGAAGAAGTGATCGACATCCTGCCGGGTGAGGTCCAGGGCTTTCTCAACGACACCGCCTGCCAGGAGCGCTTCTGCGCCGAGCTGTGCGATGCCCTGCGCGAAAGCCACGACAGTGCCGAGATCATCCGTTACCTGCAGGCCCACCAGGTGTTCCTGGTGCCGCTGGACGAGCATGGACGCTGGTACCGTTATCACCACTTGTTCTCCGACCTGCTGCGCAGTCGCCAGACCAGCCTGCCGCTGTCGAGCCTGCACCTGCGCGCCTGTCGCTGGTTCCACGGCCAGGGGCTGCTCGACGAGGCGGTGGAGCAAGCCTTGCGGGCGGGGCATCTGGATGTCGCCGCCAACCTGGTGCAGAACCTGTCGGAAGAGCAACTGCTGGCCGAGCAGAACGTCGGCATGCTGTTGCGCTGGAAAATGGACCTGCCCGACAGCCTGCTGATCAGCACACCGCGCTTGATCGTGCTGTACAGCTGGGCCCTGGGCCTGGCCGGGCAGCTCGATGCCGCCGAAGAGCTGGCCAGTCACCTGAGCCGTTTCCTGCCGGCGCCGTCGGCGACCGCACAGAAGTCCATGCTCGCCCAGTGGCTGGCCCTGAGTGGGGTCATCGCCCGTGGTCGCGGCGATCGCGAACGGACCCTGGCCTATTGCGCCCAAGCGCTGCACAGCCTGCCGTTCAAGCGCTATGGGCAACGCCTGGTGTGCCTGTCGACGTTGTCCAACCTGGCCATTGCCGATGCCGATTTCTGGCGCGCCCGGGGCTGGAACCGCGAGGCCCTGGAACTGGCCCAACGGGTCGGTAACCCGCTGTTCGAAGCCCTTGCCCATTACGACCGGGCCCGGGTGCTGCATGCCCGTGGTGAGGTGCTGCGCGCCCTGGATGAAGTGCGCCAGGGCCTGCAGCGCTTGCAGGGACTGTCGGCGCAGCGCCTGTACGCGGCGCGGGCGCGCCTGACCCTGTACGAAGGCTACCTGCTGGCTGCGCGCCTGCAACCCGAGGCCGGGCGTAGCCGCCTGCGGGCAGGTCTGGTCGAGGCCCGGGCCTGCCGCGATATCAGCGTGCTCATCGGTCACTGCGTGATCGCCACGTTGGACGGGCGCGAGGGGCGCTTTGCCGAGGCCTTTGCCGAACTGGCCGAGGCCGAGCGGCTGATGCACATCTGGGATGTGCCACCGATTTTCTACCTGGCGATGATTACCCTGGTCAAATGCGAACTCTGGCTGGCCCAGGGGCGCACCGACCTTGCCGAATCCTGGCTGTTGCGTCTGGGGCAGACCTACGGTGGCGAGCAGGCGGCTGCCGCACCGGAATTCCACCCGTTGCTGCCGTTGCATATCGAACTGCAGCAGGCGCTGCTGGAGCAGACCCAGGGGCGTGGGGAGCAGGCCGGACGACGCTTGCAGGCACTGGTCGAGCGTGGCCAGGCCAGCGGTGGGCACCTGCTGAGCGTCACGGCGTTGTGTCAGTGGATCAGCCTGCTGCTGGCCAGTAACGCCGAAGTACAGGCGCGCGATCTGCTCGTGCTGAGTCTGGAGGCCGCCGCGGGCGGTGCCTTGCAATCATTCCAGCGATTGTTGCGCGAGCATCCGTTGTGGTTGCGCGAGCAATTGCTCACCCAGCCCGCAAGTCCGGCCCAGGTGAGTCTGCTGGCCCTGTTGCCGGCCCTGGAGCCCCAGGAGGCTGCCAGTGGCAGTTGCGAAGCCTTGAGCACCCGGGAGCGAGCGGTGCTGGAGCTGATCGCCCAAGGGTGTTCCAACCAGGAGATCAGCGAGCGGCTGTTCATCTCCTTACACACGGTCAAGACCCACGCCAGCCATATCAACAGCAAGCTGGGTGTCGAGCGTCGCACCCAGGCCGTCGCCCGGGCCAAGGCGCTGGGGCTGTTGTCCTGACGGCATCATCCGCTATCTGCTGTACTCTCTAGATTGACGCTTCTGGAGAGATTACCCATGAGCCTTACACGTCCCCTGTTGCTGCTGGCCAGCCTGTTATCCACAGGCCTGGCCCTGGCGGCCAACGGGCCGTCTTTCTCCTGCGACAAGGCCCAGGGCATGGCGCTGAAGGTCTGTCAGAGCCCGCAGCTCAGTGAACTGGATCAACAGCTCGCCGCCCTTTACCAGCGTGTGCTTGAGCAGGCCGATAACGACACCAAAAAGCAGTTGAAGGCCACCCAGCAAGGCTGGATCAAGGGGCGCGACGAGTGCTGGAAGGCCAGTGATGCCGACGCCTGTGTGCTTGAGCAGTACCAGGTGCGCCTGGTCGAATTGCAGATCCGCTCAGGCGCGGTGCAGGTGCCGGCGGCGGTCGAGTTCGACTGTGACGACGGCAGCAAGCCCTTCATGGCAGTGTTCTACAACCAGCTCGAGCCCCGGGCTGCGGTGTTGACCTATGGCGACGACCAGACCATCGTCATTGCCCAGCGTTCAGGCAGTGGCAGCAAGTACGGCCGCGAAGGCGTCGAGTTCTGGGAGCATCAAGGCGAAGCCAAGGTGAAATGGTACGGACAGGACCTCACGTGCACCGCTGTGCGCTGAGCACAGGCGGGCGGCGCTTTACGGGTGCTGGAGGATCCAGGATGATGGCCTGTTGCCATTGTGGCATTGACGCCACCCACGCCGTCGGCGACCCGGTGTCGATGTCGATGGCAATCCCGCTCAAGCAAATGCTCTACGCGGCCGATACCGTGGCCAGGATCGGCGGCGACGAGTTCGTCCTGGCCATATACGAAGCCAAGCGCAAGGGTAACAACCAGTTCCGGGTCACTGTGACGGGAAGCTGTGCATAACGCTGTTTGTTGAGCCCCGGAAGTCGACCGCTGCGATTGCAGCGGTCCGTGCATCCTTTTTTTTATTTGCCATGTCAGGTTTGGTGGATGCAGGTCTACAGCCAGAAAAGCTTTTTGATCGTCGATGACTTCTCCGATTTTCGCAGTTCAGCCCGCTCCATGCTCCGCGAACTGGGCGTGCGGGATGTCGACACCGCCGACAGTGGCGAGCAGGCACTGCGCATGTGTTCGCAGAAGCGCTACGACTTCATCCTCCAGGACTTTCACCTGGGCGACGGCAAGAAAAACGGCCAACAGGTGCTCGAAGACCTGATCCTCGACAAACTGATCAGCCATGAGTGCGTGTTCATCATGGTCACTGCCGAAAGCAGCCAGGCGATCGTGCTCAGTGCCCTGGAGCATGAGCCGGACGCCTACCTGACCAAGCCGTTCAACCGCATCGGCCTGGCCCAGCGCCTGGAAAAGCTGGTGCAGCGCAAGACCCTGCTCAAACCGATCCTCCAGGCCCTGGACCGTGCCCGCCCGGCCGAGGTGCTGGCCGCCTGCGCCGAACTGTGCAAGAAGGACCCGCGTTTTGCGCCGTTGTGCCTGCGTTACCGTGCCGACGCCTTGCGCGACCTGAACCGTCATGACGAGCTGGGCAAATTCCTCACCGCCATCATCGCCAGCCGGGCGACTCCCTGGGCCTACGCCGCCCTGGGCGGCCTGCTGTTCAAGCGTAATCAGTTCGCCCAGGCCCAGGGCGTGTACGAGCAGGCGCTCAAGGCGTTCCCGATGATGCCCGGCCTGTACGACGGACTGGCCGAGGTGCTGATGGCCCTGGGGGAGAACAAGCGTGCCCAGGGGGTGCTCGAAGAAGCCGTGCGCCTGTCGCCACTGGCGGTGCGCCGGCAGATGATGCTGGGCAAGCTGGCCTTGAGCAACAATGACTTCGAGACGTCTTCCAAGGCCTATCGGCATGCCGTCAACCAGGGCCAGAGCTCGCGCTACAAGAACCCGGAGAGCAACCTGGGGCTTGTCCAGGCACTGATGAGCAAGAATGCCGGCAACGGCCTGGATGCGCGCACCCGGGTCGAGATCAACACGGTACTCAGTGAAGTGGCCAAGGAAAACGTCGAAGACCAGGGGTTGCAGGTGCGCGCACGGTTGATGAAGGCCGCCAGCCTGCAGCAGGCCGGCGACGCCGAAACCGCGGCCAAGCTGACCGAGCAGGCCATGGCCCGCCTGGACAAGATGGAGCAGTTCTTCTCCGTGGAAGCGGCGCTGGTGGTGGCGACCCAGTTGCAGCAACTGGGCCAGGAATCGGCCAGTACCTCGATCCTCAAAGGTTGCGTGGAAACCTACGGTGATGATCCCAAAGTGATGCAGAGCGTCTCGCGCCTGACCGACGACCCGACGGTGCTCAATGCCGTGACCGAGGCCGTCGATCTCAATCGCCAGGGCGTGCGCAGTTACCAGGGCAATCAACTCGGCGAGGCGCTGGCGATGTTCCGTCGTGCCCTGAAACTGCAACCGAAGAACATCAGTATCGCCCTGAACACCGCCCAGGCGCTGCTGCGCATCGGCGGTGAAACGCCACCTGTGGCCATCATGGACGAATGCCGCGCCAGCCTGACCTGCGTGGCCGGTATTCCGGAAAGCGACAGTCGTTACGAGCGATATCGCAAACTGCATCAACGGGCATTTGGCGCATGAACCAGGACAACCAGGGGCTGGATTTTTCCACGGTGATCGCCTCCACCGTACATGACATGAAGAACTCCCTGGCGGCCCTGACCCAGGCGCACAGCCAGTGGCTCGCGCGCTTGCCCGAAGGCAGCGGCGGCAGCGAGCAGGGCGTGATCGAGCACGAGTTCACTCACCTCAACGGCATGCTGGTGCAGTTGCTGGGGTTGTACAAGCTGGGTGTCAACCAGTTGCCCATGTGCCCGGACTACCACGAACTGGACGACTTCATCGAGGCCCAACTGGCCGCGCAGCAGAACCTTTTGCAGCACCGCGACATCCTCGCCAGCTGGCGTATCGAAACGGCCAGCCCCCTGGGCTTTTTCGATCGCGAACTGGTCGGCTCGGTGGTCGCCAATATCCTCAACAACGCCATTCGCCATGCCGGCCACACCTTGCTCATCACCGTCAGCGACGAAGACGAGCAACTGGTCCTGAGCATCAACGACGACGGCCCGGGTTTTGCGCCGCGCATGCTGGAGCGTCAGCAGGAGTATGTGCAGGGGATCGATGGGCGCAGCGGTAGCACGGGCCTTGGGTTGTACTTCGCCGCACGCATTGCCGCGCTGCATGAGCGCGACGGGATCAAGGGACGGATCGAGATTGCCAACGGCGGGGTGTTGGGTGGGGCGGTGTTCAGGCTTTACCTGCCTTGAACGATGGTTGGGGCTGTTCAGAGGCGTAAATTGAGGTTATGAAGTGCCATCGATCCGCTTATCTCACTTCCTTTCCGGTAGAACCATGCAAGCCGCTCAACCCAAGCTCATCCGAGAAACCTTCCCTGTAGGCCCCCTGCAGTGCAACTGCACCATCATCGGCGACCCGATCACCAAGAAAGCCATTGTCGTCGACCCGGGCGGCAACCATGAGCAGATCATCGCCCGCCTGGAAGCCCATGGCCTGAAGCTGGTGAGCATCATCCACACCCACGCGCACCTGGACCACTTCCTCGCCTCCGGGCAGTTGAAGGAGAAGACCGGCGCCACCCTGCACCTGCACAAGGACGACCAGTTCCTCTGGGACAACCTGGAGATGCAGTGCCAGATGTTCGGCGTGCCCTATACTCCGGTGCCGTCGCCGGACCGCTGGTTGGCCGACGACGAGGAGCTGGCCTGCGGCTGTGGCGTGGCCTTGCATACCCCGGGACACACGCCGGGGTCGATGAGCTTCTGGTTTGCCGATGCCAAGCTGCTGATCGCAGGCGACACGCTGTTCCGTCGCGGGATTGGTCGCACCGATCTGTGGGGCGGCGACCAGGCGACCATCGTTCGTTCGATCAAGCAGCGCCTGTACAGCCTGGATGAAGACGCCACGGTGGTCACCGGCCATGGTCCGGATACCCGCCTGGGTGAAGAGATGCGCCAGAACCCGTTCGTCCGGGCCTGAGTTTTCAGGGAATTTTTTTGCCTTTTTGCAGTCTAAGGCTCGCGTCGGTCCGCAGCGCGGTCCGCAATTCGAATTTCTGTAGGAGCTTGTCCATGTTCACCATGCGTCGTTTGATTATCGTCGCTACCGCTGCCGCCCTGATGACCGGCTGTGCCGCCCCCGGCCCGTATGACAACCAGGGTCAGGCGCAACAAGGCTCCACCGGGATGAGCAAGACCGCCAAGTACGGCGGCCTGGGTGCGCTGGCCGGTGCCATCGCCGGTGCTGCCATCGACCATGACAACCGTGGCAAGGGCGCGCTGATCGGCGCTGCTGCCGTAGGTGCAGCCGCTGCTGGCTATGGCTACTACGCCGACAAGCAGGAAGCCGCCCTGCGCGCCAGCATGGCCAACACCGGTGTCGAGGTACAGCGCGAAGGTGATCAGATCAAGCTGATCATGCCGGGTAACATCACGTTCGCTACTGATTCGGCGAACATCGCTCCAAGCTTCTACTCGCCGCTGAACAATCTGGCCAACTCCTTCAAGCAGTTCAACCAGAACACCATTGAAGTGGTCGGCTACACCGACAGCACCGGCAGCCGCCAGCACAACATGGACCTGTCCCAGCGCCGCGCCCAGTCGGTGGTTTCCTACCTGACCTCCCAGGGTGTTGACGCCAGCCGCGTAAGTGCTCGCGGCCTGGGCCCGGACCAGCCGATCGCCAGCAACGCCGACGCCAATGGCCGTGCACAGAACCGTCGTGTCGAGGTCAACCTCAAGCCGATTCCTGGCCAGCAGTACCAGTAAGTTTCAAGGGATGTGAAGAAGGGGAGCGAAAGCTCCCCTTTTTTATGGCGGTGTGCCCTCAGCCGTAGCCGCTGCCGCCAGGCTGCGATCGGCCGTGAAACGGCCGTAAACCTGCCACCCGGTTCCTTCAGATCCATCGAGACGGCTCGGTTGCGACTGCTGCGCAGTCGATCGCAGCCTGACGGCAGCGGCTACGGATGTCTCCTAGCATTCTGCAACAGGCCTGCGCTGGTGTTTTATTGGTCTTAGGACCTATCCTACGAATTCTGTCGCCCAGCAGATGATTGCTCCGAGGGAAACACGCCACTAGGCTCATCGGGTCGCTGATCGTTCAGCGATCGGGTTTGGCGACCCGAGTACATCAATCTCATGCTTCCATGGCGTCAATCGTTATGGCGGCTGTGCGCGGGAGGGCTTCGGCCCTGCCGGGTTGTCCTGATGTCTCGGTTCGCCAACCTGCGTACAGCTGCCACCAATTTTTGTTTGGCGACGGACTTGGTGCAGCTCCCTTACATCAGGAGTTGAACCATGAAAAAGATCGTTCCCGATCCACCCGATTTCCACCTCCTCGAAACCACCGAGACAGCCTTCGGCCTCTGCGATGTCGGGCACCCGCAGTTGTTCGCCGTACGCGCCGGTACCAACGTCGAAGATGCCCTGGTGCATGCCGCGCTTTACCTGAAATGTGCAAGCCTGACCGGGCCGTTGGCGGTCGAGTACAGCCGTGAGCCGGGCCGTGGGTTCATCCAGTCGACCCTGCATTCGTTGGAAATGGCCAAGGCGCTGATCGATTCGTTGCTCGATGGGCTGGAGGGGCGGGGAGTCGCTGGCAGGGGCTGATCGCGGGGCAAGCCCGCTCCTACGAAGAAGAGCGGGCGTCACCCTGCATGATTCAGTGCTTGGTCGTGATTTTCAGCACATCGGTAAAGACCATGTCGACCGTCTGACCTACCTTGAGGTTTTTCATCCGCGCCTGCAGCTCCGGATCTTCGACCTTCACCACCTTTTGCGGGCCTTCAGGTGGCAACAGGGTAACTTCGTGCTTCTTCAGGTCGATGTTGGTGATCTTCGAGGTGACCTTGACCTGGCGGAAGGCTTCGCCGCCCGGGTTGGGGTTGTCCTGGGTGGCACGGATCACCCCGGCCTCCTTGCTGACACCCGGTTCGCCGCCCACGTTGGTGTCCAGCACCGTCGCCACGGAGCGGTTGACCTTCACATTGACCAGGTCACCGACCTTGAGGTTGTTCAGGTTCTTGGCGTTTTCGCCCAGTTGAATAGGCACCTGGGTGTTATTGGGGCCCTCGACCGTTACCAGGCGCTTGTCCACGTCGATGGCCAGGACCTTGGTGTCGACGATACTCTCACTGGCAATGCCGTCGATCAGGATATCGGCTGCCTGCACCGAGAAGCTGGCTGCTGACATGAGCGAAGCCAGCGCGATGGCGTGGGTCAGGGTACGCAATGGTTTCATAGGCTTACATTCCGGGTGATGGCTGTTGAGAAACATCGTGGGGAAGAGCATAGATGCTGAACGGGCGTTCGTGGGCGGCGGGAAGACTTTCTGTTGATCTGCCTCAGTCCCAGGGGGAAGAAAACTTCCCGCCTGGCTGAGTTGCAGCGTCGATCAGGCGGGGGTGCTGCGTTGCAGCCGATCCAGCAGGTCGTCCTTGTCCTGCCAGAGCTGGTTGATCCACTGCTGGAAGGCCAGGCGATAGGCTTCATCCTGGTCATAGTTCCTGCCCAGGAACTCGGCCGGGATCTGTACCTCTTCAAGCTCCACCACGATGTGCTTCACCCGACCGCACAACAGGTCCCAGAAGCCCGGTGCGCCACCCGGGTAGTGCAGGGTGACGTTGACGATCGACTGCAATTGCTCGCCCATGGCGTCCAGGACGAAGGCAATTCCCCCGGCCTTGGGTTTGAGCAGGTGCTTGTAGGGCGATTGCTGCTGGCGGTGTTTGTGCGACGTGAAGCGCGTGCCCTCGGCGAAGTTGAAAATGGCCGTGGGCTTGCCACGAAATCTGGCGCAGGTGCGGCGGGTGGTTTCCAGGTCCTTGCCGGCCTTTTCCGGGTGTTTGGCCAGGTACGCCTTGGAATAGCGCTTCATGAACGGAAAGCCCAGGGCCCACCAGGCCAGGCCAATGACCGGCACCCAGATCAGCACTTGCTTGAGGAAGAACTTCAGCGGCCGGATACGGCGGTTGAGCACGTATTGCAGCACCAGGATATCCACCCAGCTCTGGTGGTTGCTGGTGATCAGGTAGCTGTGCTGGTAATCCAGCCCGTCCAGGCCCTGGACCTGCCAGCGGGCCTTGCCCAGCAGGTTGATCCAGGCGTTGTTGTTGCTGATCCAGGCTTCGTGGATGTGGCGCATCAACTCGTCGGTGACCCGCTGCGCCGCCGCGAACGGCAGGCACAGCTTGAACAGGCTGACGATGAACAACGGGGTGCAGCAGACGATGGTGTTGAGCCCCAACAGCAGCGAGGCAATGACCCCGCGCATCGGCGCGGGTAGAAATCCGAGCATGTTCAGCTATCCAGTGAGCGGTTGGCCTGAATCGCGGTCAGGGCGATGGTGTAGACGATATCGTCGACCTGGGCGCCGCGGGGCAGGTCGTTGACCGGTTTGCGCAGGCCTTGCAGCATCGGGCCCAGGCTCACGCAATCGGCGCTGCGCTGCACCGCCTTGTGGGTGGTGTTGCCGGTGTTCAGGTCGGGGAACACGAACACCGTGGCGCGACCGGCCACCTGGCTGTTGGGTGCCAGTTGCCGGGCGATGTCGAGGTTGGCCGCGGTGTCGTACTGCAAGGGGCCATCGATCTGCAGGCTGCGCTGGGTTTCCTGGGCCAGCAGGGTGGCTTCGCGGACCTTTTCCACTTCCTCGCCACTGGCCGAATCACCACTGGAGTAGCTGATCATCGCCACGCGGGGGGCAATGCCGAAGGCTTCGGCGGAGTCGGCACTCTGCAGGGCAATCTCCGCCAGTTCACTGGCGGTGGGGTGCGGGTTCATGACGCAGTCGCCGTACACCAGCACCTGCTCGGGGAACAGCATGAAGAATACCGAGGACACCAGGCTGCAACCCGGCGCGGTCTTGATCAGTTGCAGGGCCGGGCGGATGGTGTTGGCGGTGGAATGCACCAGGCCCGAGACCAGGCCGTCGACCTCGTCCAGGGCGAGCATCATGGTGCCGATCACCACCGGGTCTTCCAGTTGTTGCTCAGCCATCGGCGCGTTCAGGCTCTTGCTCTTGCGCAGGCTGACCATCGGTTCGACATAGCGCTCGCGGATCAAATCCGGATCGAGGATTTCCAGGCCTTCGGGCAGGGTGATGCCCTGGGCCCGGGCCACGGCCTGGACATCGTCGGGCTTGGCCAGCAGCACGCAGCGGGCGATGCCGCGGGCCTGGCAGATGGCGGCGGCCTGCACGGTCATGGGCTCGGCGCCTTCGGGCAGGACGATGCGCTTGTTGGCCTGCTGGGCCCGCTGGATCAACTGATAGCGGAACACCGCTGGCGACAGGCGCAACTCGCGCGGGGTGCCACAGCGCAGGTGCAGCCAGTCGGCATCCAGGTAGCTGGCAACGAAATCGGTGATGATCTCCGCGCGTTCGCGGTCATCTACCGGAATTTCCTTGTTCAGTTGGTTCAACTGGTTGGCGGTGTCGTAGGAGCCGGTGCTCACCGACAGGATCGGCAGTCCGGCCAGCAGCGCGCCCTGGCACAGTTCGAGGATACGCGGATCGGGTTTGCTGTCGCTGGTCAGCAGCAGGCCGGCCAGCGGCACGCCATTGATCGCCGCCAGGCTGACGGCGAGGATGATGTCGTCGCGGTCGCCCGGAGTCACCACCAGGGTGCCGGGCTTGAGCAGCGGCACGGTGTTGGCCACGGTGCGGGCGCAGATGATGATCTTGTTCATCCGCCGCTGTTCGTAATCACCGGCGTTGAGCACCTGGGCGCCGAGCAACTCAGCCACGTCGCGGGTGCGCGGGGCGTTGAGGTCGGCCTGGTAGGGGATGCAGCCGAGCAGGCGGAAGTCGCCGCCGCGCAGCAGCGGCGAATGCTCCTTCAGACGCTCGGCGAAGGTGTCCATGCTCTCGTCGGTGCGCACCTTGTTGAGGATCACCCCGAGCACTTTCGGGTCCTTCGGCCCGCCAAACAGCTGCGCCTGCAGTTCGACCCGCCCGGACAGCTCGGTGAGCACTTCGTTTTCCGGCGCCGACACCAGGATCACCTCGGCATCCAGGCTCTTGGCCAGGTGCAGGTTGACCCGTGCCGCATAGCTGGCGTGACGGGTAGGGACCATGCCCTCGACCACCACCACGTCCTTGCCGGCACAGGCCTGCTGGTACAGGGTAATGATTTCTTCGAGCAGCTCATCCAGCTGGCCGTCACCGAGCATGCGCTCGACATGGGTCAGGCTCAAGGGTTGCGGCGGCTTGAGGCCATGGGTGCGGGCGACCAGTTCGGTGGAGCGTTCCGGTCCGGTGTCGCCGGGGTGCGGCTGGGCAATCGGCTTGAAGAAACCGACTTTCAGCCCGGCGCGCTCAAGGGTGCGTACCAGGCCCAGGCTGATAGAGGTCAGGCCGACACCAAAGTCGGTCGGCGCGATGAAAAATGTCTGCATGCGAGCTTCTCGAAAAAACGCTGTGCAAAAGAATCAATTGCCAAGGGTATCGCTATCGGCACCCTGAGCGCACCAGCCACAGGCAAATGCCTGGCCGATGCGTTGCTGGCGCTGCCGGGCATCGAGCACCCAGGCCCGTGACTGCCAGGGCGGCAGGTGGCGCAAGTGCTGGGTATGCCCGCACGACAGCTCGACCACCCAATGGCCGTCCTCGTCCTGATGGAAACCGAGCACCCGGCTGCTTGCCGGGACAACCCGTTTGTCCGGGTTGCGTTCGCTTTCAGGCGTTGCGTTGGTTACACTTATTGGTTCTACATACTTATGCAAAAGGTCTCGCCCCATGCTGATCGCCGCCAACAAGGCTGTCTCCATTGACTATACCCTGACCAACGACGCTGGTGAGGTCATCGACAGCTCCGCCGGCGGCGCTCCGCTGGTTTACCTGCATGGCGCAGGCAACATCATCCCGGGCCTGGAAAAAGCCCTGGAAGGCAAAGCCGCCGGTGATGAACTGACCGTCGCCATCGAGCCTGAAGACGCCTACGGCGAATACCTGGCCGAACTGGTCAGCACCCTGAACCGCAGCATGTTCGAAGGTGTCGACGAGCTGGAAGTGGGCATGCAGTTCCACGCCTCCGCGCCCGATGGCCAGATGCAGATCGTCACCATCCGCGATCTGGACGGCGACGACGTTACCGTCGACGGCAACCACCCTCTGGCTGGCCAGCGCCTGAACTTCAAGGTCAAGGTCGTCAACATCCGTGACGCCAGCGAAGAAGAAGTGGCTCATGGCCATGTTCATGGCGAAGGTGGCCATCACCACTGATTTTCTGCGCTAAGCTCAGAAAGTCGCGAAGGCGCCCGGGCAAGACCGTCGCTCTCCTGCAGGGGAAGACGGCTTGGCTGGGCGCTTTTTTAATGGGCTGGTGATACTCGAATGCAGCCCGCAGCGGCAACCGGGATCTGGAGAGGGGAGTATGTCATGAGTGCATTTCACGACCTGAAGTTACAGGCTCTGGATGGCAAGGACTTGTCGTTGGCGCCGTTCAAGGGCCAGGTGGTGCTGGTGGTCAATGTCGCCTCCAAGTGTGGCCTGACCCCGCAGTACGCGGCGCTGGAAAATCTGTATCAGCAGTACAAGGCCAAAGGCTTCAGCGTCCTGGGCTTGCCGTGCAACCAGTTTGCCGGTCAGGAGCCTGGGACCGAGGCTGAAATCGCCCAGTTCTGCAGTCGCAACTACGGGGTGAGTTTCCCGCTTGGCAGCAAGCTGGAGGTCAACGGGCCGCAGCGCCATCCGTTGTATCGCCTGCTGGCTGGCGAAGGGGCGGAGTTTCCAGGTGATATCACCTGGAACTTCGAGAAATTCCTGGTCGGCCAGGATGGCCGGGTACTGGCGCGCTTCTCGCCACGTACCGCACCGGATGATGCGACGGTAGTCCAGGCTATCGAGAAGGCGTTGGGCTGACCGGCACTTTCACGGGGCAAGCCCGCTCCCAGTGTAGGAGCGGGCTTGCCCCGCGATGCTGTTAAATCACTCGCATCAATAGTACTGGGCCAGTCCCAAGGCTCATCCTATCCTCAGGCGCATTCCTACCCTTTCTGGAGCGCCACATGTCCGCCACAGCACTCTTCACTCCCGTTCAACTGGGCGCCCTCGAGCTGCCAAGCCGCGTGGTCATGGCGCCAATGACGCGCACCTTCTGCCCCGGTGGCGTGCCTCATGCCCAGGTCGTCGAGTATTACCGCCGCCGTGCCGCCGCCGGTGTCGGCCTGATCATCACCGAAGGCACCACGGTGGGCCACCCGGCTGCCAATGGTTATCCGAATGTGCCGCGTTTTTATGGCGAGGATGCGCTGGCCGGCTGGAAGCAGGTAGTGGAGGCCGTGCACGCCGAAGGCGGGCGCATTGTTCCGCAACTCTGGCATGTGGGTAGCGTACGCCGCCTGGGCGTGGAGCCGGACGCCAGCGTGCCGGGCTATGGCCCGAGCGAGAAGATCAAGGATGGCCAGGTGCTGGTCCACGGCATGACCCGTGATGATATCCGTGAGGTGATCGCAGCCTTCGCCCAGGCCGCTCGTGATGCCCAGGCCATTGGCATGGACGGCGTCGAGATCCACGGTGCCCATGGCTACCTGATCGATCAGTTCTTCTGGGCGTCGAGCAACCAGCGCACGGACGAGTACGGTGGTGACCTGGCCGGGCGCTCGCGTTTTGCCATCGAGCTGGTCCAGGCCGTGCGCGCCGCGGTGGGCCCGGACTTCCCGATCATCTTCCGTTTCTCCCAGTGGAAACAGCAGGATTACACCGCCCGGCTGGTCACCAGTTCCCAGGCGCTGGGCGAGTTCCTGCAGCCGCTGGCCGATGCCGGCGTGGACATTTTCCACTGCTCGACCCGCCGCTTCTGGGAGCCGGAGTTCGAAGGCTCCGAGCTCAACCTGGCCGGCTGGACCCGCCAGCTCACCGGCAAGCCGACCATCACCGTGGGCAGTGTCGGCCTGGATGGAGAATTCCTGCAGTTCATGGTCGCCACGGACAAGGTGGCGCAACCGGCCAGCCTGGAAAACCTGCTGACGCGCTTGAACAATGACGAGTTCGATCTGGTCGCGGTAGGGCGTGCGTTGCTGGTCGACCCGGATTGGGCGGCAAAAGTGCGCGACGGTCGCGAACAGGACATCCTGCCGTTCAGCCGCGATGCGTTGACGACTCTGGTTTGATCAGCAGCGGCGCTGCTTGCCGGGGCACGCTGTGGCCCTGGCAGCAGGCCTCGCGCAGGTGGTGCTCGAACTGCTCGACAATCATCGGCCAGCCCTGGCGGCTCGCATGCTGGCGGGCATTGAGGCGCACCCGGCGCAGGGTTTCAGTGTCTTCGAGCAACCAGTTGCAGGCATCGATGAACGCCTCGGCATCGCCGGGCATCGCCAGGGCGCCGCTGTGCCCGTGGCGGATGTGCTGGGCGGCGGCGGCCTGGTCATAGGCCACCACGCCAAGGCCTGAAGCCAGGGCTTCGAGCACGACGTTGCCGAAGGTTTCGGTGAGGCTGGGAAACAGGAAAATGTCCCCCGAGGCATAGTGCTCGGCCAGCGCTTCACCGCGCTGGGCGCCGCAGAAGACGGCATCGGGCAGTTGCTGTTGCAGGGCATTGCGCTGAGGGCCGTCGCCGACCACGATCAGGCGGATGCGCCGCTGTGGATAAATACGCTGCGCCGACGCCAGGCAGGGTTGCAGCAGGCCCAGGTTCTTTTCCGCCGCCAGGCGCCCGACGTGCAGCAGGGCGATGTCTTCGTTCTTAAGCCCCCAGCGCTCGCGCAGTGCTTCACTGCGTCTGCCCGGGTTGAACAGCTGGCTGTCCACGCCACGGGCCATCAATGCCAGGTTGTCGAAACCGCGTCGTTCCAGCTCCAGGCGCTGACTGAGGCTGGGCACCAGGGTGCTGTGGGTACGCCGGTGGAACCAGCGCAGGTAATGGGTGAGCAGGCGCGACAGCAGACCCAGGCCGTACTCGCTGGAATATTGCTGGAAGTTGGTGTGAAAGCCGCTGACCACGGCGATACCCAGGCGCCTTGCCGCGCGCAAGGCGCTCAGGCCCAGCGGACCTTCGGTGGCGATGTACAGCACGTCCGGCCGCTGCCGACGCCAACGCCGCAGCAGCTTGTGCATCGACACCTGTCCCCATTGCAGCCCCGGATAGCCCGGTAGCGGCCAGCCGCGACACAGCAGTTGGCGATCATCGGCGCTTGTGCCATCGGCCTCCTGGCGAGGGCGCACCAGTTCGACCTGGTGACCGCGCTGGCGCAGGCCTTCGCTCAGGCGGCCAAGGGTCGTGGCCACGCCGTTGATTTCCGGTGGGAAGGTTTCGCTGACCAGGGTGATATGCAAGTGTGCTGTGCTCATGAACGCCAGTTTCAGCGGCGCGGATTGCGTCGCTGTGATGAAAATATGACAGATCGATGACGCCCGATTTCCAGCAGTTTGCCCGGAAAATATTTCCCAGCAAGCCGCTCAAGAATGACGGGCAACTGGCCGATGCAGAAGCATTCGAATGACCGATTTCGCTCCAGGAGAGCGTTGATGTTCAACAGCAAACTGAAACAAGAAAACCACCAGCTGCGTGAAGCGCTCTCGTCCATGGAACAGGTCAAGAGCAGTCTCGACAGTGAAATGCTGGTATTGCAACTTGACCCTCAGGGACGCATCGAATCGGTCAACAGTAATTTCGAAAAGGAAATGCTCTACAGCAGCCATCAACTGATTGACCGCAACATCGAAGACATCGTGCCGGCGCATGTCAAGCAGATGGATTTCTACCAGCGCATGAAGAACGCCATTACCCGTGGCGAGCACCTTAATGGCGCGTTCCGGCTGTTGCGCGGTAATGGCCAGGAGGCCTGGTTGCGCTCGATCCTGCAACCGGTGAAGAGCAGCGACGGGCGCATCAAGTACTTCACGCTGCACTCCAGTGATCTGACTCGCACCATCGAAAGTTCACGCGAGCATGAGAGCCTGATCAAGGCGCTGATGCGTTCCACCGCCGTGATCGAGTTCAACCTGCAGGGCGAGGTGCTGACGGCCAACGACCGCTTCCTGCAGACCATGGGCTATCGACTGGAACAGGTGGTCGGCAAGCATCACCGGCTGTTCTGCGAACCGGAAGAAGCCAACTCGACCACTTACCAGGCGTTCTGGGACAAGCTGCGCCGTGGCGAGTTCGTTGCCGAGCGCTTCAAGCGTATCGACGCCCATGGTCGCGTGGTCTGGCTGGAAGCCTCCTACAACCCGATCATCGATGCCCATGACGTGCTCTACAAGGTGGTCAAGTTCGCCACGGTAATCACCGAGCAGGTCAATCAGGAAGTGGCCGTGGCCGAAGCCGCCGATATCGCCTACACCACGTCGGTCGAAACCGATAACTGCGCGCGCAAGGCCACCGATGTCGTGACCCAGACCGTCGAGGTGATGCGCGGCCTGGAATCCTGCATGCAGGAGGCGGCCAATGGCATCGAGGCGCTGGACAAGCAGTCCCAGGTCATCGGCTCGATCATCAAGACCATCAGCGACATCGCCGGCCAGACCAACCTGCTGGCGCTCAACGCGGCCATCGAGGCGGCCCGCGCCGGTGAGCAGGGACGTGGCTTTGCCGTGGTAGCCGATGAGGTGCGCCAGCTCGCTTCGCGCACCAGCGTCGCCACCGAGGAAATCGCCCGGGTAGTGCAACAGAACGAACAGCTGGCCAAGGCGGCGGTGGATATCATCGACAGCAGCAAGCGCCAGGCCGAGCAGGGCCTGGCCCTGGCCGGGCAGACCGGCTCGGTGATCGTCGAGATCCAGGAAGGAGCGCAGAAGGTGGTCAATGCGGTGGGGCAGTTCTCCAGCCAGCTGTCGGCCTGATGTTCAGCGCGGTGGGTTGAAGAAGGCGTTCAGTGTTGCGGTGACTGCCCGTACGCCGGTGGCGATGGCGGGCAGCTCGACGATGAAGCCGGGTGTATGGTTCATCGCTGCCGGCAATTGTTTCTTCTCGACCAGGTTCTTGTAGACATCGGGTTTGCCCGATCCCACCTCGATGAACAGCACTTTGGTGTCCGGAAAGGGGCTGGCCAGCATGTGGAAATCTTCCGAGCCCATCAGCGGCGGCATGCCCGGCAACACCTTGTCGGCCCCCAGTTGCTGCACCAGGGCGGCCTGGGCCAGTTCGGTCTGCGCCTTGCCGTTCACCACCGGTGTGGCATGCCCCTTCATGGTGTACTTGGCCTGGTAGTCGGCTGGCATGTCATTCATCACCAGTACGCCCTGAGTCACCGATTTGATCCCGGCAATCAGTCGCTCCCGCACTTGCTCGTCGTACCAGCGCAAGTTGAGTTTGAGCGTGGCGCCTACCGGGATGATGTTGTTGTTGACCCCGGCCTGAAAGGCGCCGACGGTGAGGACGGCCGGCTTGGACTGATCGACCATGCGGCTGATGATGGTCTGGTAACCCATGACAGCCATGGCGCCCATCACCACCGGGTCCTTGGTGACATGCGGGGTTGATCCATGCCCGCCGATGCCTGGCAGTTCCACGTCGATCTGGTCGGTGCCGGCCAGCCGGGGCCCTTCGCGCAGGCCGACGCTGCCGGCCGGGTAGACCGGAGAGACGTGCGCTGCCACCAGCACATCGGGTTTGGGGACGAAGTCGTAAAGACCGTTTTCGACCATGGCAGTGGCGCCTTCGAGGAGTTCCTCCGCCGGCTGCGCTACCAGCACCAGGGTGCCTGACCACTGGTCCTTGAGTTGGGCCATGACCTTGGCGACCTCGATCAACCAGGTGGTGTGTGCATCGTGCCCGCAGGCGTGCATGACCGGCTGGGCGGGGTTGCCCAGCCAGGGCGTGACCTTGCTGCTGGCATAGGGCAGGCCGGTGGCCTCCTTGATTGGCAGGGCATCCATGTCGGCACGGTACATCACCACGGGGCCCGGACCGTTACGCAGGATACCGGCCACGCCGGTGGTGCCGATTGCGGTCTTGACCTCGAAGCCTTGCGCTTGCAGGGCCTTGGCCACCCGGGCGGCGGTTTCCTTCTCCTGGAAGGCCAGTTCGGGGTTGCGATGCAGGTCCTTGAACAGCTCGATCAGTTGCGCGTTGTCCTGTTCCACCAGGGTGTCGATCCGGGTTTTCAGGTCAGTGGGCGCGGCATGGGCCGAGAGGGCGCCGAGGCAGGCGAGGGCAAGAAGCGGCTGGCGAAGACGCAAAGACATGGCGTAAGTCCCTTTACAGGTAACCGGACACAGCAGGGCATGCGTGGCGGCTGAGTGTTGTTGTTATGAGGGTGCTCGGTTGCACCGTGAAACAAGTCTGTGTATCTATGCCTGGTGCGTCCAATGCAAAAATAATCAGGGATTGATGCGATGAACGAATCAATTGACTTGAAGCGAATTCGCCACCTGGTCCTGCTCAGCGAGGAGTTGCATTTCTCCCGGGCGGCCGAGCGGGCGAACCTGTCGCAGACCGCGTTCAGCCGCAGCATTCAGTCGCTTGAGGCTGACCTCGGGGTGCGGCTTTTCGATCGCGATACCCGTTCGGTCATGCTCACCGCCGCAGGGCGGCAACTGTTGGCAAGTGGGCGCGAATTGCTCGGTTGTGCCGGGCGACTGGTTGCCGAGGCCAATCACATTGCCCAGGCCGATGGCGGAGAATTGAGCTTCGGTGCCGGCATGATGGCTGCCAACCTCTACCTGGAGGAGGCACTGACCTCGTTACGCAAGCGTATTCCCCGGCTGGTGATGAAAGTCGAGGTCAACCACTGGAATCAGCTGCTCCAGCGTCTGGAGCAGGACCAGATCGAATTCTTTGTCGCGTTCACCTGCGACCCGTCGCTCAGGACCGATGCGCGATTCGACATCACCCCGCTGCCGGGGGCGCCAGCCTCGGTCTTCTGTCGTGGCGATCATCCACTGATTCGGCAGCAGGCAGCGGTGACCCGCCAGCAGTTGCTGGATCACCCCTGGAGTTCGGTGCTGTTCGACGACATAGCGCCCGCGCGGCTGCGTGAGCTGCTGGACTTGCCTGAAGGTACGATCGCGCCGCTGGCCCTGGGCTGCAACGACCTGAAGTTACTGCGCGCCACGACCCTGGGCAGCGACGCGCTGCTGTTTACCTGGCAAGCCTGGCTTGAAGAGGATCTGCGTACGGGGGCGATCCGCGATCTGGGAGCCTTGCTGCAGCCTGCGCTTGGCGAGGGTGGTTGCAGCATTGCCAGCGCGATCGTCTGCCATGCCGGGCGCACCTTGTCACCCATTGCACGGCAGGCCATCGAGCTGATCCGGGCGGCCGCGATGCGGCCACGGTGAGGTCAGCGCTCGCGGACCCAGAACAGTGTGGCGCCCGCCACCGCCGCCGGCATCATCAGGATGTTGAGGAACGGTACCAGCAACACCAGGTACACCGACCCGCCAAAGCCCAGGCTCTGCCAGCGCTTTTCACGCAGCCAGGCAAGCATGTCCTGCCAGCTCATCTTGTGGTTGTCGGCCGGGTAGTCGATGTACTGGATAGCCATCATCCAGATACCGAACAACAGCCACAGCGGTGCGGCGATGATGTTGATCACCGGGATCAGCGAAAGGATGAACAGACCGATGGCGCGGGGCAGGAAGTAACCCAGCTTGCGCATTTCCCGACCCAGGGTACGTGGCACCATGGCCATCAGTTCGGCCCAGCTGAACGCCGGGAAGTCATCGGTGCCGCGCACCACCACTTCGACTTTTTCTGCCAGGAAGCCATTGAAGGGGGCGGCAATGATGTTGGCCAGCATGGTGAAGGTGAAGAACACCATCAGTATCACCAGGGCCACGAACAGCGGCCAGAGAACATAGCTCAGGAAGCTCAGCCAGTCGGGCAGGCTGGGCATCAGGGCATCGACCCAGAGGCTGAACTGATGGCCGGCAAAGTAGATCAGGCCGACGAACAGCAGCAGGTTGACCGCCAGGGGCAGCAACACGAACAGGCGCAGGCTCGGGCTCAGGACCAGTTTCAGTCCTTCGCGCAGGTACTGTGGGCCAGAGAGGACAGGGGCTTGCATACGGGGCTCCGGGTTAAGGCAAACGCGCTGACCTTACCGAGTTTGAGCGGCCGGTGAAAGCGTGAGACAGACAGGGAAACGGGCTGTAACAAAGCTCGCCCACCTGACCGGATGGCCCTGATAGGCAAACAGCCGAAGGTTTTGGCGATGAATAGAGCGGGCCTATAAGGTGGATTGTCTAAGGATATTTCCTTAATCTCTGCGGCCTCGCTACAGTGCGCACAACTTTCCAACCCCTTCGAATTCAATTCTTCAAGGAGTTTTCATGAGCATTCTGGTCAACAAGCAGGCCCCGGATTTCGATGCGGCGGCGGTGCTGGGCGACGGTTCGATCGTCGACAGCTTCAAGCTTTCTTCCCTGCGCGGTAAATATGTCGTGCTGTTCTTCTGGCCGCTGGACTTTACCTTTGTCTGCCCGTCGGAAATCATTGCCCACAACAACCGCATGGACAAGTTCCGCGAGCTGGGAGTGGAAGTGGTCGGCGTTTCCATCGACTCGCAGTTCACCCACTACGCCTGGCGCAACACGCCGGTGGAGAAGGGCGGCATCGGCGAAGTCGAGTTCACCATGGTTGCCGACGTGACCCACGAGATCACTCGCGCCTACGGTATCGAGCACGATGACGGCGTGGCCCTGCGTGCCTCGTTCCTGATCGACCAGCAAGGTGTGGTGCAGCATCAGGTGGTCAACAACCTGCCGCTGGGTCGTGAAGTCGATGAGATGATTCGTCTGGTCGAAGCCCTGCAGTTCACCGAACAGCACGGTGAAGTCTGCCCGGCCGGCTGGCGTCCAGGCCAGAAAGGCATGAAGGCCGATGCCAAGGGCGTTGCCGACTACCTGGCGGAAAACGCCAACAGCCTGTAAGGCACAGATCGACACGTTTTCAGGACCTGCGACCCAAAGCCTTCCCCAAGTGCTTCGCAGGTTCTTTTTATTCCAGCCGGCGATCCCGGCGTTACGAAGTGGGCAATCCAGCGCCCGCTTCGACAGGAGAGAGTCATGTCTGAAGTACGTCATTCGCGAGTGATCATTCTCGGCTCCGGCCCTGCCGGTTACAGCGCTGCAGTCTATGCCGCCCGTGCCAACCTCAAGCCGCTGCTGATCACCGGCATGCAGGCCGGCGGCCAGCTGACCACCACCACCGAAGTCGACAACTGGCCGGGCGACGCCCATGGCCTGACCGGCCCGGCGCTGATGCAGCGTATGCAGGAGCACGCCGAGCGCTTCGAGACCGAAGTGATGTTCGACCACATCAACGCCGTGGACCTGGCCAGCAAGCCGTACACCCTCAAGGGTGACAGCGCCACCTACACCTGCGACGCACTGATCATCGCCACCGGCGCCAGCGCCCGCTACCTGGGCCTGCCGTCGGAAGAAGCGTTCATGGGCAAGGGCGTGTCCGCCTGCGCGACCTGCGACGGTTTCTTCTACCGCAACAAGCCAGTGGCTGTGGTCGGTGGCGGCAACACCGCCGTGGAAGAAGCCCTGTACCTGGCCAACATCGCCAGCAAGGTCACCCTGGTTCACCGCCGCGAGACCTTCCGTGCCGAGAAGATCCTGATCGACAAGCTCAACGCCCGTGTGGCCGAAGGCAAGATCGAGCTGAAACTCAATGCCACCCTGGACGAAGTACTGGGTGACGACATGGGTGTGACCGGTGCGCGCCTGAAGAAAAACGACGGCAGTTTCGACGAGATCAAGGTTGACGGCGTGTTCATCGCCATCGGCCACACCCCGAACACCTCGCTGTTCGAAGGCCAGCTGACCCTCAAGGACGGCTACCTGGTGGTCAATGGCGGCCGTGACGGCAATGCCACCGCCACCAACGTCGAAGGTGTGTTCGCTGCTGGCGACGTGGCCGACCATGTCTACCGTCAGGCTATCACCTCCGCCGGTGCCGGCTGCATGGCGGCACTGGATGTCGAGCGTTACCTGGACGGCCTGCAGAACGCGGCGCACTGATCGCCCGATCGCAGGCTTCGCCAGCTCCCACAGGGCCCGGAGGCAGCGGTTACACCCCGTAGCCGCTGCCGAGGAACGAGGCTGCGATCGACTGCGCAGCAGTCGCAATCCAGCCCCCCAGTGTACCTGACAGACTGAAGTCGCCAGGTTTTACGGTCGCTTCGCGACCGATCGCAGCCTGGCGGCAGCGGCTACACCGTCAGGCAATCAGCTCCCACACCTGTGGGGCTGGCAGGGTTGCAATAAAAAACCGGCTGTTCAGCCGGTTTTTTCATGCCTGGGATAAACCTCAGAGGCTCAAGCGCATCGACAGGTCGACTGCCTTCACATCCTTGGTCATGGCACCGATCGAGATGTAGTCGACCCCGGTCTGGGCAATCACCCGCAGGGTGCTTTCGTTGACCCCGCCACTGGCTTCGAGCTTGGCCTTGCCAGCGTTCAGGCGCACGGCTTCGCGCATGTCGTCCAGGCTCAGTTCGTCGAGCATGATGATATCGGCGCCAGCGTCCAGGGCCTCTTTAAGTTCGTCCAGGCTTTCGACTTCGACTTCCACCGGTTTGCCCGGGGCGATTCGCCGTGCGGCGGTGACGGCCTTGGCGATGCCGCCGCTGGCAGCGATGTGGTTTTCCTTGATCAGGAAGGCGTCGAACAGGCCGATCCGGTGATTGTGACAGCCGCCGCAGGTGACCGCGTACTTCTGTGCCAGGCGCAGGCCAGGCAGGGTCTTGCGGGTGTCGAGCAACTTGACCTGGGTATCGGCGACCAGGTCGGCGAGAGACTGCGCATGGGTAGCGACGCCCGACAGCAGTTGCAGGAAGTTCAGCGCGCTGCGCTCGCCGGTCAACAGCGAGCGGGCCGGACCTTCGAGGTGGAACAGCGGCTGATTGGGCTGTGCACGCTCACCATCCTTGACCTGCCAATGCACGGCCACCCGTGGGTCGAGCTGGCGGAACACGGTATCGACCCAGGCGGTACCGGCGATGACGCAATCGTCGCGGGTGATGATGGTGGCCTTGGCCAGGCGCTCGGCCGGAATCAGCTGGGCGGTGATATCACAGCTGCCGATGTCTTCAAGCAACGCACGGCGCACGTTGGCTTCGATTTCGGCGGTCAGGTCGGCGAGGCGTAAATTCGGCATGGCGGGCTCCACAAGCTAAGTGCCGGGGATTATAGGGCAAGCCCGTGCTGGCGAGTGGGGGGAATTTACTCGATAATGCGACTTGAATTTGGCGTCATGGCTTTGACGAGGTGCCGGTTCATCCGACCATAGCCGAGCAAGGAGTCCGGGATGCACAAAGACGGGAAGGTGGTGCCGATCACGGCATCCCTCGATCAGGCACGCCATGTGCCGCTCGCTCGTCTGCCCGTGGTGCTCCTGCAAGTCCGAGACATGGCCGCGCTGCAGTTGCGCAAAAGCCTGCAAACGCTGTTCGACAATGCCGATGACACGCTGTTCGAGATGGCGGACAAGGCCGCCAGCAACAGTGAACAGAACTTCCTGTTCGAAGCGATGCGCGACCTTCGCCTCAAGCGCAAAAGCATCGAGCGCGGCTACCTCGACCGCTTCTATCAGGCTTTCGTACGTATCGGTCAGCTCGACGCAGTGACCTCGGTGGGGTACGGCGCACCGGCAGGGGCGGCCAATGAGCCGGAGCGCAGGGTGGCGCTGGATGCCATGATCGGCCGGGTCCTGGCCCGCGACGGTTGCTCCCTCAACCAGTTGACCCTGCGCTTGTCGGCGTTGACCGGGCTGCGCCTGGATGACCGGCGTAATCCGCTCGGCCCGGCGATGTTGTGCGACTACTTGCTCCAGGCCGGACGCCATCTGGGGGTCGCCACCCGGGTCAAACTGGTCATCCTCACGCTGTTCGAGCGCTATGTCCTGGAGGACGCCGACCAGCTGTATGGCGAGGCCAACCAGTTGCTGATGGCCACCGGGGTGTTGCCCGAACTCAAGATCATTCCCCGGCGCCCCGCCCAGGACGCCGTCCTGGCTCATCGGCGGGCCCCGTCAGGGCACGGCTGTGGCGATGGCAAGGGAACCGACCTCGATGCCGACGAGCAAGCCGTGTTCGCGTCCCTGCAAGGCTTGCTGGCCCGTGTGCGTGGCCGCCTTGCACCACGGTTGGAGGCGGGCAACCCGGTGCAGCCGATCAGTACCGGTGATCTGCTGCGCCTGCTCTCGCACCTGCAACATTATGTGCCTTCGGTGCAGGACGCCGACGACTTCGACCTGCACCAGCAACTTGAACAGCTGTTGACCCGCTTCAGCATGAAAAGCGGCACCTACCGCAAGGTCGAGGGCGTGGATGAGGACGTCATCAACCTGGTCAGCCTGCTGTTCGACTACATTCATGCTGACCGCAACCTGCCGAGCGCCTTGCGCAGTTTGATTGGCCGCCTGCAGATCCCCCTGCTCAAGGTCGCGGTCCTGGACAAGCGTTTTTTCAGTCGCAACCACCATCCGGCCCGGCGCCTGCTCAACGAAATCGCCAGTGCCGCCATTGGCTGGGACGCCAGCGATGACTGCCGGCGCGATGTGCTTTACCAGCGGGTGGAACACATCGTTCAGCGCTTGCTTAGCGATTTTGCCGACGACCCGGCAATCTTTTCCGAGCTGCTGGTGGATTTCCAGGCCTTCAGCAGCGAAGAGCGGCGACGCAACGAACTGCTCGAACAGCGCGCCCGGGACGCCGAAGAAGGTCGTGCACGGTCGCATTTGGCGCGTCAGCGGGTGCAGCAGGAACTCAATCGGCGGCTGTTGGGCAAGACCTTGCCACGGGTGGTGGTGCGTGTCCTCGAGGAGGCCTGGAGCCAGGTGCTGCTGTTGGCCTACCTCAAGCATGGCGATACCTCGGCGCAATGGCTCGAATGCCTGGAAACCATGGATGCGCTGATCTGGAGTGTCGAACCCCATGACGGCCCTGAGGCCCATCGGCACCTGCTGGAGATCGTGCCCGGGTTGCTCAAGGCCTTGCGCGATGGCCTGGCCAGTACTGCCTTCGATCCGTTCGCCACCCGTGAATTCTTCGCCAGGCTGGAGACGCTGCATGTGCAGGCCTTCGATGAGCCATCGGCAGGCACCGGTTGGCACTGCGATGCCAGCGAGCGCGTGCTGGTGCTCGATGAAATCGTCCTGGCGGTCCCTGGGCAAGCGGGGCCTGCCTGCAACCCGGTGGTCCTGGCCGATGACGATCCGGCGTTGCTGCAAGTGCAGCGTTTGCGCATCGGCAATTGGGTCGAACTCGTTGAGGAGGGAGAAGGGTTGCGGTGCAAACTGATCGCGCGGATCGCCAGCAGCGACGCGCTCGTCTTCGTCAATCGCACCGGGCTCAAGGTTTGCGAGTATTCGCCCAAGGCCCTGGCCTTGGCCTTGCGCTGCGGTGAGGCACGCCTGCTCGATGACAGCTTGCTGTTCGACCGGGCACTGGACTCGGTGGTCAGTCAGTTGCGCCAGCATCAGGCGCGTTAGGTTCAGTCACGTTTTAACGATGCATCCAGATTCGCCTCGGGGCATACTGGGGCCGTGCTCTCGTGCCTCAGGATCTTCTATGCAACTGGACCGCGCTACTGGCTGGTTCGCCGGTATCACCCATTGTCCCTCGCCGAACTTCAACGAACGTCCCGAGGGCGAAGTCATCTCCCTGCTGGTGATTCACAACATCAGCCTGCCGCCGGCGCAATTCGGCACCGGCAAGGTCCAGCAATTCTTCCAGAACCGCCTGGACCCCAGCGAGCATCCCTACTTCGAGGGGATCAAGGACCTGCGCGTTTCGGCGCATTTTTTCATCGAGCGCGATGGCAAGGTCACCCAGTTCGTGTCCTGCCGGGACCGGGCCTGGCATGCCGGGGTGTCCTGTTTCGACGGGCGCGAGGCCTGCAACGATTTTTCCATCGGCATTGAGCTTGAAGGCACCGACGAGTTGCCCTTCACCGACGCCCAATACCAGGTGCTGCAGGACCTGACCCGGCAGATCCAGGCTGTTTGGCCGGCCATCGGTGTCAAGCGGATTCAAGGCCATAGCGACATCGCCCCGGGACGCAAGACCGACCCGGGCCCGGCTTTCGATTGGCCGCGCTACCGGGCAAGCCTTGAGGATGATGGGGGTAGATCATGAGTTTTCTGGTGTTGTTACTGGTGCTGTGGGTCGAGAAGTTCTCGGCCTTGCGCCAGCAGCTGCAACGCGACGGTTTCTTTTGCACCGAGCTGGCGCGCCTGGAGCGCAACGGCAAAAGCCATCCCTGGTGGGTGCTGGCGACCCTGGTGCTGCTACCGGTAGCGCTGCTGGTGTTGCTGATGCATGTCCTGGAGCCGGTTGCCTATGGCCTGCTGGCCCTGCCGGTACACTTGCTGGTGTTGATCTACAGCCTGGGGCGCGGCGATGTGAAAGCCTCGCTCGGGCCGTTTCGCGACGCCTGGCGGCGTGGCGACGAGCAGGCGGCGGTGCATGTGGCCGAGCGTGACCTCGGGGTCACCGGCGACAACGCGCGTTCGCTGCTCGAGCGGGTCCAGGGCCACCTGCTGTGGGAGGCCTTCCAGAGCTTCTTTGCGGTGATTTTCTGGTATGTCCTGTTGGGACCGGCGGCGGCCCTGGCCTATCGCCTGCTTGCCCTGACCGTCGAACACGCCCGCAACCCGGCCTTGAAGGAGCGTGCCCAGCAACTGCGCCATGCCTTCGACTGGGCACCGGTACGGGCGCTGGGGATCAGCTTCGCCCTGGTGGGCAACTTTGTCGCCGTCAGCCGGGTGATGCTGCATGAGCTGCTCAACTGGAACATCAGCGCAGCACGTTTGATCGCCTCGGTCGGTCAGGTCGCCGCCGACATGCCGGCCAGCACCGAGGCCGGGCCCCAGGGCCTGGTCGGGCTGGACACGCTGTGGGAGCTGTTGCTGCGCTCGGCAGTGCTCTGGTATGCCTGCTTTGCCCTGTGGACCGTGCTGGGCTGAGGTGAGTGCGGGGTAGCCGTTGGTCTGCCCACGCACTGATTAACCTTAAGTTACAAAACCCCGTTCCGATATGCGTTATACAGGTGCTGATGATAATCATCAGTGGCCTAGTGCCACTGTGCGCGCAGAACAATAAGAATCGGAGGGGACCACTCGTGAAGAGCCTGTTGTATCCGGCCATCGCGCTGATGAATCGGTTGAGCTTCGGGATGAAGTTCAGCCTGATCAGTATTTTGTTTTTCCTGCCCATGCTGGTAACCAACTACTACCTGGTCCGCGATTCCTATGCCCAGTTCCACGCCACCCAGGTCGAATTGCAGAGCCTTGAACTGCTGCAGGGCAGCCTGACGTTGCGGGGCGAGCTGGAGACCCTGGGCAACCTGATGCAGATCAACGCGATCCTCGGCCAGTCAGGCAAGGCCCAGGCGGTCGAGACGCAGATCGCCGACCTGGAGAAACAGGTGTTGGGCCGTTTGTCGAACCTGACCGCGGTCACCGCCGATGAAGCACAGGCTCAGGACTTTCACGCCAAGCGCGACGAGATGCTCGCCCAGCTCAAGGCTGCACAGGTGGAATCGTCGTTGTTGAGCAAGGTCGCCATGCTGGACAAGTTGCTGGGCCAGGCCCAGGTGCTGAGCAAGATGATCGCCAGCCAGGCCGGGCTCAGCCAGGACAGCGACTCGGCCATTCGCCAGCTTAGCGAACTGATGACCACCGTCACCCCTGAAGTCACCCAGACCCTGGGCGAAGGCCGGGCCATGGGCGCCTACTCACTGGGGCAGGGCTTCCTCAATTCGGCGACCAGTACCCGTTTCGAGGATTTGCTGCTGCGTCTGGACAAGCTCGCCGCCGACTATGCGCTCAGGCTTCAGGATGCCCTGGCCACCGAGCCCGGGGCCCAGGCACGCCTGGGCAGTCTGGCGGCCAGCAGCCAGGCTTCGTTGAAAGCGGCCGGCGAGTTGTTCGAAGAACAGGTGGTCATGGCCGATACCCTCGATGCGCCGTGGTCGGCCTTCTATGAGCAGGTCAGCGGCCTGATGGCGCAAACCTATGCCCTGAACACCGCTACCAGCGAGTTCCTCGACCAGCAGTTGCAGCAGCGCCTGAGCGAGCACCGCCTGCACATGATCCTGCTGGTGTCGGCCCTGGCAGGGGTATTCCTGCTGATCGTCTACCTCTACGGCGGCTTCTACGCCTCCACCCGGCATACCCTCAAATCACTGGGCGCGGTGATGGACAAGGTGGCTGCCGGTGACATGACGGTGAACTTCAAGCCTGACAGCCGTGATGAGCTGGGCGAATTGGGGCAGGTGTTCAACGGCACGGTACAGCGGATTCACGACCTGATCGAGCAGGTCGGCCACACCGTGGTCGAGGTCGAGCGCCAGGCCGAGCAAGTGCATGCGGTGTCGGCGCGCAGTAACCAGGCCGTCAGTGGCCAGCGCGGACAGATCGAGCAGGTGGCCACCGCCATGAACCAGATGTCAGCCACGGCGCAAGAGGTGGCGCGCAGCGCCGCCGCGGCGGTCAGCAGCGCCCACAGCGTCAACCAGGAGACCGTCAGCGGTCGCGGCCTGGTCGAGTCCCAGCAAGGCAATATCGCCCGCCTGGCCGGTGAAATCGATCAATCGGTGGTGGTCATCAATCAGCTGGCCAGCGACAGCCAGGCGATCAGCCGGGTGCTGGAAGTGATCAAGAGCATTGCCGAGCAGACCAACCTGCTGGCCCTCAACGCCGCCATCGAGGCCGCTCGCGCCGGGGAGCAGGGCCGTGGTTTTGCCGTGGTGGCCGATGAGGTACGGACCCTGGCCAAGCGCACCCAGCATTCGACCGAGGAAATCGAGCAGATGATCTCGCGCCTGCAGGGTGGGGTCGGGGCGGCGGTCAAGGCCATGGATGCCAGCCATCAGGTGGCCGCCGGTACGGTCAGTCAGTCGCAGCAGGTGCAGCAGGCCCTGTCGAACATTCTTGGCGCGATCGGCAGCATCGTCGACCAGAACCAGCAGATCGCCGCCGCCGTGGAGCAGCAGACCGCGGTGGCCCATGACATCGACCAGAACATCGTCCAGATCAACCGCGCGGCCGAGCACACCACCCAGGGCGCGCACCAGACCGAGGATGCCAGCCTGCAGTTGTCGGCCCAGGTGCTGGAGTTGAAACGCCTGATCGGTGCGTTCAGGGTCTGAGCCAGCGGTTGCTGATCTTTTCCACGCTGTGACAAAGTAGCGCCCTGACGGATTCCAGGGAGCCGGATGTGTCGGCAACGCTGCGGGTGTAGTCTCACCCTCACAGCAACGGAACCTCGAGTCCACGCGATTCGGCTCCCTCAGCATATTCACTGACGAGGTACAGACATTGGCCATCATCCATCCTAAAGTTCGCGGTTTTATCTGCACCACTACGCACCCGAAAGGTTGCGAGCTGAACGTACGTGATCAGATCGAAGCCACCCGCAAGCTGGGCGTGCGCGAGGATGGTCCGAAGAAGGTCCTGGTGATCGGTGCATCCAGCGGCTACGGCCTGGCAGCGCGCATCACCGCCGCCTTCGGTTTCAAGGCCGATACCCTGGGCGTGTTCTTCGAAAAGCCGGGTACCGAGACCAAGGCGGGCACCGCTGGCTGGTACAACGCCGCGGCTTTCGACAAGTTCGCCAAGGCCGACGGCCTGTACAGCAAGTCGATCAACGGTGACGCCTTCTCCGATGAAGCGCGGGCCAAGGTGATCGAGCTGATCAAGAACGAAATGGGCGGCCAGGTCGACCTGGTGATCTACTCGCTGGCTTCGCCGGTGCGCAAGCTGCCGCAGACCGGTGAACTGGTGCGTTCGGCGCTCAAGCCGATCGGCCAGCCGTACAAGTCGACTGCCATCGACACCAACAAGGACACCATCATCGAGGCGTCCATCGAGCCGGCGACCGAGCAGGAAATCAAGGACACCGTGACCGTCATGGGCGGCCAGGACTGGGAGCTGTGGATCGACGCCCTGGCTGGCGCCGGTGTTCTGGCGCCACAAGCGCGCACCGTGGCCTTCAGCTACATCGGTACCGAAATCACCTGGCCGATCTACTGGCACGGCGCCCTGGGCCAGGCCAAGCAGGACCTGGACGAAACCGCGCTGCGCCTGGACAAGAAGCTGGCCGGTGAGATCAAGGGCGGCGCCAACGTGGCGGTGCTCAAGTCGGTGGTCACCCAGGCCAGCTCGGCCATCCCGGTGATGCCGCTGTACCTGTCGATGGTCTTCAAGATCATGCAGGAAAAAGGCGTGCACGAAGGCACCCAGGACCAGCTGGACCGTATGTTCCGCGATCGCCTGTACCGTGCCGACGGTGCGCCGGCGGCCGTGGACGAGAAAGCCCGCCTGCGCCTGGACGACTGGGAGCTGCGCGACGACGTTCAGGACGCCTGCAAGGCCATGTGGCCGCAAGTGACCACCGAGAACCTCTTCGAACTGACCGACTACGCCGGTTACAAGAAGCAGTTCCTCAACCTGTTCGGTTTCGAGCGCCAGGATGTTGACTATGACGCCGATGTCGCCACCGACGTACGGTTCGACTGCGTCGAGCTGTAAGTAAGCCCGCCTAAGGCCTTGTTGCCGCACCTGTTTTTGCGCAGGTGCGGCAGCCGTCTCACGCCTTTAACACAATTTGAAACAACTCCGTCACTGGCCCTTTGCTATTCCCTCGGCCGCCTGTTCTATACCACTCCCTACATGCCCTGTTTCACCGCCGGGGATCATCGGGAGGCGCCATGAGTGGACTGCAAAAACTAAAAGAGCGGATCAGGCAAAAGGGCCTGCAAAAGACCCTGAAGACCCTGTGCGAGCGCTACATCTTCTTCCATTGGGAACTGCTGTGGATGGAGCGTGACCTGGTCAGCCCCGTCCCACCGTACAACCTGCGCGAGCATCCGCCGGTGCGCCGCGTCGATATCACGCCCGAGAATGCCGATGCCTTTGCGCGTTACTTCGGCGACCGCGTGCAAACCATGCGCGAGCTGGCCGCCGAGGGCCATACAGGGCACATGTACCTGGATGAGAAGGGCGATGCCGTGGCTTTCATCTTCGGCAGCATGCGCGATTACCACGACCGCCATTACTACGGCTGCACCTTCCCGGTGAAACCCGGCGAGTTTTTCGAGTTCGGCGGTGAAATGACCCGCGCCTACTTCGGCACCCGGCTTTCGGTGGATGCCCAGGTCGCCCTGTGGGATGCCATGCGCGCCAAGGGCTGTACGCGGGTGGTGGACGTCTGTGAAACCCACAACATTCCGGCGCTCAAGCTGCATATTCGCATGGGCTATCACGAGCAGGGCCGGGTGATGCATGTGTATGGCCTGTTCGGACGCTGGCGCCTGTTCCGTGAAACCCGCTACGATGGCTCTCGCCTTGGCGGCCTGCGCAAGGTCCCGGCGCCGCGGGTAGCGGCCTCGGCATTAGAGGGTCGATGAGCAGTCTCGAAGCCTTTCCCCCCCTGCCTGTCTCCAGCAACAGCGGACAAGCCTTTCGTGAAGTCGCCGCCGATGGTTATTCCCTCGGCGGTTTCAGCTGGCGCCACGGCGTGCCGGATCCGGCGCGCCCGGTGGTGATCATCAACGCCGCCACCTCGGTGCGCTGCAGCTACTATTCACGCTTTGCCCAGTACCTGTTCGACCGGGGGTTCGATGTCATCACTTATGACTATCGGGGCATCGGCGAGTCGCGTCCGGCGCGCATGCGGGACTTCAACGCCTCCTGGACCGACTGGGGCGCGCTGGATTTCGAAGCCATGCTGGGACGTGCCGTGCGTGAGTTTCCCGGGCAGCCGGTCGATGCGGTCGGGCACAGTTTTGGTGGGTGTGCGGCGGGGCTGGCGGCCTCGGCCGGTCAATTGCGCCGGTTGGTCACGGTCGGCGCGCAGTTCGCCTACTGGCGTGATTACGCCCAGGACAGCCGCTGGCAGCTGATTGGCAAATGGCATGTGCTGATGCCGTTGCTGACCCGTGTGTTCGGCTATTTTCCCGGCAAGCGCCTGGGTTGGCTGGAGGACACCCCGGCCGGAGTGGTCAAGGACTGGAGCACGATGACGGCGGCCTATGAGCAGCGGCCCAGCGGCAAGTCGCTGGTCGAATTGCCGTTTGCCCGGGTCAGGGCGCAGACCCTGGCCATCAGCCTGACCGACGACCCGTTCGGCACGGTGCCGGCCATCGAGCGGTTGCTGCGTTACTTCGAGTCGAGCGCACGCAGCCATTTGCGCATCGCGCCTGCCGATATCGACGAGGCGCAGATCGGCCACTTCGCCTTTTTCCACAAGCGCTTCGAAACCCGGCTCTGGCCAATTGCCTTGCAGTGGCTGCAACAGGGGCAACTGGCCGACGGGACGCCTGGGCGGCTGTCGACCCTTACTTGAGGGTCAGCGGCTGGGCGCTGAACTTGACCCCGGCCAGGCCGTGCTTGATCAGTGCGCGGATGTTGCCGTGGTCGCTGCCTTCAGGCGTTGCCAGCACCGAACGGTAGTGCTCACCGAACGCCAGCAGCGCTTCCTGATCGCTCAGGCCTTCGAGCAGGGCCAGGCCCAGGGTCTTGCAGGAGCCTTCGTTCTGCCCGGCGGCGTTTTCCACGCCGCCGTTGTTGAAGGCTTGTGGCTGGTAGTCATAGTGCGCTGCGATGAACGCCAGGGTGTCGGCAAAGACGTGCTCGCCGCTGGCCAGGCTGTTACGCAGGGTGTTCAGGTCATTCATGGGTTTTTCCTTTGGCGAACGCCGCTTGTTGTTCGGCGCTGGCTTCTTTCTGGTACTGGGCTTTCCATTCGGCGTAGGGCATGCCGTAGACCACTTCACGGGCCTCGTCCATGCTCAGTTCGATCTGCTGCTCGTCAGCGGCGGCCTTGTACCACTTGGACAGGCAGTTGCGGCAGAAGCCTGCGAGGTTCATCAGGTCGATGTTCTGCACATCCTTGCGGCTGTCCAGGTGGGCGACCAGCCGGCGGAAGGCGGCGGCTTCGAGTTCGAGTTTTTGCTGGGCGTTCATGGTCATTCTCGTGACAAGGGCAATTCAGTCTACCGCGATGCGGTTCTTCAGATGGCGGCCACCGTTGATGACCACGTTGCTGCCGGTGCTGTACTGGCTTTCGAGTAGAAAGCGCACCGCCTCGATCAGGGGCCGGGCGCCGGGTTCGAACTCCAGCAGGGCCTTCTTCAGGGTCTGCTGGCGGTAGGCCTCATCGCTGTTTTCCTTGAGGATCAACAGCCCTGGCAGGATGGCGTTGACCCTGACCACCGGCGCGTATTTCTCGGCGAAGGACAGCACCATGTTCTGCAGCGCGGCCTTGGTGGCGGCGTAGCCGATGTGGCTCTTGCTGCCACGCGAGGAGGTCTCGTCGCAGATGTGGATGATATCGGCCTTGTCCATCTTCAGCAGTTGCTCACCCAGCGCCAGGTTCAGGTGATAGGGCGCCTCGACGTGCAACTTGAACATGGTGTTGAGGTTGGCCAGGTCGTCATCGAGCCACAGCGAAGCGTTGTGGACGATTGCCCGCAAGCCATCATAGTTGCTCTTGAGGTGGTCGATCAGGGCCAGGCGGTCCTGCTCCAAACACAAATCGGCCTGGAACTGGATGATGTTCGGGTGTGCGGCTTCGGGTGTTTTGCTACGACTGGCGCTGACTACGGTATGGCCGGCCTGCGCCAGGTTCAGGGCCAGGGCCAGCCCGACTCGCTGGCTGGCTCCGGTGACAAGAATTGGGCTGTTCATGGTGGGGGCGGTCAACTTTCACAGGTTCGCTTGGATAACCCCCAGCATACCCGAACTAGGCCGGGTTGCGTGCGCCCTGCGGCCTTGAGCGGCGGCGCGGGGCATTGAGCCAGCCGGCCAGCAGGCGGGTCGACAAGGGAATGAAGAAATACACCATCAAGGGGGTCAGCCCCAGGGTGCTGAGCAGGACGCGCGGTACCAGGTCCAGGGCCGCCAGCCAGTGGCCGAACAGCAGGTTGAACAGCAACGAGACCGGAAAGAACGCCAGCCAGATGGCGACGGCTTGCTTCCAGCGTGGTGGGCGTTGCACCGGATTGCTGCCGAACCAGCCTTCCAGGCCACTGGCCCGCAGCTCATGGGGTTGCTCGAACAGTCCGTTGCCGCGCGCCAGCCAGGCCTTGCGCGAAGCCGAGTGCTCCCAGGCCTGCATGGTCTGCTCGTTGGCGAAGCGGAAGATGATCTGGAATTCGTCGCCCTGGGGCGGTGGGGCGAGGACGCCCGAGCCCAGGTAGCCGGTGAAGTCGGTGGCCAGCTGTTCACCTTCATTGAGCCAGGCCATCAGGTCCTGGTAACGGCCTTCGGCGACGCGGCGCGTCACCATCAGGGTAACGGGAGGGGTAGACATTGTGTATCTCCTGGCAACCGGGCATGGCGGGTGGCCTGCCCATGAAATGCCGCCCGGGGTGGTGGACGGCATTTGCTTGCATGCAAAAATCGGGCGCGGATTATTGCTGAAATAACCTGACCCGTCAGTGCTGGCACGGGACCAATCTCAGGGAAAACCCCAATAGTGCTGTTTCCACTCCCCGGAGTAGAATGCCCCTTGACCCCTGACTCGTGGTTTCCCGGCAATGATTGAACCTGCCCACGCTTCGTTGAAACCTGGCGATCTCGATCACGAGGAGCTGTTTCCCATTCGCGAAGTGTCTCGCCTGACCGGTATCAACCCGGTGACCTTGCGTGCCTGGGAGCGCCGTTATGGGTTGATTCAGCCGACACGCACCGAAAGTGGGCATCGTCTCTATTCCCAGGCCGACATCGACGAAGTGCGCAACATCCTTGGCTGGATCGAGCGGGGCGTGGCGGTCAGCAAGGTCGGCAAGATCCTCGCCCGCAGCCATAGCCTCAAGGCCCAGGTTGAACCTGCGGGCAACCCGATCGGGCAGGACGATTGGAAGCAGTGGCAGTTGCAACTGCGCCAGGCGGTGCGCACCTTCGATGAGTCGCGTCTTGCCCAGGTCTATGGCCAGATATTCAGCAGTTATCCACTGCTGGTGGCCTTTCAGGACGTGATCATGCCGGTCTGGCAGGAGCTGCGCAGCACGCGCGAGGCCTTTGGCCTGACCAGTGAATGGCTGTTTCTCGACACCTTCCTGCGCGGGCGGGTGCTCCAGCGTTTGCAGCTGGCCGCCGAGCAGCAGGAAGTGCGGGTGGTGCTGGCGGCAATGCCAGGGCATTGCCGGGAGCTGGAACTGCTGGTAACCGCCTTGATGCTGGGCACCAGCGAAATCGCCGTGACGGTGCTGGGCCTGGGCCAACCGGTCGAAGAGCTGAGCCTGGTGTGCGAACGCATGGCTCCCCATGCCCTGGTGCTGTTCTCCAATCACCCGCCGTCAGTGGACCTGCCCAAACGCCTGGCGCGTCTGGCCCTGGCGCTGGAGTGCCCGTTATTACTGGCGGGGGAGGCGGCGGACCTGGCCCAGGACAGCCTGATCGGCTCGCAGGTGGCTTGCCTGGGGAGTGAAGGGCGTTTGATGCGTCGTCGCTTGCAGCAATACCTGGCCGGTCATCTGGACAGCTGAGGGTGTAGCTCCGGGTGAGCCAGTCGGTGAGCCTGGAGAATGTATTCGCGTAGCCGCTCGATCTCCTGCGGCAGGCTCTGGCCCAGGTTGTAGGCGGCCAGGCATTCGCCGGTACGGCGTTGCAGCGTGCCGTGCAGGGCAATCGGCAGGGTATTGTCAGGGGCGAACCAGAGGTCGAACGATTTTGGGGGCTCAGGCTGGTCACGCACTTCGAGCAGCACGCCCTTGAACGAGATTTCCCGGACCCACAGCCCGGCACTCAGGCCCAGCTCGTCTTCCAGCGCCACCGGGGTCTCCAGGGTCAGCCGCCAGGGGCGAACCATGGGGCCTTCTTCATAGATGTTGGGCGCGCCCAGCTGCAGGTGCAGGGAATGGAACTCGTCTTCGACCAGTTGCAGCGGAAAGGTCATCTGCTGGTTTTCGAACTGCGCCTGCAGGGTGACCTGCTCCTGGGCGATCAGCTGGGTCAGCAGGTCTTTGATCTCTGTGCCACCATTGACCAGCATGCGCGACGCCGGCTCAGCGATGACGGGCTGTGGCGAATGCTGCATGGTCCTGATGAAATCCAGCTCATCCTGAGTCAGGAGGGCATCTGCTCGCATGGTCGAACTCGACGTATCAATCGTTAATTACGTTTCTTCACCGTCATGGACAAGCAAACGGCGATTTGGTTTTTACCGTTGGTCGGTTTCCAGTTCGGCGATGCGCGCCCTGGCCTGGGCCAGCTCGCGTTCCAGTTCGATGACGCGTTGTTCGGCTTCGACCTGGCGGCTGACATCTTTCTGGATGCCGATGAAGTACTTCAACTGGTCGGCTTCGTTGTACACTGGGGTGATCGACAGTTCGTTCCAGAACATGCTGCCGTCCTTGCGGTAGTTGCGCAGGATCTCCCGGCTCGGCTGGCCGCTGCGGATCGCCTCGCGGATCAGCGCCCGGGGGCGCTGGTCGCGGTCATCGTTCTGCAGGAAACGGCAGTCGCGGTAGAGGATTTCGTTGGCCTCGTAGCCGGTCAGGCGCTCGAAGGCCGGGTTCACGTAGATCAGGATGGTATCGTCGTCGCCTTCCTGTTCGGCGACCACGATGCCGTCGTTGGAGGCATCGATCATGCGTTGCAGCAGTTTGGCGTTGATCATCGGTGAGGTCCGCAAGGGCAGGGGATGGGTACGGCGGGTGATTCTAGAGGATTGGCCGATGGCCTACACCTTAAGAATGAGGCCTTTTGCCAGTGTCCGATGCTAGTATCCTACGTTTTTACTCAGCTTCGGAATTCACTATGAAAGTCGCCATCCTATCCGGTTCGGTCTACGGCACGGCCGAAGAAGTTGCACGGCATGCCGAGTCGCTACTCAAGGCCGCAGGTTTCGAGGCCTGGCATGCTGCGCGCGCCACCTTGCAAGACCTGCAGGGCTTTGCCCCCGAAGCCTTCCTGGCGGTGACCTCGACCACCGGCATGGGTGAGCTGCCCGACAACCTGATGCCGCTGTTCAGTGAAATCCGCGACGTGCTGCCCGCCGCCTGGCGCGGCCTGCCGGGTGCGGTGATCGGGCTGGGCGACTCCAGCTACGGCGATACCTTCTGTGGCGGTGGCGAACAGATGCGTGAGCTGTTCGCCGAGCTTGGCATCAACGAAGTGCAGCCTATGCTGCGCCTGGATGCCAGCGAAACCGTAACCCCGGAAACCGATGCCGAACCCTGGCTGGCCGAGTTGATCGGCAAGCTGCGCGGCTGATCAGCCCGGCGCCGGCTGCTCGCGCAATAACTGCAACCAGGCCTGGGCGGCCCGCGACAGATAAGCGCCCTGGCGCCAGATGAAGGCAATGTCCCAGCGCAGGTCGGTCGGCTCGCTCAGGGTCAGGCGCACCACGCCGGGGCGTTCCAGGCCGCGGGCAACCACCCGGGGCAGCAACACCACACCTTGCCCCGCCGCCACCAGGGCGGCAAGAAAGTCTGCCTGGCCGCTGCGCCCGCCTTCCCGGGGCGTGAACCCCAGTTGCTGGCAGGCGCTGAGCAGGCGGTCGTTGAGCACGAAACTGCGCTGATACAGCAGAAACGGCGTGTCGGCCAATTGTCCCAGGCTGACCGAGCCGGCACCGGCCAGGGGATGGTCAGCGGGCAGCAGTGCATCGAGGGGTTCATTGCAAAATGGCTGGAAGGCGAACGCCGGGTCGCTCGGTGTCAGGCTGCCACCCAGTTCCAGTTCGCCGCTCTGCACCGCCTGCTCCACGCTGCGGCTGCCTCCTTCAAGCAAGTGAATGGTGATGTTCGGGTAGCGTCGGCGGTATTCGGCGAACAACCTGGCAAAGAGAGCGTCACTGCCCAGCAACGGCAGGCCCAGGCGCAGTTCGCCACGGCCCAGCTGGCTCAGGTCGTCAAGTTCGTTTTGTAACTCCTGGCGCAGGCGCAGCATGGCCTCGCCGCGCTCCAGGACGATTCTGCCGGCGGCGGTCAGGAGCAGGTGCGAGCCCTGGCGTTCGAGCAAGGCCGTTCCCAGGGCCTGTTCCAGTTGGGCCACCTGCTTGCTGACCGCCGACTGGCTGATGTGCAGGGTTTGGGCGGCCTGGGTGAACCCGCCGCGGTGGATCACTTCGATAAAGCTGCGCAGTTGTTTGAATTCCATGGCCTCGATTCCATTATGGAATGGAGTCAAGTCTAACAATTCGCTTTTGGCGTAGGGGATGGACTTCTAGAATAAAGGCCTGAAGAGGTCCCCCACGATGAAGCCTGCATCCCTCAAACGTTTCCTGCGCCTGCTCACTGAGCTGGCGGTGTTTCTTGCTCTCTATACGTTCGGCGGCCAACTGGCAGCCTGGCTGGGCTGGCCGATCCCCGGCGGCGTCATGGGCCTGGCCCTTTTGCTGCTGTTGTTCGCCCTGGGCTGGTTGAAACCGGCCACCTTGCAACTGGGCGCCGGCTTGCTGATGGCCGAGATGCTGCTTTTCTTCATTCCGGCGCTGATGAGCCTGCTCGACTATGGCAGCCTGCTGCGGGACGAAGGCTGGCGCATCCTGCTGGTGATTGGCATCAGTACCCTGATGGTCATGGTACTGACGGCGGTTACGGTGGAAGGTGTGTGCCGCTGGAGGATGCGCCATGACGCTTGAGCCCATGTCGCTGTTCTGGCTGGCGCTGACCTTGCTGGCCTACCTGGGCAGCCGCTGGCTGTACCGGCGCACCGGCCGTTACCTGTTGTCGCCGCTGATCCTGGTGCCGGCCGTGTTGCTGGCGATCGCCGTGCCCTTGCACACCGCCTATGCCGAGTATTCGCGCAACACCCATTGGTTGATGTCAGTGCTGGGGCCGGTGACGGTGGCCTTCGCCGTGCCGATCTGGCAGCAGCGCGCCTTGCTGGCGCGACACTGGCTGGCGCTGAGCCTGGGCATGCTGGTGGGCAGTGCCGCCTCGATCGGCAGCTCCTGGGGCCTTGCCCATCTACTGGCGCTGGACAACGCAGTGAGCCTGTCGCTGCTGCCGCGTTCGATCACCACGCCTTTTGCCATGCCACTGGCCCAGGACCTGGGCGGGGTGCCGGAACTGACGGCGGTGTTCGTGATGTTCACCGGGGTGCTGGGCGCGATGTTCGGCGGGGTGCTGCTCAAGTTCCTGCCGCTGCGCACGCCACTGGCCCGTGGCGCGCTGTTCGGGGTCGGGGCCCACGGCGCCGGGGTCAGCCGGGCTCATGAAGTCGGCGGCGAGGAGGGTTCGGTGGCCGGGCTGGTGATGGTCCTGACCGGGCTGCTCAACCTTTTCGCAGCGCCACTGCTGACCTTGATGCTGTGATGCACTGCGCTGTTCGGCCACATGACTCGCAAGGTCAATAAGCTGGCTGCCAATGCAAGTCACCTTTGTCCGTGTGCTGACTAGACTGTTCCCCCAGTAGAGCACACGAATGTGCCGAGGTGATTGCAATGATCGCTACCGCTGCCTTGCCCAACACTCAACACTTCCACTCACCGGGAGCACGCTGATGCCCCTGGCCGAGATCCCATTGTGCGTCTGGCGGACCCGGGGCCTGAATTTCTCGTTCCGCGGCCAGAGCATTCGATACTGGACGGCAGGGCAAGGTGAGCCACTGCTGCTTATTCACGGATTTCCCACCGCAAGCTGGGATTGGCACTACCTGTGGGCGCCATTGGCCCAGCGCTTTCGGCTGATTGCCTGTGACATGCTCGGTTTTGGCGATTCGGCCAAACCCGTGCATCACGACTACAGCCTGATCGAGCAGGCCGATCTGCAACAGGCCTTGCTCGCCCACCTGCAGGTTGACCAGCCGGTGCACCTGCTGGCCCATGACTACGGTGACAGCGTCGCCCAGGAATTGCTGGCGCGCCACCACGAAGAACGTGCGCAGATTGCCAGTTGCGTGTTCCTCAACGGCGGCCTGTTTCCCGAGCGCCACCGTGCGCTGCTGATCCAGAAACTGCTGCTCAGTCGCCTGGGCTGGCTGGTGGGACGCTCGTTCGGGCGCGATGACCTGGTACGTCATGTCACCCAGGTCTATGGTCCTTGTACCCATCCCAGTGAAAGTGCCCTGGATGACTACTGGAGCCTGGTCGCGTCCAACCAGGGTACGCGGATCCTGCACAAGCTGGTCAGCTATGTGTCCGAGCGGGTGGCCCACCGTGAGCGTTGGGTCGGCGCCCTGCAACAGGAGGGGGTGCCATTGCGTTTCATCAATGGCGCGGTCGATCCGGTGTCCGGTGTGCACATGCTCGAACGTTACCAGGAGCTGGTCCCGCATCCCGATACCGTATTGCTGCAAGGCATCGGTCATTACCCGCACACCGAGTCGCCGGTCCAGGTCCTGCGCCACTACCTGGCGTTTCGCGAGCATCCCATGGCACAACTTCCACAGAAAATCGCCTGGTCCTGAAGGGCCAGGCCTGCCCATCATCCGTTGACCTTATCGCCTGCCATTCACCCTGTACCCGCTTGATTGTGCGTCGGCCGAGGCTGGCCGACACTCGGGCATTCCCTGCCGGTTTCCCTGGAGTGATGAGCATGAACGATTCGGTGCGCCTGGACGATAAAGTGGTGATCGTGACCGGAGCGGGCGGCGGCCTGGGGCGTGCCCATGCCTTGCTGTTCGCCCGTCACGGGGCCCGGGTGGTGGTCAACGACCTGGGTGGCTCCACCCACGGCGAAGGTGCCAGCGCATCCGCGGCCGACCGGGTGGTGGCGCAGATTCGCGAAGCGGGAGGCACCGCCGTGGCCAGTCACGATTCGGTGACCGACGGCCAGCGTATCGTCGAGCAGGCGCTGGACACCTTCGGACGGGTCGATGTGCTGATCAACAATGCCGGCATCCTGCGCGACAAAACCTTCCACAAGATGGAAGACAGTGACTGGGACCAGGTCTACCAGGTGCATGTGGAAGGGGCCTACAAGGTGACCCGTGCGGCCTGGCCTCATTTGCGCGAGCAGAACTGGGGGCGGGTGGTGTTTACCGCGTCGACCTCGGGGATCTACGGCAATTTTGGCCAGGCCAACTACGGCATGGCCAAGCTGGGGCTCTACGGCCTGACCCGGACCCTCGCCATCGAAGGCCGCAAGAACGGCATCCTGGTCAACGCCATCGCACCCACCGGCGGTACGCGCATGACCGAAGGGCTGATTCCGCCCCAGGTGTTCGAGCAGCTCAAGCCGGAGTTGGTCAGCCCCCTGGTGGTGTTCCTGGGCAGCGCGCAATGCCAGGACAGCGGCGGCCTGTACGAAGTCGGTGGTGGCTGGATTGGCAAAGTGCGTTGGGAGCGTAGTCTGGGCGTGGGCTTCGACCCGCACCAGGGCTTTGCCCCGGAAGAGGTGGCGGCCAACTGGCAACGCATCGGCGATTTCAGTGACGCCATACATCCACGCGACAGTCTGGAGGCGCTGCAGCAGATGATGGCCAATTTGCAGGCGCACATTCGCGGCTGAGGCGTGCCTGAGGTTGTGGCCGGCCGGGCAACTTGCCTATGCTGGGTGGCCATGATCGATACAGGAGTACAGCGGATGTACGAGTCCAGAACCGAAGCGGTCATTTCGCCCCGGCAGTTTCGTTATCGCCTGATGTGGCATGGCCTTGGCGCCTGCCTGTTGCTGGTTGGCTCGATTCTGTTCGGGGTGCTGGGGCACCTGTACTTCGAGCCGCACATCCCCCTGCACGATGCCATTTTCAACGCCACCTTGCTGCTGGGCGGGGTAGGGCCGGTGATCCTGCCCGAGAGCGTTGGCGGCAAGTTGTTCTTTGCTGGCTACGGCTTGTATGTCGGGCTGGTGTTTGTCGCCAGCATCGGCTTGATCCTGGCACCGGTCGCCCATCGCTTGCTGCATCGCTTTCACTTTGACGAAGGCGGCGACGACTGATCACGAGGTATAAAAAAGGCCGCTACAAGGTAGCGGCCAAAGTAAGACGCAGATCAAGGAGCTTCAAAATCAACGTCGGTGAACCTGGGTCAAGCCCCATCGGGCGGAGTGTGCACGCCGGTTGATGGAGTCGGGCTGTCTTTCGATCCGCGCCAGCACCGTCTTGGTGCAACCAGAATAGGCGCCTGGCGGTAGCAGAAAAATAGGTGTTTCTGACATTCACCGTTACAACTCTGGTAATAGTGAAGTCACAAGACAGTAACCCGTTATTTCATTGATGACTGTGAGCATGTGTAAACAACTTTGCTTAGGCGTTGCCCATTCCCAGGTAACAGTCAGCTTTTGCTTGAATTAGCAATAAGACATTTCTCTTGGGTTGATATATACGTCACTTCGGGGCTTTTAATAAGAGTCAACAGGGACAGGTTTCGCTGGAATTTTACGGGTGGTGAGCACGTCAATTAGTCGCGATTTGGCTATCACCACCAGGAGAGATCAGCAAATGGATTTGACCAGCGTTTTCAATGTACCGGGGTTGAACTTCGACGATAGCAGTCTGGAGACAGTTCTGCTGGAAATGAGCCGTACGACGTTTCAGATCAAGAACCAGCTTGAGTTGCTGCCCTCTCTGACCCAGACCGCTTGCGATGCGTTCTGGGAGCAGGCACGCAAGGTGGGTAGCAATCCATTGAGCCTGTACGTACACGTGACGAAACTGTTTTTCCTCGACCTTCGTTTTGTGGCTTTGCGCCAATCTTGGCTGCAGTCGAAACTCGTCGCACTGGAAGATCAAATCTTTGATGCTGACGAGCATCTTCGTCTTGTGGCACTTAGCATCGATGGGAAATCGCAGGCGTTACCTTTGGCGTTTGTCATCGGCGAGTCGTTCGATGCCTCATCTCCCGGCAAGGTCTGGTTTTACAGCCTTCAGGAGGGTTTGCAAGAGCAGGGTGATGCACAGCGATTCATCGACAGGATGACGCTGCGCCTGAGCCAGCCGGCTGCTGCCGAAGACCCCCTGGTCCAGCCGTTGCCGCCCGAAATCAAAGAGCGCCTTGCGCAAGGCCAAACGCCTCAATTGACCTTGGCGCCACTGAGCGAGTCTCCGTTTCGACGACAAGTAGACGATATCCGCCAAGCCCTGCGCGAAGTGCCTGTGCAAGACCTGTTGCAACAACGCCTGGCAACCAGGCTCCGGCAACACCGCCACGCCCAATTGCCGGAATGGCTTGGCTTTCTCGAAGGTGAAGAACGAGCGGCCTATGAGTTGCGCGAACGCGCTGTTGCCCTGTGCCAGCAACGGGTCGATGAACACCTGCAAGGCATGGCCAGCGCCGAGGACTATGCCGCTGCGCAAATAGCCGTTTATGTGACGCAAGCCATGGGTATTGATGTTGATGCTCGGCGACTGCGTGTGAGGATCAGGCATGCGTTGGATATCGAGGGTGAAGTACTGCACGGTGAGCGCGAGATGACGCTGGTACGCTGGCTATTGTCCGGTGGCTACCACGGCCGCGAACTGCAAGCGCAGATCATCGACGACGAGCTGGCGAAGCAACTGACGCCGGACTTTGTTCAGCATATGATCGATGAGCTGAATGTCCGTTTGAGTTACCGGGACGCATTGCAATCGTTGTACTTTGACGGCCCTGGCCCGCAATTGATGAGTGACGCGGTCGATGCACGGCTGGCGTTGAGCGCCCTGGCTGCGCGTTACCAAGGGCTCGACGGCAAGGCTTTCGAGGCGCTGGAAGCGGCGCGTAACCATCAAGGTGCGCTGGACGACCTTGGCCTCGAAGTGGGTGGCGTGATCCTCGATCCTTTCCAGTTGGCGCTCAAGGATGTGTTTTACCTGCGCTATGGCCAAGGAGACGATCAGCGCGTGCTGTTTTACTCCCCGGGCGCGCCAGGCGCCGATCTGCGGGTATTGCGCAATGCACAGCAACTGAGCCTGGAAATTGCTGGCTGGACGCTGACGGATCAGGGGCAAGCCTACTTGCTTGGTCAACTACCGGTCGACGCACAGCCGCAGTTCACTCAGTTGCTCAAGCAGGTGCAGAGACTGCCTGGAGATTGGTCGCGACAAACAATTACGCTGGAGCGCTGGTCTGACGCCAACTGGCAGGATGCGCTGTCGGAAATAGCCTTTATGAAGGTCAATGGGGTGCTGGATCAGTTGCACCTCGTCACGCCCCGGTGGTACGTCGATGCGCCGCAGGTCCTGCGTCAGCAACTGAGTAACATCGATGCGTCACTTGAGGTAGTGCACAATGCCTACCAGCAGCTTAACAACATCGAACCCTTTGCCGATTACGCTCATCGTCTGGTCAAAGAAAAGATCAACGCGTTTGTCGGCACCTCCGGGCCCGAGGTCGATCCTGATACCGTCCTGGTTGAGCTTGAACCGGGTCACGTCACAAGCCTTACCCGCACGGTCATAAGCGGGTACGACAGCAGTTTCAATTTCGCCGATTTCGCAAGAATTACATCGACCGTTGGCCAGAACCTGTCACGCCTGGATCGTCGTTTTCTCGACAGCTACATTCGTTCAGCCAAGCTGGGTGAGCACTACATTCAGACGATTCGCAGTCGCTTGCTCGATGCGACTGACCCGTACTACCAGCGCCGTCGCCTGTTACATCGTGAGGTCCTGCGCCTGCAGATGCTCCGCGCCTGGTTGAGCGAAACCATGGCTGGGCGACTGGCGGCCGATCAGAGCCAGTGGCTGGGAGACGCTATCAATGAATTGCTTGACCTTGAGCCGGCGGTTGTTGGCGGTGATCGAACGTCGCGCAAGAACGGAGTATTCCAGTTCGCGCTCAGTGGCCGACGGGTCGAGGGTGTATACCTGTTCAGGAGTGTGCGCCAAGATCTTGTAGAGGACCTTGTCTACACCCCAGAAGCCCCAGGTGGCCTGTTCTTTCGTACGCCCCAGGCACTGGCCCGGCAATGGGGCGATCCTGCCTTGCAGGACTATTTTTACCTGCGGGTCAGTATTCGCGATCAGCCAGTCATCGGCTCCTTGATCGAGCGGTACCAGCGTGCAGGGGATGGCGAGGCTATTATCGTTGCGGCGATCAGTGACTATCAGCGCATTACGGACCTGGCGCATGAGTTCGATGTGATGGTCGAGCGCATCGTGGCCGATGTGGATGAAGACACCACCAGTGTGGCCGAGCGAATTTCCGGTCTTTTGTTCGAGGTCGCGCTCAGTGTGGTGGCTATTCTCTCGATTCCCTTCCCGCCGGCCAGCCTTGCTGTCAGTGTGGTCATGACCCTGCGCGCATTTGTAAAGGGGCTGATCGCGTATCAGGATGGCGATCGAGCGGCAGCCACGAAGTTTTTTCTGGACGCCGGGGTGGGGCTTGTTTCGTTGTCGGGCATCAGCGGGCACGTGGCGAAGCTTTTGTCACGTTTTTCACAAGGGCCCAGTTCACCCCAGGTTCAGTTGTTGAAAAATCTGTTCCATGATTTGCACCCGGTGGGTACGAATTCGCTTTCCAGTATCAACAAGGTGCTGGAGGAGGAACTCCAACAGTTTCTGGAAATTTTCGAGCATAAGAGCATGAAGATGACAACCGGCGTCTAGCGTTCTTCGTGCCCCATGCGCCAGCTGATCAGCTTTGCCGTTGCCAGCAAATGCTGCGCCGCGTCCCCCTGTTCGTCAGCATGAAATATCGACGTCGGGCCGACCACGGTCAACACTGCAGCAATCTGGCCCATGGCATTGAATACCGGCGCCGAAAGGGCATCGACACCGGGCATCAGCAGGCCATGGACGTGGTGCAGGCCGCGCTGGCGGATGTCGGCGAACAGGGTCTGATAGTCGCTGGCGCTCTGGCCGGTCGCGGGCAGTTCCTGCTCACGCAGCTCGATGGTTTCGCGCTCCGGCAGGTAGGCGCCGAACACCAGGCCCGTCGATGAACTGAGCAACGGCAATACCGAGCCGATCTGGGTAACCACGGTTACTGCCCGCACGGCCGGCTCGATGTTGACCACGGTGGCTCCCTGATTGCCCCAGACGGCAATGAAGCAACTCTCGTTGAGTTCATCGCGCAGTTGCGACAGCGGCAGCGCCGCGACCTTCAGCACATCCATCCCGCCCAGGGCCGCCAGGCCCACGCGCAAGGCTTCACGGCCCAGGCCATAGTGATTGGTGGCCGGGTCCTGTTCGGCGAAGCCGCTGGCGATCAGGGCCTGCAGGTAGCGGTGGACCTTGCTCGCCGGCATATCGACATGCTCGGCCAGGCGCGACAGCGAGGTCGAAGGCGACAGTTGGGCCAGGGCCTTGAGGATATCGGTGCCGACTTCGGCTGAGCGGACCTTCTGTTTGCCGGCGCTGTCGGCGGTGGAGCTGGCTTTGGCCATGGTGGGTTCGATCCGGTAGTCCAGGTGGGCGTCTTTATAGCTTGACGGTATTCGTCAATCAAATTACGTTATGCGTAATGTGATTACGATAAAAATAACGCAGAGGCGCTGCGCCGGTGAACAGCTCGCAGCCAACTGCCATCAACCGGCCTGCACTGGGCCCGGAGGCTCGATGAACCTCGAAAGCACCCCCGTCCTCGATTATCAAAGCGGTTTTGGCAACGAGTTTGCCAGCGAAGCCTTGCCCGGCGCCTTGCCGGTCGGGCAGAACTCGCCGCAGAAGGCCCCATACGGCCTGTATGCCGAACTGTTTTCCGGCACTGCCTTCACCATGACCCGCAGCGAAATGCGCCGTACCTGGATGTACCGCATTCGCCCCTCGGCCCTGCATCCGCGCTTCGAGCGCCTGCAGCGTCAGTTGGCTGGTGGCCCGCTGGGCGCGGTGACGCCCAATCGCCTGCGCTGGAGCCCGTTGGAGATACCGGCCGAGCCAACCGACTTCATCGACGGCTGGGTCGCCATGGCCGCCAACTCCGCCAGCGAGAAACCTGCCGGTATCAGCGTCCACAGCTACCGTGCCAACCGTTCCATGGAGCGGGTGTTCTTCAACGCCGACGGCGAACTGCTGCTGGTGCCGCAACTGGGCCGCCTGCGTATCGTCACCGAACTGGGCGTACTGGAGGTCGAGCCGCTGGAAATCGCCGTGCTACCGCGCGGTTTGAAGTTCCGCGTCGAACTGCTCGACAGCCAGGCCCGCGGCTACATCGCCGAGAACCATGGCGCGCCGCTGCGTATTCCGGACCTGGGGCCGATCGGCAGCAACGGCCTGGCCAACCCGCGGGACTTCCTCGCCCCGGTCGCCCACTATGAAGACCTGCAGGGCCCGGTGCAGCTGGTGCAGAAGTTCCTCGGCGAACTGTGGGGCTGCGAGCTCAATCATTCGCCGCTGGACGTGGTGGCCTGGCACGGCAACAACGTGCCGTACAAATACGACCTGCGCCGCTTCAATACCATCGGTACGGTCAGCTTCGACCACCCGGACCCGTCGATTTTCACTGTGCTGACCTCGCCGACCAGCGTGCCGGGCATGGCCAACCTCGACTTCGTGATTTTCCCGCCGCGCTGGATGGTGGCCGAGAACACCTTCCGTCCACCATGGTTCCACCGCAACCTGATGAACGAGTTCATGGGCCTGATTCAGGGTGAGTACGACGCCAAGGCCGAAGGCTTCCTGCCCGGCGGCGCCTCCCTGCACAGCTGCATGAGCGCCCATGGCCCGGACGCCGAGACCTGCGCCAAGGCCATTGCCGTGGACCTTGCCCCGAGCAAGATCGACAACACCATGGCCTTCATGTTCGAAACCAGCCAGGTGCTGCGCCCCAGCCAGCACGCCCTTGAATGCCCGCAGCTGCAGGCCGACTACGATAGTTGCTGGGCCTCGCTGCCGAGCACCTTCACCCCGAATCGGAGATAACCCATGAATCAGTCCGCCATTGCCCGTAGTTGGGTCGAACACGCCAACGGGCATCGCGATTTTCCGCTGCAGAACCTGCCGTTGGGGATCTTCAGTCACAAGGATGCGACCCGGCGCTGTGGCGTCGCCATTGGCGATGCGATTCTGGACCTGGAAGGTGCGCTGGCTGCCGGCCTGTTCGACGGCCAGGCCCGTTCAGCGGTCGAAGCGACGCGCGGCGGTGCGCTGAACGCCTTCTTCGCCCTGGGCCGTGAAGCCCGGGTGGCGTTGCGCGAGCGGCTGCTGGCGCTGCTGGGCGAGCACAGCGAGCACCAGGCGGTGCTCAAGCCATTGCTGCTGGCCAGTCACGAGTGCCAGCTGCACCTGCCAGCCCGTATCGGCGACTACACTGACTTCTATGTGGGCATCGAGCACGCCAAGAATGTCGGCAAGTTGTTCCGTCCGGACAACCCGCTGCTGCCCAACTATAAATATGTGCCTATCGGCTACCATGGCCGCGCCTCGACCATTCGCCCTTCGGGCACCGACGTGCGTCGACCCAAGGGCCAGACCCTGCCGGCCGGGGCGAGCGAGCCGAGCTTCGGCCCTTGCGCGCGCCTGGATTACGAGCTGGAGCTGGGCATCTGGATCGGCCAGGGCAACGAAATGGGCGACTCGATCCCGGTGTCGGAGGCTGGCGAACATATTGCTGGCTACTGCCTGCTCAACGACTGGTCGGCCCGTGACATTCAGGCCTGGGAATACCAGCCGCTGGGTCCGTTCCTGTCCAAGAGCTTCATTTCCACGGTATCGCCCTGGGTGGTGACCGCCGAGGCCCTGGCGCCGTTCCGTTGTGCACAACCGACCCGTCCCGAGGGTGATCCGCAGCCGTTGGCCTACCTGCTGGACCCACGCGACCAGGCTGAGGGCGCCTTCGATATCGAGCTGGAAGTGTTGCTGCTGACCGAGCGCATGCGCGAGCAGAACCTGCCAGCCCACCGCCTGACCCTGAGCAATACCTTGAGCATGTACTGGACCGTGGCACAGATGGTCGCGCACCACAGCGTCAACGGCTGCCAGCTGCAGCCGGGCGACCTGTTCGGCTCCGGCACGCTCTCCGGTGCCCAGTCTGGCCAGTTCGGCAGCCTGCTGGAGATCACCCAGGGCGGCAAGGAGCCGGTGCAGCTGGCGTCGGGTGAGGTGCGCAAGTTCCTCGAGGACGGTGACGAGATCATCCTGCGTGCCCGGTGTGTTCGTGAGGGCGTGGCGTCGATCGGTTTCGGCGAATGCCGCGGCAAGATTCTTCCGGCCAAGTGAGAGGTCAGCGCCATGGATCTGTTCAACTATTTCCGATCGACCTCGTCCTATCGGCTGCGGATCGCATTGGAACTCAAGCAGCTGGAGTACCAGTACATACCGGTCAACCTGCTCAAGGGTGAACAGCGGCAGGCGGATTTCCTGGCACTCAATCCCCAGGGCCGGGTGCCGGCCCTGAAGATCGATTCCGGTGAGCTGCTGGTGCAGTCACCGGCGATCATCGAGTACCTGGAGGAAGTCTATCCACAGCCGGCGCTGCTGCCCGAGGAGCCTGTGGCGCGTGCCCAGGCCCGCGGGGTGGCGGCGTTGATCGGTTGCGATATCCATCCACTGCACAACGTCAGTGTGCTCAACCAGTTGCGAGGGCTGGGCCATGGTGATGAGCAGGTCAACGCCTGGATCGCACACTGGGTCAGCCAGGGCCTGGCGGCGGTGGAGAAACTGATCGGCGACAGCGGCTACTGCTTTGGCGATGAGCCGGGGCTGGCGGACGTCTACCTGATTCCGCAACTGTATGCCGCCCAGCGCTTCAACATCAGCCTTGCCGACTACCCGCGTATCCGCCGCGTGGCCGCGTTGGCCGAGGAACACCCGGCTTTCATCAAGGCCCATCCATCGAACCAGCCCGACGCACCTGCACCAGGGGCTTAATGCACCGAGGGCGGCACCGGATGCAACTGGCCCAGGCGCTCGGTCAGGCGCAGGCGCTGGATCGGGTCGTCGCTTAACAGCAGGGCATGCTCCAGGTCGAAGCGTTCGGCCTGGGGGCAATCCAGGTGCTGGTACAAGGTGGCGCGTGCCAGGTAGTCGCTGGCCGTGGCCGCGCCGAGCTGCAAGACCCGTTCGGCATCCTTGAGGGCCGCCAGGTCATCGTCGTGGGTCGAATGCAGCTGACGCAGGTTGCGTGACAGGCGCTGGAGCATCTGCCCGGGGCTGGCCGTGACCAGGTGTTCGGCGTTGAGCAACAGCTGCGGGCCGAACTGGCGCCCGAGCAGTTCGCGGCAGTCCGCAGGGTAGAGCCTGCGTCCACCGCAGGGGTCGAGCAGATGATCGGCACCGGGGACGCGCAGGAGGAAATGACCGGGAAAATTCACCCCTTCCAACGGGATCGACAGACCCCGGGCCAGTTCCAGGGCCAGCAGGGCCAGGGTCAGGGGTTGGCCGCGGCGCCGTTCCAGCACTTTGTCGAGCAGGGCCGCCTGTGGGCGCAGCGGGTGATATTCATCCTGCTGGAAGCCCAGGGCATTGAGCTGGCGCAGCAGGGGCTGGGCCAGCTCGCTGAGTGGCAACATGGGCAGGTGGTTGCTGACCTCTATCTGCAGGTCATGGACCTTGCGCATCTGTAAGGCGGGATCGACGCTGGCATCGTGTTCGGCAGCAATCCACAGCGCCGCTTCCAGCAAGGCGACAGGGTCACGTTCTAGGCAGGCCAGGCAGGCTTGGCGTGGGGTCATGACAATCTCCGCTCAAGCTTTTGTTTTAGCGCGGGTCTTGGCTTTCGTCCAGTGGTCCGGGTAGTGTCATCATTCGGCAAAGTGCAGCCTATACTGGGAGCAGCACCTCACTGAGGAGCCCGTCGATGTTCGCACTCATGCAAAGCACCCGCACGCAATCCTTGCACCTGTGCATCGACCCGCCCACAGGCCTGAAGGCCGTGGTCGCCATTCACAGCGAACACCTGGGCCCGGCCATGGGCGGCTGCCGATACCTACCTTATGCCGATGACGAAAGTGCCATGGCCGATGCCATTCGCCTGGCCCAGGGCATGAGTTACAAAGCGGCGCTGGCCGGTCTGCCAGTGGGGGGCGGCAAGGCAGTGATCATTCGTAACCCCCATGTGGAGAACCGTGCGGCGCTATTCGAGGCCTTTGGGCGGTTTGTCGATACGCTGCAGGGGCGTTTCATCACCGCCATCGACAGTGGCACCTCTACGGTCGACATGGATTGCATTGCCCAGTCCACCCCGTATGTCACCAGTACCACGACTTCCGGGGATCCCTCGCCCCATGCGGCCATGGGCGTGTTCGCCGGCATTCGTGCCACCTCCATGGCACGCTTGGGCAGCGATAACCTGGAAGGCCTGCGGGTGGCGGTACAGGGATTGGGCAATGTCGGTTATGCCCTGGCCGAGCAACTGCACGCCGCCGGGGCCGAGCTGCTGGTCAGCGACCATGACCCGGGCAGGGTGCAACTGGCCATCGAGCAGTTCAATGCGCGGCCGGTGGCCAATGACATGCTCATCAGTACACCTTGCGACATCTTTGCGCCGTGCGGGGTAGGGCCGGTGCTCAATGGCCAGAGTGTGATGCAGCTGCGCTGTGCGGCTGTGGCGGGGGCCGCCAACAACCAGCTGACTACCCTGCAGGTGGCCGACCAGCTGGAAAGCCGCGGGATACTCTATGCGCCGGACTATGTGATCAATGCCGGCGGCCTGATCTACGTGGCGCTCAAGCACCGTAACGAGGAACTGACCACCATCACGGCCCACCTGGCGCGCATTCCTTCGCGCCTGACCGAGGTGTTTGCCCATGCACAGGCCGAGAAGCGCTCACCCGCACGGGTGGCGCAGATGCTGGCCGAGAAGCTGATCTACGGCTGAAGGCGTTACTCGGCGGGAACGTCGGCGAGCAACTCGGACAGGGCGTCGGGCTGGCTCTTGAAGGCCTTGGCAAAGACGTCGCGATTTTTTGCCATATAAATGCCGGCATCCTCAACCTGCTGTTCGCTGAGCGAAGGGACGGCTTTCTTCAGGACCTCGGCGAGCAGCTCGGCCAGCTCGAGCATCTTGTCGTGACGGTCAGCTTCGGCTTTATCCATGAACAAGCGCTCCAGATCGCGGCTGCTGCGGTATACCACTTCGACGGCCATTCATCACCTCGTGTGCCTTTTGTCTATCGATGGTTCGATACTGGTTATTTATACAGTTTTAATGATAGGGTAATCCACCGGACTAAGATAGTGGCAATTGACCATTCTGCTTCGCGGGGTGGTGCGTAACAGTCTGTATAGGTCTGGCACGGCACTTTTACCGCTCTCTAAGGTCTTCTTCAGCGTGTAGAATTCCGGGCAGGCAGTCGAGCCACTCAAGTCAACGAAGGATATGCAATGAACGAGCAAACATCGCGCCTGAACCGGGAACGGCGCTTTCTGGTGCTGCTGGGGGTGATCTGCCTGGCCCTGATCGGTGGCGCCCTGTACATGCAGGTGGTTCTCGGCGAGGCCCCGTGCCCGTTGTGCATCCTGCAGCGTTATGCATTGTTGCTGATCGCCCTGTTTGCCTTCATCGGCGCCGCCATGCCTGGCCGGCGCAGCCTGACCCTGCTGGAAGGCTTGGTGGTGCTCAGCGCCATCGGCGGTATCGCCGCCGCCGGCAACCATGTCTATATCCTCGCCAATCCGGTAGTCAGCTGTGGCATCGACACGCTGCAACCGATCGTCGATGGCTTGCCGCTGGCATCGGTGCTGCCACTGGTGTTCCAGGTCGATGGTTTCTGTTCCACACCCTATCCGCCGGTGCTGGGGTTGTCGCTGGCGCAATGGGCGCTGGTGGCGTTCATCCTCACCGCCGTTCTGGTGCCCCTGGGCATCTACCGCAACCGTCGCAAGCCTTAGACAAAAGTCCCGTGTTGATGCAAGTCTGGTAAGCAATGGATTTTTCTTTCGGTGTCGCACCCGGGTTGATCTGAATCAAGCTTTGACCCTTGTAGAACAAGGGTTTCAGCGGTGTCGCAGAGGGTGCGACAAACTGTCGCGAAACTGATTTTCAGGGCTTGATTATTACAGTTTTGGTAAAAGACTGTTGCGCAATTAGTCATAGTCATTGAATGTCGACCTATCTACAATCGCCCCCAATTTCCGTTCGGCACCGCTTGCGAGTCGCAGGATTAAAGGAGCTCACGCTCTTTTTCGCTGACTCTGAAGCATCGCCTGCGGCGATGCCGGGCTGACCCCCCTCCGTGATTTCCCGCACCAAATGGAATTGGTCTGAAGACAGGCCTGTTGCCTGCGAAGTCAAAATAATAACCACCGTAATACCCGGTCTATGCCGAGCCGCCGCAGCTGGCCTCAAGGTATGACCGTATTCGATCCCAAAATGCTGACGCTTGGCAGGACGAAGTGTTGGCTACCAAAACACAAATTGCATTGAAGCAAGCTGCTCTAGAGGTCGTGAGATGAGTAAAAAGCGTTACCCCAGACTGTTTGGCATTCTGCCCTTTTTAGGCATGCTTTTACTCAGTGGGTGCAACTGGACCCTGCTCGACCCGAAGGGCCAGGTCGGCATTGAGCAAAAGAACCTTATCCTGATCGCTACCGGCTTGATGCTGCTGGTGGTGATTCCTGTCATTTTCATGACCATCGCGTTCGCCTGGAAGTATCGCGCTTCCAACAAGGCGGCGACCTACACCCCTGACTGGTCGCACTCGACCAAGATCGAAGTGGCGGTGTGGACCATTCCTGTACTGATCATCATTGCCCTGGGCTATGTGACCTACAAGACCACCCACGAGCTGGACCCGTATCGTCCGCTGGTTTCCGACGTGAAGCCGGTGCAGATCGACGTGGTCGCCCTGGACTGGAAATGGCTGTTCATCTACCCGGAACAAGGCATTGCCACGGTCAACAAGATCGTCTTCCCGGCTAACACCCCGGTCAACTTCCGCGTGACCTCCGACTCGGTGATGAACTCGTTCTTCATTCCGGGCCTGGGCGGCCAGATCTACGCGATGGCCGGCATGACCACCAAGCTGCACCTGATCGCCAACGAGAACGGCGAGTTCGACGGTATCTCGGCGAACTACAGCGGTGCCGGCTTCACCGGTATGAAGTTCAAGGCAACCGCCACCTCCCAGGCCGATTTCGAGGCATGGGTGAACGAAGTCAAACAGTCGCCTAAACAGCTGGATTCGGCTGAATACGCGGCGTTGGCCAAAGCTAGCGAAAACAATCCAGTCGCGCTGTACAGCGTGGCCTCGCCTGACCAGTTCCAGGCCATCGTCGACAAGTACGAAGGCATGAACCGCGGACGGCCGGTCCACGAAAAAGAGCAGAGCAAAGAAGCGGCCGGTACCGAAGGGATGGACGTGAGTATGCATTCAGCTGCTGGGGCAGAGGAGTAAGAGATGTTCGGTAAACTAAGTCTGGACGCGGTCCCGTACCACGAGCCGATAGTCATGGTGACGCTCGCCATGATTGCGCTCGGCGGTCTCGCGCTCGTGGGTGCTATCACCTATTTCAAAAAATGGACCTACTTGTGGACCGAGTGGCTGACCACTGTCGACCACAAGAAGATCGGGGTGATGTACATCATCGTCGCGATGGTCATGCTGCTGCGTGGCTTTGCCGACGCCATCATGATGCGTACCCAGTTGGCCATGGCCACTGGCGGCTCCGAGGGCTACCTGCCTCCCGAACACTATGACCAGATCTTCACCGCCCACGGTGTGATCATGATCATCTTCATGGCGATGCCATTCTTCACCGGCCTGATGAACCTGGCCCTGCCTCTGCAGATCGGTGCACGTGACGTTGCCTACCCGTTCCTGAACTCCCTGAGCTTCTACCTGCTGCTGGCAGGCGTGCTGCTGGTCAACATCTCCCTGGGTGTTGGTGAGTTCGCCAAGACCGGCTGGGTTGCCTATCCGCCGCTTGCGGGTATCCAGTACAGTCCGGGCGTGGGTGTGGATTACTACATCTGGGCGCTACAGCTATCCGGGCTTGGTACGACACTGACGGGCGTCAACTTCCTGGTCACCGTGCTGAAAATGCGCGCGCCTGGCATGAAGCTGATGGACATGCCGATCTTCACCTGGACCTGCACCTGGGCCAACGTCCTGATCGTCGCTTCGTTCCCGATCCTGACTGCTGCCCTGGCACTGCTGACTGTTGACCGTTATCTGGACTTCCACATTTTCACCAACGAGCTTGGTGGGAACCCGATGATGTACGTCAACCTGTTCTGGGCCTGGGGTCACCCTGAGGTTTACATCCTGATCCTGCCGGCCTTCGGTGTGTTCTCGGAAGTGACCTCGACCTTCGCCGGCAAACGCCTGTTCGGCCACAAGTCGATGATCTACGCTTCGGGCGCGATCGCGGTACTGGGCTTTGCGGTATGGCTGCACCACTTCTTCACCATGGGTTCTGGCGCGAGCGTCAACACCTTCTTCGGTCTGGCGACGATGCTGATTTCGATCCCGACCGGTGTAAAACTGTTCAACTGGCTGTTCACCATCTACCAGGGCCGTCTGCGTTTCACCGCGCCAGTCATGTGGACCCTGGGCTTCATGGTTACCTTCTCGATCGGTGGTATGACCGGCGTACTGCTGGCTGTTCCAGGTGCTGACTTCGTCCTGCACAACAGCCTGTTCGTTATCGCTCACTTCCACAACGTGATCATCGGTGGTGCGGTATTCGGCTACATCGCCGGCTTCGCCTTCTGGTTCCCGAAAGCCTTCGGTTTCACCCTGAACGAGAAGTGGGGCAAAGCTGCCTTCTGGTTCTGGATCTCCGGTTTCTACGTGGCCTTCATGCCACTGTACGCACTGGGCTTCATGGGTATGACCCGTCGTCTGAACCACTCCGACAACCCACTGTGGGAACCCTACCTGTACGTAGCCGTGTTCGGCGCCGTGCTGATCCTGTTCGGTATCGCTTGCCAGCTGATCCAGCTGTACGTTTCGGTTCGCGACCGCAAGGACAACATGGACGTGACCGGCGACCCATGGGGCGGCCGTACCCTGGAGTGGTCGACTTCGTCGCCACCTCCGTTCTACAACTTCGCGCACATGCCTGAGAAGGTTGGCCTGGATGCCTGGCACGAAGCCAAGGAAGCCGGTGTTGCCTACAAGGTTCCGGGCAAGTACGAAGCGATCCACATGCCGAACAACACCTCTACCGGTCTGTTCATGGGTCTGCTGCTGACCGTATTCGGTTTCGCCTTCATCTGGCACATCTGGTGGCTGGTTGGCGCCAGCCTGGTCGCCACCATCGCTGTCTTCGTCGCCCACGCTGCGCGTGACGACCAGGGCTACATGGTGCCTGCCGAGGAAGTGGCGCGTATCGAAGGCGAGCGCATGAAGGCCCTGGGCCTGGCTACCGGTTCGCCGGCCGGCGCACGTGTCAAATCGTTTGAACGGGTTTAATCAATGTCCAGTCATGTAATCAATGCAGACACTCATGCTCATGGTCACGACCATGGGCATGACGATCACCACCACGACTCGGGCCAGATGACCGTATTCGGTTTCTGGCTGTACCTGATGACCGACTGCATCCTGTTTGCGTCGCTCTTCGCCACCTACGCGGTGCTGTCCGGCAGTTTTGCCGGCGGCCCGTCGGGTCATGACATTTTCCAGCTGGATTTTGTCGCGGTTGAAACCGCACTGCTGTTGCTGTCGAGTATCACCTTCGGCTTCGCCATGTTGCAGATGTTCAAGGGCAACAAGGGCGGCGTGCTGGGCTGGCTGGCCATCACCTTCCTGTTCGGTGCCGGCTTCATCGCGATGGAAGTCTATGAGTTCCATCACCTGATCGCCGAAGGCTACGGCCCGCAGCGCAGTGGCTTCCTGTCGGCGTTCTTCGCGCTGGTCGGTACCCACGGTCTGCACGTAACCGCAGGTCTGATCTGGATGGCGGTCATGATGTACCAGATCAACAAGCACGGTATCACTGGCACCGCCAAGACCCGCATGAGCTGCCTGAGCCTGTTCTGGCACTTCCTGGACGTGGTCTGGATCTGCGTGTTCACCGTTGTGTATCTGCTGGGAGTTCTGTAAATGGCTAACGCACATAACAGCCACGCCGAGGGCAACCACGGCAGCGTGAAGTCCTACCTGATCGGCTTCGTCCTGTCGGTGATCCTGACTGCGATTCCGTTCGGCCTGGTGATGTTCCCGAGCATGCCCAAAGACATCACGATCATGATCGTGGTGGCCCTGGCAGTCATCCAGGTGGTGGTACACTTGGTGTACTTCCTGCACATGGACCGCTCCGAGGAACAACGCTCCAACGTATCGACCTTCCTGTTTACAGCGATGGTCATTGCACTGCTGGTCGGCCTGTCGCTGTGGATCATGTTCAGCATCCACACCGCAATGATGGCCAAGTGAGGTAAGTCTGCATGTCCGTTAAGCACTTTATCCAAATCACCAAACCGGGGATCATTTTCGGTAACGTGCTTTCCGTGGCAGGCGGTTTTTTCCTTGCCGCGCAGGGGCATGTCGACTTCATGCTGTTTCTGGCCACGGTGATTGGTACTTCGTTGGTGGTGGCGTCCGGTTGCGTGTTCAACAACTGCATCGACCGTGACATCGACATCAAGATGGAACGTACCAAGAACCGTGCGATGGTTCAGGGCGAGATCTCGCTGAGCGTCGCGCTGGCCTACGCCACCCTGCTCGGGGTGGCCGGGCTTGGCCTGCTGTATGTGCAGGCCAACTTCCTGGCGGCGCTGTTCGGCCTGATCGGCTTCATCGTCTACGTCGGCTTCTACAGCCTGTACCTGAAGCGCAAATCGGTGCACGGCACCCTGGTTGGCAGCCTGTCCGGTGCCATGCCTCCGGTGATCGGCTACTGCGCCGTGAGCAACAGCTTCGACCTGGCTGCGCTGACCCTGCTGGTGATGTTCAGCCTCTGGCAGATGCCGCATTCCTACGCCATTGCGATCTTCCGCTTCAATGACTACCTGGCAGCTTCGATTCCGGTGCTGCCGGTCAAGCGCGGTATCGAAGTGGCCAAGAAGCACATCCTCTGGTACATCGTGGCGTTCCTCGTGGCGACACTGATGCTGACCCTGGGTGGCTATGCCGGTACCAGCTACATGGCGGTTGCCGCGGCCATGGGCATGTACTGGCTGTACATGGCCTGGACCGGCTACAAGGCTGTGGATGATCGTCTCTGGGCACGCAAGCTGTTCGTGTTCTCGATCTTCACCATCACCGCCTTGAGCGTGATGATGTCGTTGGACACCAAGCTGCCGACCGATGTGCTGATGACCTACGCACACTGAGTGTGACGGGTTGAACGAAAACGCCCCGGGCCGCAAAGCCCGGGGCGTTTTCGTTTGTGCCGACCTTGTGGGACTGCGGGTAGGCCTACCTGCTGCCTCGGTATGAACGGCGTGGCTACAGTGCCGGCTCATGCATTCAAGGAAGGCAAGACATGAGCGTACTGACGGTTTACTTCTGTGGTACCGGGTCCCATCGATTTGACGACACCAACCCCAACTTCTGGAGTGGCGAGCTGATCTCGACCCTGGCCGCCAATGACCTGGGCAAGGAATACGCACACTGGATCGCGGTCGATGGCCCCGGCAGCGGCAATCTGCAGGCTGACAACCTGTTCGTTGAGAGTGGTGGCTACTACAACTGGACGGCGACCGCATTCGGCAAGGGCTGGGAGGAGAATGTCAGCCACGCCCTGCAGATCATCAAGGGCAAAAGCAATTGGCAGCGCAAGGCATTGAGTGAAGAGGAGTACCAGCGGCTCAAAGCTGCGGGTGTTTCGATTCCGGAGATGACCGCCACTGCGTCCTGGTTCTGGCGTACCTACAGCTACGGTGACCGCAAGGTGACGCCGCAGATGCTTCAGGAACAGATCATCAAGCAATTTCGCAAGGACGGTATCGTGCCTACCCAGGTCAACCTGGTGGGCTGGAGCCGCGGCGGTATCAGTTGCCACATGCTGGCCAACGCGATGCTTGCGGATCCGGAGCTCAACAAGATTCCCGTGAATATCTTCGCGGCTGATCCTGTACCGGGCACCGGGAACTTCCAGGTCCATCGGGTCAAACTGGGGGCGAACGTCAGGCAGTATGTCGGCTTTTATGCGCGGGATGAGCGCTCCGCCGGTTTTACCTGCGTCGTTCCTGAAACCCATGCCAGTACCCGCTGCCATATCTATCCGATCCCGGGCCGGCATGCCACGCTGGTCGGCAATGCCTCCGCCAACGGTGATGCCGGGCCTAAGGTATTGGCGGAACCTGGCTTGATCGTTCGCCACTTCGCCGAGGTGTGCCTGACGCGCTGGGGGGCGAAGCTGGACAAGATGCTCAAACTGACGGACAGGCAACTGGCCGAGTATCACCAGGCGCTGGCACGGGATGAGGGCAAATACCAGGCGATCCGCAAGTACACCTACACCATCGGCACCAGCGACAAGGGCGACCGCAGTGTGTCCGTCGGTAGTAAGGGCTATATGTTCTCCGCGGTCAAAGGGACGCGCTTGGCGCCAAGCGAGGGATTGGCCAGCCCGGTGGCAAAGGACGGGTTGGCCTATAAAGACATCCGTTAGGTTTCGCTGGACAGCCAGGTGGCCAAGGCACTATCTTCAGGCCTCGGCCACCGCAGTGGCCAACGTCGCTCGGACGGTTCCGGGCGCTTACGTCTTCGAGGAAGCCATGGCTGACCAAGGTTCGCCGCGCCGCTTTGCGCGCATCGATCGTCTCCCCCCCTACGTCTTCAATATCACCGCCGAACTCAAGATGGCCGCGCGCCGTCGTGGCGAAGATATCATCGACCTGAGCATGGGCAACCCCGATGGGGGCACGCCGCTGCACATCGTCGAAAAGCTGGTGCAGGTCGCCCAGCGTGAAGACACCCACGGCTACTCGACTTCCCGCGGTATCCCGCGCCTGCGCCGGGCAATCTCGCGCTGGTACAAGGAGCGCTACGAGGTCGATATCGACCCGGAAAGCGAAGCCATCGTCACCATCGGTTCCAAAGAGGGCCTGGCGCACCTGATGCTCGGCACCCTGGACCATGGCGATACGGTGCTGGTGCCCAACCCCAGCTACCCGATCCACATCTACGGTGCAGTGATCGCCGGTGCCCAGGTGCGCTCCGTGCCGCTGGTGCCGGGGGTGGACTTCTTCAACGAGCTGGAGCGGGCGATTCGCGAGTCGATTCCCAAGCCGAAGATGATGATCCTCGGCTTTCCCTCCAACCCGACCGCCCAATGCGTCGAACTGGATTTCTTCGAGCGGGTGGTGGCCCTGGCCAAGCAGTACGACGTGCTGGTGGTTCATGACCTGGCCTACGCCGACATCGTCTATGACGGCTGGAAGGCGCCCTCGATCATGCAGGTGCCGGGCGCCAAGGACATTGCGGTGGAATTCTTCACCCTGTCCAAGAGCTACAACATGGCCGGCTGGCGGATTGGCTTCATGGTCGGCAATCCGGAGCTGGTCAGCGCCCTGGCGCGGATCAAGAGCTACCACGACTACGGCACCTTCACCCCGCTGCAAGTGGCCGCGATTGCCGCCCTGGAAGGCGACCAGCAATGCGTGCGGGATATCGCCGAGCAGTATCGCCAGCGCCGCAACGTGCTGGTCAAGGGCCTGCACGAGCTGGGCTGGATGGTCGAGAACCCCAAGGCCTCGATGTATGTCTGGGCCAAGATCCCCGAGCAGTACGCGCACCTGGGTTCGCTGGAGTTCGCCAAGAAGCTCCTGGCCGAGGCCAAGGTCTGCGTGTCGCCGGGCATCGGTTTTGGCGACTACGGTGACGATCACGTGCGTTTTGCCCTGATCGAGAACCAGGACCGCATTCGCCAGGCGGTGCGTGGCATCCGGCAGATGTTCCGGGCTGACGGGGTAGAGGTGAAGTCGCCAAAGTAAGCGACTGTGGTCCGTTCATCGACATGAAAAAAACCGTCCGTCAGCGACGGTTTTTTTCTGCCTGGCCCCTCTTCTCAAAATCGGGCCGAAGCATAGAATAGCGGCGGGTTTGCTCCCAATAACCATAATCTGCCCCCCGTCTTGCTCATCATGTCCGAATATAATCCTTGCTTGAACTGCGGCGCCTGCTGCGGGTATTTCCGTGTGTCTTTCTTCTGGGGCGAGTGCACGTCGGCGGGAGGCCTGGTGCCCGACGACCTGGTGGTGCAGATCAACCCGACTCGCGTGGCGATGATCGGGACCGACAGTAAACCTTGCCGTTGCATCGGCCTTGAAGGCGAGATCGGCAAGGGCGTGAGTTGCTCGCTTTATGAGCAACGGTCAAGCCCCTGCCGCGAGTTCGAGGCGGCCTGGGTCAATGGCCAGCCCAACCCCAGCTGCGATGCTGCCCGCGCCGCCTATGGCCTGCCGCCGCTGGAAGCCAACGAGCCGATTTGGCCTGGCGAAGAACCGGAAGTCGCCTGAGGTGGCTGGCAGGTCCACGGGCGTCTTGCGTTAGACTGTCGGACTTTCCGGCCAGAACAGGAGTTCTTCCCGTGCCACCTTCCACCGGGATTGCCCTCAACCTTTGGCTGCTACTGGAGCCGGGCGCGTGAAGATAGCCCGGCATTACATTGCACTCTCCCTGCTGCTGTTTCTGGCAAGCCTGTGTTTCAACGCCATGTACCTCGCTGGCGGGGGCCGCATGCATGCCTTGCAGGCCCTGTTGTACGGGCCCTGGGGCTTGATGTTCGGCCTCTACGGGTGGATTGCCAATCCGTTGCTTGGGCTGGCCATCCTGCTGCACCGACGCTGGCGCCGGGTGTCGCTGGCCCTTGGGCTGGCGGCGCTGTATCTGGCGCTGGCGAGCCTGGGGATCGAGCGCCTGCCAGACAACCGCAGCTACGAATTCGTCAACGTGGCCCACTTCGGGCCTGGCTACTACCTGTGGCTGGGGGCGATTCTCGGCTTTTGCCTGGCGCAGGGCTGGTGGTGTCGTCGTGCCCGCCAGGGTGAGCCGGTGCCAGGGTGGCACTGGGCCGATGGCTTGCTGGTGGTGGCGCTGGGCGTGTTCATCAGCTTCGGGGTCCAGGACCCCGGCCTGCGATTTGAAATCAAGCGGGCGCTGGAGCCACCGCCCAGGCACCAGACCTCCAACCCCGAGGCCATCTAGCGCGCAGCCGACGTGCCCCACTGCACCACCAGCATGCCGAACACGATCAGGCCGACCCCGGCCAGGCGCAGGCTGTTGACCGGGCGCTGCGCCAACCCCATGAGCCCCCATTGGTCGATCAGCAGGGATGACAACACCTGGCCGGCAATCACACAGACGATAAACCCGGCAGCGCCCAGGCGCGGTGTGAGTACCAGTGCGGCAGTGATGTAGGCAACCCCGGCGACACCGCCCAGCCAGGCCCACCAGGGCGCCTGGGCCAGGGCAACGAGTTGCGGGAGCGGGGCGCGCAGCACCAGCAGCGCCGGGATGACCATCAAAACGCTGACGCCCAGGGACACCAGGGAGGCCCACAGCGGATGCCCGAGCAGGCGCCCGAGGGTGGCGTTGCTGCCGGCCTGGAAGGGCACCGCTGCGCCGGCCAGCAGGGCGATGGCCAAAGGCAATAGAGCGACGGGGGAAAAAGACAGGCTCATGGCAAGACTCCTTGAAAGTGACTTGCTAGAGTCTTGGTTATCGATATGGGTAATGGAAATTCGAACGGTGCACAGGAGTTATTCGTACTATGGATGATCTTCGCCGTATAGATCTCAACCTGTTGCTCACCTTGCATGCCTTGCTGGCTGAGCAGCATGTATCCCGCGCAGCCCTGCGCCTGCATCGCAGCCAACCGGCGGTAAGTCATGCACTGGCGCAGTTGCGAGAGGTGTTCGCCGATCCCTTGCTGGTGCGCCGGGGCGGGCGCCTACAGGCCACTGCCCGTGCCCAGGCCTTGATCGAGCCGCTGCAGCAGGCGCTGGAGCAGCTCGACGGCTTGATTGCCCGGCCCGGCTTCGAGCCGGGGAAGGCGCGACGCAGCTTTCGCCTGGCAATGTCGGACTACGGCGCACGGGTGGTGTTGCCGGGGCTGATGCGGGTACTGCGGGAAGAGGCGCCGGGAATCGATCTGGTGGTCATCCAGGGTAGCCGTGAGGCGATGCTGGGTCATCTGTTCGATGGCGAGGCTGACCTGGCGCTGGGGGTATTCCCGCAGGTGAGCGCCGAGTTGCAGGTCGAGACCTTGTTCGAAGAGCGCTTTACCTGCATCGCCGACCGTAGCGGCTTGCCGCCGCGTGGTGGTCTGAGCCTGACCGACTGGCTGGCGCGGCCCCATGTGCTGGTGGCCGTGCGACCGGGCATCGACAACGAAATCGACCTGGCGCTCAGCGCGATCGATGCCCGTCGGCGAGTGGCGTTGGCGCTGCCTCACTGGGCGGCGGCCCAGGAGGTGATCGCCGGTACCGACCTGATCCTCACGGTGGCCCGGCGCAGCCTGGACAGTGGCAAGCTCGACCCGTGCCTGCGCCGCTTCGAGCCGCCGTTGCCGATCAAGGCATTCGCCTTTCAGCAGGCGTGGCACCAGCGCCGCGAAGGGGACGCCGGGCATCATTGGTTGCGCGAGCGGGTGGCGCAGGTCTGTGGTCGACAGATTATCCTGTAGCCTCCCTTACAAGGAGTTCCCCCAATGAAGCACTCTCGGCTGGCCATCGCGCTGGTGACCACCCTTGCTCCCTTTGCCTTCGCCCAGGGCGATTCGCCTGCCTACAGCCAATGCATGAAAACCGCCACCACCACGGTGGACATGAACGACTGCAACGGCGCCGAGATTGAACGCCAGGACGCCCGCCTGAACAGCGCCTACACATCCGCCATGGCCGGCCTTGAGTCTGGGCAGCAAGACAAGTTGCGCGATGCCCAGCGCCTGTGGATAAAGTACCGTGATGCCAATTGCGGCCTGTACTACGGTCTCACCGGTGGCACCATGGACCAGCTCAACGGTGTAGGCTGCGTGCTGGAGATGACCAAGGCCCGGGCAGACGAGCTGGGCAAACTGCTCGGGCCTTGAGTACTGCCTGATCAGTGGCGGGCGGCGCGAGCCTTGAGGTATTCGCACACCTGGACCTGATCGCCGGCAAACTCGATGCGTTCGGCCTTGCTGTCACGCTGGTAGGCATACATCGGGTCGTAGTACTCGCCAAGCAGGCCGGTGATCCAGGCGCGGTGCAGGGCGACATCGCCGCTGCGTCGCTGTTCTTCAAGCGCTTGCAACAGCAACGCTGAAAGGCGCTGGTAACGTTCACCACCCAGGCGTTTGAGGATATTGCCCATGCTTTGCTGCAGGCGTTCGGCGAAGTGCAGGAAACCTTGTTCGTCACCGTGCAGCGTGACGAACTCGGCACACAGGTTGGTGACATAGTCGTTCAGGATCCGCTCGACGCGGTTGTCGAAGCTGTCTTCCAGCCATACCAGTGGGTAGTGGCGCATCCCCTGGTACAGCTCCAGGGGGACTGCGCAACTGCCGACGATGCGCCCTTCATCTTCCAGCACGAACTGCTCGATGCCACGTGCTCGCTTTTTCAGCAGGTCGATGGCCAGCTGGTTCTCGAAATCGATTTGCGCCGGCTGGCCGGTGGCGCGCTTGCCGAAGCTGGAACCGCGGTGGTTGGCATGGCCTTCCAGGTCCAGCGCGTTTTCCAGCCTGTGCAACAGCTCGGTCTTGCCGGTGCCGGTGAGGCCGCCGACCAGCACGAAACTGCATTCGTTCACCGCGCCCTGGGTGGTCTGCAGCAGGAAATTACGCATCGCCTTGTAGCCGCCGACCACTTTGGGGTAATGGATGCCGGCTTCTTCCTTGAGCCATTGCTGGACGATCTGTGAACGCAGGCCGCCACGAAAACAGTAGAGGTAACCCTCCGGGTGGGCGCGGGCGAAGGCGGCCCAGCTGGCCACCCGTTCATCCTTGGTGTGACCACTGACCAATTGATGGCCAAGGGCAATGGCTGCCTGCTGGCCGTGCTGCTTGTAGCAGGTGCCAACCTTCTGCCGCTCAAGGTCATTCATCAGCGGCAGGTTGATGGCACTGGGGAAGGCGCCCCTGGTAAATTCGACCGGGGCGCGCATGTCCATCATCGGGGTGTCGTTCAGGAACAGTTCGCGGTAGTTGGTGCTGTTGTCACGCATTAAAGGACCTCAACCGCGTAGCGCTGTCGCTCGACCAGTTCGCCGATCGGTGCGAGCTCAAGGCCCAGTTCGGCGGCAACGGCGAGGAACTCGGCTTCACCTTCAGGTGCTACCGCCACCAGTAGGCCGCCGCTGGTCTGCGGGTCGCACAGCAGGTGCTTCTGCTCATCGTTCAGTGGCGCGATCTTGTGGCCGTAGCTATCGAAATTGCGCAGGGTGCCACCGGGTACGCAGCCTTCAGCCAGGTAATAGTCGACGCCTGGCAGGCGTGGCACGGCGCTGTAGTCCAGGCGCGCGCTCAAGCCACTGCCGTCGGCCAGTTCGACCAGGTGGCCAAGCAGGCCGAAGCCGGTGACATCGGTCATGGCCTTGACCCCGGCCAGCTTGCCGAAGCGGCTGCCGGGGGTGTTGAGGGTGCACATCCAGTCGCGGGCCAGGCCTTTGTCCTGTTCGCGCAGCTTGGATTTCTTCTCGGCGGTGGTGAGGATGCCGATGCCCAGTGGTTTGCTCAGGTACAGGCGGCAGCCCTGGGTGGCGGTGTCATTGCGCTTCATGTGGCGCTTGTTCACCACACCGGTCACGGCCAGGCCGAAGATGGGTTCGGGGGCGTCGATCGAGTGACCGCCGGCCAGCGGAATGCCGGCTTCGGCGCACACCGCGCGACCGCCACGGATCACTTCACGGGCCACTTCCGGCGCCAGTACGTTGATCGGCCAGCCGAGAATGGCGATGGCCATCAGTGGATCGCCGCCCATGGCGTAGATGTCGCTGATGGCATTGGTGGCGGCGATGCGTCCGAAGTCGTAGGGATCATCGACGATCGGCATGAAGAAATCGGTGGTCGACACCACGCCGCGTTCGTCATCCAGGGCGTAGACGGCAGCATCGTCTCGTGACGCGTTACCGACCCAGAGCTTCGGGTCCAGCGCCTGGGTGCCGCTTTCGGCAAGAATGACTTCCAGCATCTTCGGCGAGATCTTGCAGCCACAACCTGCTCCGTGGCTGTACTGGGTCAGACGAATCGGTTCGTTCATACGTACCTCGACCAATGAGAGGCTCGAGTGTAGCAAAGCTGGTCTTTGCGCCGAGGCCTCTTATACTTCCCGGGGCGGCCTGATGCCGACAGCGCCTTCGCTATCGAACTGGAGAATGCCCTATGCTCAAACGTCCCCTGGCGCTGTTCGCCGGCCTCGTGCTGTCCTGCTCCTCCTACCTTGCCCTGGCGGCAGACACCCTGAAGGTGAGTGCCATTCCTGACGAGGCGCCCACCGAACTGCTGCGCAAGTTCAAGCCGCTGGGTGAGTACCTGGAACAGCAACTGGGCATGAAGGTGGAGTTTGTACCGGTGGCCGACTATCCGGCGGTGGTCGAGGCCCTGGCCACCGATCGCCTGGACATGGCCTGGCTGGGCGGTTTTACCTTTGTCCAAGTGCACCTGAAGAGCCCGACCGCAACGCCTTTGGTGCAGCGTGAGCAGGACGCGAAATTCACCAGCAAATTCATTACTGCCAACCCCGATGTCAAGAGCCTGGCCGACCTCAAGGGCAAGACCTTTGCCTTCGGTTCGATTTCGTCCACCTCCGGCAGCTTGATGCCGCGCTATTTCATGCTCAAGGACGACAACATCAAGCCTGAGAGTTACTTCAGCCGTGTCGCCTATTCCGGGGCCCATGATGCCACCGCCGCCTGGGTCCAGGCCGGCAAGGTCGATGCCGGCGTGCTCAATGCCAGTGTCTGGCAAAAGCTGGTGGACGCGGGCAAGGTCGACACCAGCAAGGTCAGGGTTTTCGCCACCACGCCAAGCTATTACGACTACAACTGGACTGTACGCGGCAGTCTGGATCCGGCTCTCAAGGAGAAGATCAAGCAGGCGTTCCTCGCCCTCGACCCGACCAAACCGGAAGACAAGGCGATCCTCGACCTGCAGGCTGCCAGTCGCTTCATCGAGACCAGCCCGGACAACTACAAGGGCATCGAGGAGGCCGCCCGGGCCGCTGAATTGCTGAAATGACCATCCGCCTTGCCGGCGCCGGCCTGCGCCATGGACAGGTCCAGGCCTTGCTCGGCGTCGACCTGCAGATCGCCCCGGGAGAGCAGGTGGCGATCATCGGCCCGTCCGGAGCGGGCAAGTCCAGCCTGTTGCAGTTGCTCGCCAGCGCCATCGCGCCAGACACCGGTAGTGTCGAGCTGCTCGGCGAGGCGCCGTGGCGGTTATCGGCGCCTGCCCGCCAGCGCCTGCGTGCGCGCATCGCGCTGATCCACCAGGCGCCGCCCTTGCCGCCCCGGCAAAGGGTGGTGACCGCCGTGCTGGCAGGGCGTCTGGGGCAGTGGAGTACCCTGCGCGGCCTGCTCAACCTGCTGCATCCATCGGACATTGCTGGAGTGCGTGAGGTGCTGTCCGGCCTGGGCATGGCCGACAAGCTTTTCGCCCAGTGCGGGCAGCTGTCCGGCGGCCAGTTGCAGCGTGTCGGCATCGCCCGGGCGCTGTACCAGCGGCCGGAGATCCTGCTCGCCGACGAACCGGTGTCGGCCATGGACCCGGTGTTGGCCGAGCACAGCCTGAAAACCCTCAACCAGCACGCCCGTGAGCGGGGCGTGACCCTGGTCGCCAGCCTGCATGCGGTGGAGCTGGCGCTGGCGCACTTCCCGCGGGTGGTCGGTATCCGTGACGGGCAGGTGGCATTCGATCGCCCGGCGGGCGACGTTTCCAGCGAGCTGCTCGATGCCCTTTACGCCAATGAACACCTGGCCTCGCCACCCTTGGCGCTGCCGGCCCTCAACCTGCAGATTCCCCGATGCTGAAAACCGACGCCCGCGACCCGGCGGCATGGCCCAGGCTGTTGCTTGCCCTGCTGGCGGTTGCCCTGTTGTGGCCGGGAATCCGGCTCAGCGAGTTGAACCCCGGGGTGTTGCTGCAGGCCGATAATCGTCGAGAAATGGGCAACTTCGTCAGCGCCTTCTGGCCGCCGGCCCATGATCGGGACTTTCTTGGCCTGTTGTTCGACGCCACGGTGCAGACATTGGCAGTGGCGACTGCGGGCATGGCCCTGGCCTTGCTCCTGGCCATCCCGGCCAGCCTGTTGGCCAGCCGTGCGTTATCGCTGCGGGCCGCGTCCTGCGGCGGGCGCCTGGGGTTCTGGTCCCGCACGGTGCGCCTGCCGGTGCGCGGCCTGCTGATCTTCCTGCGCAGCGTGCCGGAAATCGTTTGGGCGCTGTTGTTCGTGCGTGCCGTGGGCCTGGGGCCGACCGCCGGGGTGCTGGCCATCGCCATCACCTACAGCGGCATGCTCGGCAAGGTCTACGCGGAGATCTTCGAGTCGGTCAACCAGCGCCCGGCCCATGCCCTGTTGCAGGCGGGCAGCAGTCGCTTGAGCGCATTTTTCTACGGCATCCTGCCCGATGCGGCGGCAGAGCTGGTGTCCTACACCGTATACCGCTGGGAGTGTGCGATACGCGCTTCGGTGGTGATGGGCTTCGTCGGCGCTGGCGGCCTGGGGCAGCAGATCGACCTGTCGATGCGCATGTTCGCCGGGGCGGAGGTGGCGAGCATGTTGCTGACCTTCCTGGCGCTGGTCTGGCTGGCCGACCAGCTCAGCCGCTTGTTGCGCGGGAGGCTGGCATGAGAGCGCTGGTCAATGCCGCGTTGGTCCTGGCCGTGGCGGCGGCGGTGCTGGCTTCGTTCGCCTACCTGAGCCTCGATCTGCAAGCGCTGTTCGGGGGTGACGGGCTAGGGCAGATGGGCGCCTATGCGCTGCGCTTTTTCAGTCCCGACCTGAGCCCGGATCATCTACGGGCGGTCGCCAAGGGGGCGCTGGAGACCCTGGCCATGTCGGGACTTGGGACCTTGCTCGCCGTCATGCTCGGCCTGTTGCTGGCCTTGCCGGCAGCGGGGCGTTTCGGCTGGCCGCTACAGGGGGCGGCGCGCTTGCTGCTCAATGCCCTGCGGGCGATTCCGGAACTGGTCTGGGCGGCGCTGACGGTGCTGGCGGCGGGCCTGGGACCGAATGCCGGCACCCTGGCGCTGGCGTTGCACACCAGTGGCGTGCTCGGTCGCCTGTTCGCCGAAGCACTGGAGAATGCACCACCCGAGCCTGCTGCAGCCATCCGCCTGCAGGGTGGCAGTCAGGTCACGGCATTTTGCTTTGGCACCTTGCCCAACCTCTGGCCGCAATTACTGGCCTATAGCTTGTACCGCTGGGAGAACAATATCCGCATGGCCAGCGTGCTGGGTTTTGTCGGGGCCGGCGGCCTGGGACAGATGCTCTACACCACCCTGAGCCTGTTCCAGGAGGCCCAGGCCAGCACGGTGATCATCGCCATGCTGGTCCTGGTGTTGCTGGTGGATGCCCTGAGCGACCTGCTCAGGCAACGCTTCGTGCGCGCCTGACATCGGTAGGAGCAATGGCCTTGATGCCTGACGGTGTAGCCGCTGCCGCCAGGCTGCGATCGGCCGTGAAACGGCCGTAGAACCTGGCGACCTCAGTGCGCCAGGTACAACGAGGTGTCAGGGTTGCGACTGCTGTGCAGTCGATCGCAGCCTCGTTCCTCGGCAGCGGCTACCCGCTCCTACAGGTCGTGTTTCAGTTACAGCACCTGCTTCATCTGCACTAATGCCACCCGCGTATTGCCCGGTCCCTGGCGCTCCTCGACGGCGAACGGCACAAAACCCAGCTGTGGATAAAGCAGTAACCCCGCCGTGTTGTGGTTGAAGCAGGACACCCACACCTCGCGGGCATCGAACTGACTGCGTGCCAGTTCGATCATGCACTGCACCAGATACCGCGCCACCCCGTGACCACGTGCGGCGGGGGCGACCACCACATTGCCCAGGGCGCAGACGCCACCGTGTTCAGCCTTGTAGAAGTTGGCAAAGGCCAGCACCGTGCCGTCACCTTCGACCACGGTCGAGCCACTGCGGCTGGTGATGGCGTCGCTCAACTGTGTCGGTGTCAGCGGATACTCGGCCCTGGGGAACATGTAGAACAGCTCATCCGGGCCCTGGGGGAAGCAGCAGATCGTGGCGATGTCGTGGGGCTGGACAGGGCGGTGGATCAACTCCATGGGGCAGCTCTCTCAAGGGGCGGGGCGTTGCAGGGATCGTACACACAATCCCTGCCCGGTCCCTAACCTTAGACCGTGGAGCCAACCCGCGCCGGCTGCCCGTGCTGTCGGGTCAGGACGATGCCGACCAGGGATATCGCCAGCGCCAGGCCAATGGTGGTGGTCACTTCGGCACGGTGCGCCGGAGTCGCCAGCATGACGCCCAGGGCCGCGATGATGAAAGCGATCACTGCGTAGGTGAGCCACGGGAACAACCACATGCACACTTCAAGCTGCACCTGCTGGCGCTGCAGCATTGCGCGCATACGCAGTTGCGAGATGGCGATCACCAGGTACACCAGCAAGGCAATGGCGCCGGAGCTGGCCAACAGGAACTGGAACAGACCCGCCGGAGCGAAGTAGCTGACCACAGTAATCACCGCACCCAAGACCGTGCTGGCAATCACCGCCATGCGTGGCACGCCGACGTGGGAGGTGACCTTCACCTGCTTTGGCGCCTCGCCACGCTTGCCCAGCGAGTAGAGCATGCGCGATGCAATATAGATCGACGAGTTCATGCAACTGGCCACGGCGACCAGCACCACCACATCCATCATGAACTTGGCGTGGGGAATGTTCATCAGCTCCAGCGCTCGCTGATAGGAGCCCACTTCGGCCAGCAGCGGGTCGTTCCAGGGCACGATGGAAATGATCACGGAAATCGACAGCAGGTAGAACACGCCGATGCGCCAGATCACCGAGCGGGTGGCCCGGGCGATGTTCTTTGCCGGGCTTTGCGATTCGGCGGCCGCGATGGTCACCGCTTCGATACCGATAAAGCTGAACATCACCGTAATGAAAGCACCGACCACGGCAGACACGCCATTGGGCGCAAAGCCGCCGTGCTCATCGAGCAGCCGGCTCAAGCCGCTGACTTCGCGGTCCGGCACCCAGCCCATCAGCGCGGCAAAACCCAGGGCGATGAACGCGATGATCGCCAGCACCTTGAACATGGCGAACCAGAATTCGAACTCGCCGTACTTGGAAACGCTGAACAGGTTGGTCGCCGCCAGGACGATGATCGACAGCAGGGCGAACAGCCAGGCCTCGACCTGCGGGAACCAGGTGTTGAGCACATGCCCGGCCGCCAGGGCTTCGATGGGAATCACCAGGACCCAGAACCACCAGTACATCCAGCCAATGGTAAAACCTGCCCAGGGCCCGATGGCCTGGTCGGCGTAGGTGGAAAAGGAGCCGGTATCGGGCCTGGCCACCGCCATCTCGCCGAGCATGCGCATCACCAGGATGACCAGGATGCCGGACAGGATGTACGCCAGGATGGCCGCGGGACCGGCGGCGGCAATGGCATGCCCGGAGCCGACGAACAGACCGGCACCGATGATGCCGGCAATTGAAAGCATGGTGACATGGCGCGGCTTGAAGCCCTGCGCCAGTTGACCTTTCGAATCTTCGGAGCCCGAGCTGATCATTATGCTTATTCTCTTTGTGTTTGATCATGGGAGGCGTTGACCGATCGTCAAGCGAGCACTGCTAGTTGCCTTCAAACACCTGGGAAGTGGCATGGCTAAAACGTGTAAGTTGTCCTGATCGATCAGTCAACACAACGAATGCATGGTTGAAAGAGGCCGGGCAACCTTACCTAGGAGTATCGTCTGGCGTGTTTGTCGATTACGCCGTGATCGAGTCCGATTGCGACATCGGGCTGAGGACTTTTCAGCGCTCAGGATGGCCTGCAAGCGAGTGCTGCGGCCGACTGGAGAGGTGTGCTGGTTTTCCGTATAATCGCGCGTCCGCCAGAAAGGCGGTGTTTCATAATTTAAAGGACTTTGTATGAAAAAGCTGTTGAAAGCATCGGTTGCTGTCGCTGTAGTTTCGGGCGTAGCACTGCTCTCGGGTTGCACGGGTCAAGTCTACAACCAGCCAAAGAATTGCTCTTACGACTACCTGTTCCACCCTTCGGTTTCCATTTCTAAAGTTATTGGCGGTTGCGGCCCGATCGACAAGCTGCCGCAGCAGCAATAATTCTAGCGCTGCACTGATCAATCCGCTTCAGGGTTGATCCAAGGCCCCCTGCTACCCGATGTAGCAGGGGGTTTTTGTTTTCTGGTCGGAGGGTGCATGCCGGTGGGTAGGGGCGTGTGGCTTGTGGTGGGGCGGCGGCGATAAATCGCGCCCACAAAAAAGCCGACTTTTCAGTCGGCTTTTTTGTGCGTTTGGTGCCCCGAGGGAGACTCGAACTCCCACTCCTTTCGAAAACGGATTTTGAATCCGCCGCGTCTACCAATTCCGCCATCAGGGCTTGTGGCGGCGAAGTATAGAGAGGAGCCTACCGTTGGTCAATCAGGTTTCATGGTCAATTTTCGTGGTTTCGGCTAAACTTTGCGACCCTGTCGAACCGAACACCATCATGCGCGTCGCCGATTTCTCTTTTGAGCTCCCTGATTCCCTGATCGCTCGCCATCCGCTGGCGCAGCGCCACAGCAGCCGGCTGTTGACCCTGGATGGGCCGAGCGGGGCACTGGCGCATCGCCAGTTCACCGACTTGCTCGAGCATTTGCGTCCGGGCGATCTGATGGTGTTCAACAATACCCGGGTCATTCCGGCGCGTCTGTTCGGCCAGAAGGCCAGTGGCGGCAAGCTGGAAATCCTCGTCGAGCGGGTGCTGGACAGCCATCGCGTGCTGGCCCACGTGCGTTCGAGCAAGTCGCCCAAGCCGGGTACGCAGATTCTGTTCGACGGTGGTGGCGAGGCCGAGATGGTTGCCCGCCACGACACCCTGTTCGAGTTGCGCTTCAGTGAGGAAGTGCTGCCGCTGCTCGACCGGGTCGGCCACATGCCGCTGCCGCCCTACATCGACCGCCCGGACGAAGGCGCCGACCGCGAGCGCTACCAGACGGTGTATGCCGAGCGCGCCGGTGCCGTTGCCGCCCCCACCGCCGGGCTGCACTTCGATGAAGAGTTGCTGGCGAAGATCGCCGCCAAGGGTGTGCAGACCGCTTTCGTCACCCTGCACGTCGGTGCTGGCACCTTCCAGCCGGTGCGGGTCGAGCGCATCGAAGACCACCACATGCACAAAGAGTGGCTGGAGGTCGGCCAGGATGTGGTCGACGCCGTGGCTGCCTGTCGCGCCCGGGGTGGCCGGGTGATCGCCGTGGGCACCACCAGTGTGCGTTCGCTGGAAAGCGCCGCCCGTGACGGTGTGCTCAAGGCCTTCAGCGGCGACACCGACATCTTTATCTACCCGGGTCGGCCGTTCCATGTGGTCGACGCCCTGGTCACCAACTTCCACCTGCCCGAATCCACGCTGCTGATGCTGGTTTCGGCATTCGCCGGTTACCCCGAGACCATGGCTGCCTACGCGGTGGCGGTGAAAAACGGATACCGCTTCTTCAGTTACGGTGATGCCATGTTCATCACCCGCAATCCGGCGCCGCGTGGCCCCGAGGATCAAGCATGAGTCGCACCTGTCGTATGTCCTTCGAGTTGCTGGCTACCGACGGCAAGGCCCGTCGTGGCCGCCTGACGTTCCCCCGTGGCGTGGTCGAGACCCCGGCGTTCATGCCGGTGGGCACCTATGGCACGGTCAAGGGCATGCTGCCCCGGGACATCGAGGCCATCGGCGCGCACATGATCCTGGGTAACACCTTCCACCTGTGGCTGCGCCCCGGCACCGAGGTGATCAAGGCCCACGGCGACCTGCATGACTTCATGAAGTGGCAAGGCCCGATCCTCACCGACTCCGGTGGTTTCCAGGTGTTCAGCCTGGGCGCCATGCGCAAGATCAAGGAGGAGGGCGTGACCTTCGCCTCGCCGGTCGACGGATCCAAGGTGTTCATGGGGCCGGAAGAGTCGATGCAGGTCCAGCGTGACCTGGGCTCGGACGTGGTGATGATTTTCGACGAATGCACCCCGTACCCGGCTGACGAGGACGTCGCGCGCGTTTCCATGGAACTGTCCCTGCGCTGGGCCCAGCGCTCCAAGAATGCCCATGGCGACAACACCGCGGCACTGTTCGGCATCGTCCAGGGCGGCATGCACGAGAACCTGCGCATGCGCTCGCTCGAAGGCCTGGAAAAGATCGGCTTCGACGGCCTGGCCATCGGCGGCCTGTCGGTGGGCGAGCCCAAGCACGAGATGATCAAGGTGCTGGACTACCTGCCGGGCCGGATGCCGGCTGACAAACCTCGTTACCTTATGGGGGTAGGCAAACCGGAGGATCTCGTTGAGGGTGTGCGCCGCGGCGTTGACATGTTCGACTGCGTGATGCCCACGCGCAATGCGCGCAACGGTCATCTGTTCGTCGATACCGGCGTGATCAAAATCCGTAACGCGTTCCATCGTCATGATGATTCGCCACTGGATCCGACCTGTGACTGCTATACCTGCCAGAACTTCTCCCGCGCCTATCTGCACCACCTGGATAAATGCGGCGAAATGTTGGGCAGCATGTTGAATACAATCCATAACTTGCGTCATTACCAGCGTTTGATGGCTGGTTTACGCGAGGCTATTCAACAGGGTACATTGGCCGCCTTTGTCGATGCCTTTTACGCCAAGCGCGGGCTGCCTGTGCCGCCCTTGGACTGATGTTCTGTCGATCCCTAACAAGTACTGATTGCAACTGGAGTGCCACATGAGCTTTCTGATCCCTGCCGCTTACGCGGACGCCGCTGCCCCAGCCGCCGGCCCAGCCGGTACCGGCTTCGAGTGGATTTTCCTGGTCGGTTTCCTGGTCATCTTCTACCTGATGATCTGGCGCCCGCAGGCCAAACGTGCCAAAGAGCAGAAGAACCTGCTGAGCAACTTGCAAAAAGGTGATGAAGTTGTCACCAATGGCGGTATCGCCGGCAAGATCGTCAAAGTAGCCGACGACTTCGTGGTCCTGGAAGTTTCCGATAACGTCGAGCTGAAGTTCCAGAAGGGCGCCGTTGCCGCGACCCTGCCAAAAGGTACGCTCAAAGCGATCTGATTTACGTTTTTTACCAATCGACGGGGCGCGCAAGGCGCCCCGCGTCTTGAACGGGCGGCGTGATGCTGAACAAATACCCTCTGTGGAAATACGCACTGATCCTGGTGGTACTGGCGATCGGTTTTATTTATTCCGCTCCCAACCTCTATCCTGATGATCCGGCCGTCCAGGTCAGTGGTGCCAGCACGGCGCTGCAGGTCACTCAGGCGGATCTGGACCGCGCGAGCAAGGCGCTCGTCGAAGCCGGTATCCAGGTCAAGGCCGCGAGCCTGGGCGAGAAGGGCAAGGGCGCACTGCTGCGCCTGACCAAGCAGGAAGACCAACTGCCAGCCAAGGATGTAGTGCGCAAGGCACTGGGCGATGACTACGTGGTAGCCCTGAACCTGGCCCCGACTACCCCGCAATGGCTGCGCAACCTGGGCGCAAGCCCGATGAAACTGGGTCTGGACCTGTCCGGTGGTGTGCACTTCCTGCTGGAAGTGGACATGGACAAGGCCATGGCGGCCCGTCTGAAGGTCTACGAAGGTGAAGTCAAGAGCCTGCTGCGCAAGGAGCGTGTGCGCTACCGCAGCCTGCCGCAACAAGATGGCGGCATTGTGCTGGGCTTTGCCGATGATGCTTCCCGCGAACAGGCTCGCAGCCTGATCCGCAAGAATTTCAACGATTTCGAGCTGACCACCACCGAGCGTAACGACATGGCGGTCCTGCGCCTGGCGATCACCCCGGCCAAGGTCGCGGAAATCCGTGAGTACTCGATCAAGCAGAACCTGACCACGGTACGTAACCGGGTCAACGAACTGGGCGTGGCCGAGCCGCTGGTCCAGCGTCAGGGCGCCAACCGTATCGTGGTCGAGCTGCCGGGCGTGCAGGACACTGCCGAAGCCAAGCGTATCCTGGGCAAGACCGCGAACCTCGAGTTCCGCCTGGGTGCCGAGCCGGGTGCTTCCAAGGCCACCACCGAAGTCTTCGAATTCCGCGAAGGCGGTCGTTCGGCAGCGGTCGAGCGTGGCCTGATCATCACCGGTGACCAGGTTACCGATGCCCAGGCCAGCTTTGACGAGCAAGGTCGCCCGCAGGTGAACATTCGCCTGGACGGCCATGGTGGCGAACTGATGAGCCGCGCGACCCGCAGCAACGTTGGTCGCAGCATGGCGGTGATCTTCATCGAGCAGCGCCCGATCACCCGCTACGAGAAGCAAGTGGTTGACGGTGTCGAGAAAGACGTCGCCATCCAGACCTTCCAGGAAGAGAAAAAGATCATCAGCCTGGCGACCATCCAGTCGCCACTGGGCAGCCAGTTCCGCATCACCGGCCTGAATGGCCAGGGTGAATCCTCGGAACTGGCCCTGCTGCTGCGTGCCGGTGGTCTGGCGGCGCCGATGTACTTCGCTGAAGAACGTACCATTGGCCCGAGCCTGGGTGCTGACAACATCACCAAGGGTATCGATGCATCCCTGTGGGGCATGCTGTTCGTCTCGCTGTTCATCATGGCCATCTACCGTTTCTTCGGCCTGATCGCCACTGTCGCCCTGGCCGGTAACATGGTCATGCTGCTGGCGTTGATGTCCTTGCTGGGCGCCACCCTGACCCTGCCGGGTATCGCCGGTATCGTATTGACCATGGGTATGGCGGTCGACGCCAACGTGCTGATCTTCTCGCGGATCCGCGAAGAGCTGGCCGCCGGCATGTCGGTGCAGCGCGCCATCCACGAAGGCTTCAACCGTGCCTACACGGCGATTGTCGACGCCAACCTGACCACCTTGCTGGTCGGCGGCATCCTCTTCGCCATGGGTACCGGTCCGGTCAAGGGCTTCGCGGTTACCATGTCCCTCGGGATTTTCACCTCGATGTTCACGGCCGTCATGGTTACCCGCGCAATGGTCAACCTGACCTGCGGTGGGCGTGATATCAAGAAGCTGTGGGTTTAAGGGGCTGCCATGCTACGTACCATCAACTTCATGGGTGTGCGCAACTTCGCGTTCGGCGTCACCCTGCTGCTTACCGTGCTGGCGCTGTTCAGCTGGTTCTACAAGGGCCTCAACTTCGGCCTGGACTTCACTGGCGGTACGCTCATCGAGCTGACCTACGAGCGTCCGGCCAACCTTGGTCAGGTGCGTGAAGAACTGGTCAAGGCCGGCTTCCAGGACGCCGTGGTGCAGAGCTTCGGCGCCACCACCGACCTGCTGGTGCGCATGCCGGGCGATGACCCGATGCTGGGCAACCGTGTGGCCGAGGCGCTGCAGAAGGTGAGTTCCGACAACCCGGCCGTGGTCAAGCGTGTCGAGTTCGTCGGTCCGCAAGTGGGCGAGGAGCTGCGTGACCAGGGTGGCCTGGGCATGCTGCTGGCCTTGGGCGGCATCATGATCTACCTGGCCTTCCGCTTTCAGTGGAAGTTCGCCCTGGGTGCGATCCTGTCGCTGGTGCATGACGTGGTCGTGACCATGGGCATCCTGTCGTTCTTCCAGATCACCTTCGACCTGACGGTGCTGGCGGCGGTGCTGGCGATCATCGGCTACTCGCTCAACGACACCATCGTCGTGTTCGACCGCGTGCGGGAGAACTTCCGCGTGCTGCGCAAGGCTTCGCTGATCGAGAACATCAACATCTCGACCACCCAGACCCTGCTGCGCACCATCGCCACTTCGGTGTCGACCCTGCTGGCCATCGCCGCGCTGCTGTTCTTCGGTGGCGACAACCTGTGGGGCTTCTCGCTGGCACTGTTCATCGGTGTCATGGCCGGTACCTACTCGTCGATCTACATCGCCAACGTGGTGCTGATCTGGCTGAACCTGAGCAGTGAGGACCTGATTCCTCCGGTCAAGGCCGAAGGTGTGGACGACCGTCCATAAGGGTAATTCCCACACTGTTCGTCGTAGAAGAAGGCGCGAGTATTGAACTCGCGCCTTTTTTTATGCTCCAAGGCAAGGAGAAGGCGGGCTAAGTCCCGCAGGTACGATCAGGAGGTTCACGTGAACAAGTCAATGCTGGTGGGTGCGGTTCTGGGTGCTGTCGGTGTGACTGCCGGTGGTGCTGTGGCCACCTACAGTCTGGTCAAGAGCGGTCCGGAGTTCGCCGAAGTGCTGGCGGTGCAACCGGTCAAGCAGACCGTCAAGACTCCACGGGAAGTATGCAAGGACGTGACAGTGACGCGTCAGGCGCCGGTCAAGGACCAGCACCAGATCGCCGGTACCGTGCTGGGCGCGGTGGCGGGTGGTTTGCTGGGTAACCAGATCGGTGGCGGCACCGGCAAGAAGATTGCCACGGTCGCTGGTGCGGTCGGCGGTGGCTACGCTGGTAACAAGGTGCAAGAGGGCATGCAGGAGCGTGACACCTATACCACCACCCAGACCCGCTGCAACACGGTCAACGACCTGAGTGAGAAGGTGGTTGGCTATGACGTGAAATATTCGATCGGTGACAAGGTCGGCCAGGTTCGCATGGATCGTGATCCGGGCGCGCAGATTCCGCTGGATAAGGAAGGCAAGCTGATCTTGAGCGAGGCGCAGCCGCAGCAGTAATGGCGCCTCTGTGAGATGGGTGTAGGGGGCTGGACAAGCCTGCGATACCGGCAACGCGCAGGGGCTGATTCCCCGCTGATGCCGTCGCCGGCTTTGCCGGCTCCCACAGCTTCCCGAGATCCCGCTGTGTTTCATGGCATAAAAAAAGCACCCCGAGGGGTGCTTTTTTATGCCCGATCGAAACTCAGCGTTTGATCGAGGCGGGCAGGTGCGGCTGGATAGCCGTCAGGACGGCCTTGAAGCACTTGGTGTTGCCGGCAACGATGTGGCCTTTTTCGAGGAAATCGTGGCCACCGGTGAAGTCGCTCACCAGACCGCCGGCTTCCTGGATCAGCAGGGTGCCTGCTGCCATGTCCCATTCCGACAGGCCCGATTCCCAGAAGGCATCGAAGCGACCGGCAGCCACGTAGGCCAGGTCCAGGCTGGCGGCACCCGCGCGGCGGATGCCGGCGGTCTGGCCGACCAGGGCGCGGAACATGCCCAGGTAGTTGTCCAGGTCAGCCATCTGGTTGTCACGGAACGGGAAGCCGGTGCCCAGCAGGGCGCCTTCCAGGCTGGTGCGAGGGCTGACGCGCAGGCGACGGCCGTTCAGTTGGGCGCCACGGCCACGGCTGGCAGTGAATTCTTCCTGGCGGACAGGGTCCAGAACCACGGCATGCTCGAGGCGGCCACGGTATTTACAGGCAATGCTTACAGCAAAGTGTGGAACGCCACGCAGGAAGTTGGTGGTGCCGTCCAGCGGATCGATGATCCACTCGTAGTCCTTGCCTTCTTCGCCGCTGCCGGCATGCAGCCCGGTCTCTTCGCCGCGGATGGTGTGGTTCGGATAGGCCTTGCGCAAGGCGTCGACGATCATTTTCTCGGCGGCGCGATCGACTTCGGAGACGTAGTCTTTGGCGTCCTTCTCATCAACCTTGATGGTATCCAGGCGTTCGATGGAGCGGAAAATCAGTTCACTGGCGCTGCGAGCGGCGCGCAGCGCGATATTCAGCATAGGCTGCATGGGCGTTTCACCTGGGGATGTTAAAGAAGAAAGCCGCACATTCTAGCAGAAAACTTGCTTCGCAGAAGTGTGAGATTTGCTTTCGTGGCGCTACGCTGGTCGCTTCTGTAAGATTTACTCCCCCTTTCCCGTGTCTGTGAGCACTTCGCCTTGCTGCAAAATATTCGTGTTGTTCTGGTCAATACCAGCCACCCCGGCAATATCGGCGGCGCTGCGCGTGCCATGAAAAACATGGGCTTGTCGCGCCTGGTGCTGGTCGACCCGCTGGACTTCCCGTCGCCCGAGGCCGATGCCCGTGCCTCCGGCGCCGACGACGTGCTGGCCGGCACCCAGGTGGTTGCCACCCTCGAAGAGGCATTGGTCGGTTGCAACCTGGTGCTGGGCACCAGTGCCCGTGACCGCCGCCTGCCCTGGCCGTTGGTCGATCCGCGCGAGTGCGGCGCCAAGGTCATCGAGGAGGCCGCCCAGGGTATGGAGATCGCCCTGGTGTTCGGTCGCGAGCACGCCGGCCTGACCAATGAAGAGCTGCAGCGCTGTCATTTCCATGTGCACATCCCGTCCAATCCCGACTTCAGCTCGCTGAACCTGGCGGCGGCGGTGCAGGTGCTGGCTTATGAAGTGCGCATGGCCTGGCTGGCAGTGGAAGGCCAGGCGCCAAAGGTGCAAAAGCCCGAGGCGAGCACCGAGGAGCTGGCGACCATGGATGAAATGGAGCGCTTCTACGAGCACCTGGAAAAGACCCTGGTCGAGATCGGTTTCCTCGATCCGCAGAAGCCCAGGCACCTGATGCCGCGTTTGCGTCGACTCTACGGGCGTAGCTCGGTCAACCGTTCGGAAATGAGTATTTTGCGCGGCATTCTCACGGAAACCCAGAAAGTGGCCCGTGGCGAGCCGCATAAGCGGAAGGATCAATAGATGTTCGAGCGTCTGCGTGAAGATATCCAGAGCGTTTTCCACCGTGACCCGGCGGCGCGCAATGCCTTTGAAGTGTTGACCTGCTACCCGGGCATGCACGCCATCTGGCTGCATCGCGGTGCTCACGCCCTGTGGAAGCGGGACTGGAAATGGCTGGCGCGGCTGGTGTCGAACTTCGGTCGCTGGATGACCGGCATCGAGATCCATCCGGGGGCCAAGGTCGGCCGGCGCTTCTTCATTGACCACGGAATGGGCATCGTTATCGGTGAAACCGCCGAGATCGGCGACGACGTCACCCTGTACCAGGGCGTGACCCTGGGCGGCACCAGCTGGAACAAGGGCAAGCGGCACCCGACCCTGGAAGACGGCGTGGTGGTCGGTGCCGGGGCCAAGGTGCTGGGGCCGTTCACGGTCGGCGCCGGGGCCAAGATCGGCTCCAATGCGGTGGTGACCAAGGCGGTGCCGGCAGGCGCTACCGCGGTTGGCATTCCCGGGCGGATCATCGTCAAGACCGACGAGGGTGTGGAGGCCCGGCGCAAGGCCATGGCCGAGAAGATCGGCTTCGACGCCTACGGGGTCAGCGAGGACATGCCTGACCCGGTGGCCCGGGCCATTGGCCAGTTGCTCGATCACCTGCAGGCGGTCGACGGACGCCTGGAGGACATGTGCGGCGCCCTGAAGAACCTTGGCAGTGACTACTGCGCCAAGGAGCTTCCCGCCCTGCGCGAAGAGGACTTCGCCGAGATCAAGGAAGAGGCGCGCAGCAACGCGTCCGCGCAGTGACAGAAGGGGCGTGCGCAAGCGCCCCTTAGTTTGCTATCATTCGGCCGCCGTCCCGCGGCAAACCCGACTAAAGCACTAGGTCTTATAGTTGACTTAAATGCTCGGGAATAGCATACTCGCTCCCATCCCGTAACCCCGTGGTACCTACTAGCCATGCGACTGACTACAAAAGGCCGATACGCCGTGACCGCCATGCTTGACCTGGCGTTGCACGCGCAGCATGGGCCGGTGTCTCTGGCCGACATTTCCGAACGCCAAGGCATTTCCCTCTCTTATCTGGAGCAGCTGTTTGCAAAGCTGCGCCGCAGCAGCCTGGTTTCCAGTGTGCGCGGTCCTGGCGGCGGCTATCAGCTGTCGCGAAGCATGGAGAGCATTCAGGTCGCCCAGGTCATCGATGCGGTCAACGAATCGGTCGACGCCACACGCTGCCAGGGTTTGGGTGATTGCCACGCTGGCGACACCTGCCTGACGCACCACCTGTGGTGTGACCTGAGCCAGCAGATTCACGAGTTTCTCAGCGGCATCAGCCTGGCTGACCTTGTTACTCGCCGTGAGGTGCAAGAAGTCGCCCAGCGCCAGGATCTGCGTCGTATCGCAGGCCGGGCACCGCAGCTGGACAAGATTGAGACGTCCGCCGTCGAATGACCGTTTCGACGCGCGGCGCGACCGCCTGATAGGAGATATTCAATGAAGTTGCCGATTTACCTCGATTACTCCGCGACCACCCCGGTCGATCCCCGCGTTGCTCAGAAGATGAGCGACTGCCTGCTGGTCGACGGGAACTTCGGTAACCCGGCGTCGCGCTCCCACGTCTTTGGCTGGAAAGCCGAAGAGGCGGTCGAGAACGCTCGTCGCCAGGTCGCCGACCTGGTCAACGCCGACCCGCGGGAAATTGTCTGGACCAGCGGTGCTACCGAGTCCGACAACCTGGCAATCAAGGGCGTCGCGCACTTCTACGGCACCAAGGGCAAGCACCTGATCACCTCCAAGATCGAGCACAAGGCTGTCCTGGACAGCACTCGCCAGCTGGAGCGTGAAGGTTTCGAAGTCACCTACATCGAGCCCGGTACCGATGGCCTGATCACCCCGGCCATGGTCGAGGCGGCCCTGCGTGACGACACCATCCTGGTGTCGATCATGCACGTGAACAACGAAATCGGCACCATCAACGACATCGCCGCCATCGGTGAGTTGACCCGCGCCCGAGGCGTCCTGTTCCATGTCGATGCCGCGCAGTCCACCGGCAAGGTCGAGATCGACCTGCAGAAGCTGAAAGTCGACCTGATGTCGTTCTCCGCCCACAAGACCTACGGTCCCAAAGGCATCGGCGCCCTGTACGTCGGTCGCAAGCCTCGCGTGCGCCTGGAAGCCACCATGCACGGTGGCGGTCACGAGCGCGGCATGCGCTCGGGCACCCTGGCTACCCACCAGATCGTCGGCATGGGCGAAGCCTTCGCCATCGCCAAGGAACTGATGGCCAGCGAGAACGTGCGCATCAAGGCCCTGAGCGAGCGCTTCTACAAACAGGTCGAAGGCCTGGAAGAGCTGTACATCAACGGCTGCATGACTGCGCGCATTCCGCACAACCTGAACCTGAGCTTCAACTACGTCGAAGGCGAGTCGCTGATCATGGCCCTCAAGGACCTGGCAGTGTCTTCCGGTTCGGCCTGTACTTCGGCCTCGCTGGAACCGTCCTACGTGCTGCGCGCCCTGGGCCGCAACGACGAGCTGGCACATAGCTCCATCCGCTTCACCTTCGGTCGTTTCACCACCGAAGAAGAAATCGACTACGCCGCGCAGAAAGTCTGCGAGGCCGTAACCAAGCTGCGCGAACTGTCGCCGCTGTGGGATATGTACAAAGACGGCGTCGACATCTCCAAGATCGAGTGGGCTGCGCACTAAGTAGTCGCCGGCAAGAGCGGCTCTCTGATGAGGAAGGAATTGCACCATGGCTTACAGTGAAAAGGTCATCGACCACTACGAAAACCCGCGTAACGTCGGCAAGATGAATGCCGAGGACCCGGACGTCGGCACCGGCATGGTCGGCGCCCCGGCGTGCGGCGACGTGATGCGCCTGCAGATCAAGGTCAACGAGCAGGGCGTCATCGAAGACGCCAAGTTCAAGACCTACGGCTGTGGTTCGGCCATCGCCTCCAGCTCCCTGGCCACCGAGTGGATGAAGGGTAAGACCCTGGACGAAGCCGAAACCATCAAGAACACCCAGCTGGCCGAAGAACTGGCGCTGCCGCCGGTCAAGATCCACTGCTCGGTACTCGCCGAGGACGCCATCAAGGCGGCCGTACGCGATTACAAGCAGAAGAAAGGTTTGCTCTAAGTTCGCCTGTTGCAGGTAAGGAGTTTCGATGGCTATCAGCATGACAGAGGCGGCCGCCAACCACGTGCGCCGCTCCCTTGATGGACGCGGCAAAGGCGTTGGCATTCGCCTTGGCGTGCGCACCACCGGCTGCTCGGGCCTGGCCTATGTGCTGGAGTTCGTCGATGAGCTGGCCGACGAAGACCAGGTCTTCGAAAGTCATGGCCAGAAAGTGATCATCGACCCGAAAAGCCTGACGTACCTCGACGGTACCGAACTGGATTTCGTCAAGGAAGGGTTGAACGAAGGCTTCAAGTTCAACAACCCCAACGTGCGCGGTGAGTGTGGCTGCGGCGAAAGCTTCAACGTCTGAGGCTGCGCGTGGGTACTCCTTGTCATTTCGCCCTGTTTGACCTGCAACCTGGCTTCCGCCTGGACCTCGACAAGCTGGCCGTTCGCTATCGCGAGCTGGCCCGCGAGGTTCATCCGGATCGCTTCGCCGATGCTTCCGAACGTGAACAGCGCATTGCGCTGGAGCGTTCGGCTGCGCTGAACGAGGCGTACCAGACACTCAAGAGCGCGCCCCGGCGTGCCCGCTACCTGTTGGCGATCGGCGGTCATGAAGTGCCGCAGGAAGTCACCGTCCATGATCCCGAGTTCCTGCTGCAGCAGATGCAATTGCGCGAAGAGCTCGAAGACCTGCAGGACAGTGCCGACCTCGATGGCGTTGCCGTCTTCAAGCGTCGCTTGAAGGTCGCCCAGGAAGCGCTCAACGAGGACTTCGCCGCCTGCTGGAATGATCCTGCGCAGCGCGACCAGGCTGAACGCCTGATGCGCCGCATGCAGTTTCTCGACAAGCTCGCCTATGAAGTGCGCCAGCTGGAAGAGCGCCTCGACGATTAACCCGACGCTGCCTTTGGCGGCGCCCCTGGTATTCAGATAAGCATGGCCCTACTGCAGATCGCCGAACCCGGTCAGAGCCCTCAACCGCACCAGCGCCGCCTGGCGGTGGGTATCGACCTTGGCACCACCAACTCCCTGGTTGCAGCCCTGCGCAGCGGCCGCAGCGAGCCCCTGCCCGATGCACAGGGCAAGGTCATCCTGCCGTCTGCCGTGCGCTACCACGCTGACCGCATCGATGTCGGCCAGGTGGCGCGCGATGCCGCCTCCAGCGACCCGCTCAACACCGTGCTGTCGGTCAAGCGCCTGATGGGCCGTGGCCTGGCTGACGTCAAGCAGTTGGGCGAGCAGTTGCCCTATCGCTTCGTCGGCGGCGAGTCGCACATGCCGTTCATCGACACCGTCCAGGGCGCGAAGAGCCCGGTCGAGGTCTCGGCCGACATCCTCAAGGTGCTGCGCCAGCGTGCTGAAGAAACCCTGGGTGGTGAGCTGGTAGGCGCGGTAATCACCGTGCCGGCCTACTTCGACGACGCCCAGCGCCAGGCCACCAAGGATGCCGCGCGCCTGGCCGGTCTGAATGTGCTGCGCCTGCTCAACGAGCCGACCGCCGCCGCGGTCGCCTATGGCCTGGACCAGAATGCCGAAGGCCTGGTGGCCATCTACGACCTGGGTGGTGGCACTTTCGACATCTCGATCCTGCGCCTGACCGGCGGCGTGTTCGAAGTGCTGGCCACCGGTGGCGACAGCGCCCTGGGCGGTGATGACTTCGACCACGCGATTGCCAGCTGGATCGTCGAGCAGGCCGGCCTGTCCTCGGACCTCGATCCGGGTGCCCAGCGCCAGCTGCTGGAAACCGCCTGTGCAGCCAAGGAGGCCCTGACGGATGCCGATGCGGTCCAGGTTGCCTACGGCAGCTGGCAGGCCGAGCTGACCCGTGCCGCCTTCGATGCCCTGATCGAGCCGATGGTTGCCCGCAGCCTCAAGGCCTGCCGCCGCGCCGTGCGCGACAGCGGCGTCGAGCTGGAAGAGGTCGGTGCCGTAGTGATGGTCGGTGGTTCGACCCGCGTGCCGCGTGTGCGCGAGGCGGTAGGGGCCCTGTTTGGTCGTACGCCGCTGACCGAGATCGACCCGGACCAGGTAGTCGCCATCGGCGCCGCCATCCAGGCCGATACCCTGGCCGGTAACCGCCGTGATGGTGGCGAGTTGCTGCTTCTGGACGTGATTCCGCTGTCCCTGGGGTTGGAGACCATGGGCGGGCTGATGGAGAAGGTGATTCCGCGCAACACCACCATCCCGGTCGCCCGCGCCCAGGAGTTCACCACCTATAAGGATGGCCAGTCGGCCATGATGATCCACGTGCTCCAGGGTGAGCGCGAACTGATCAGCGACTGCCGTTCCCTGGCCCGTTTCGAGCTGCGTGGTATTCCGGCCATGGTGGCCGGTGCGGCGAAGATCCGCGTGACCTTCCAGGTCGACGCCGACGGCCTGCTCAGCGTTTCGGCCCGTGAGCTGGGCTCGGGCGTCGAGTCGAGCATCCAGGTCAAGCCGTCCTACGGCCTGACCGACGGCGAAATCGCCCGCATGCTCAAGGACTCCTTCGAGCATGCCGGCTTCGACAAGGTGGCGCGTCAGCTGCGCGAACACCAGGTCGATGCCGAGCGCCTGCTCGAAGCTGTGCAGGGTGCGCTGGACGCCGATGGCGACCGGCTGCTCGACGCCGAGGAGCGTCTGGCCATCGAGCAACAGATGCAAGATTTGCGTGATTTGATCACCGGCACCGATGGCGCGGCCATCGAGCAGCAGACCAAGCGTCTGTCGCAAGTGACCGATGCCTTTGCCGCCCGTCGCCTTGATTCGACGGTAAAAGCCGCGTTGGCCGGGCGCAACCTGAATGAGATCGAGGAATAACTGATGCCGCAGGTGATTTTTCTGCCCCACGAGAAGTTCTGCCCTGAGGGGATGGTCGTGGAGGCTGAAACCGGTAAGTCCATTCTTGAAGTGGCCCATGACAACCACATCGAGATCGAGAGCGCCTGCGGCGGCGTCTGCGCCTGCACCACGTGCCACTGCGTCATTCGCGAAGGCTTCAACTCGCTCAACGAAGCCGACGAGCTGGAAGAAGACTATCTCGATCGCGCCTGGGGCCTTGAGGCCACGTCGCGCCTGACCTGCCAGGCCAAGGTCGGCACCGAGGACCTGACCGTCGAAATCCCGAAATACTCGCTCAACCACGCCGCCGAAGCGCCGCATTGATCCCGGAGTCAGCATGAGCTTGAAATGGATTGATGTACTTGAAATTGCAATCCAGCTTGCCGAAAGCAAGCCGGAAGTCGATCCTCGTTATGTGAATTTCGTCGACCTGCACCAGTGGGTGCTGGCGTTGCCGGAGTTCAGTGACGATCCGCAACGTGGCGGCGAGAAGGTTCTCGAAGCCATCCAGGCGGCCTGGATCGAAGAAGCCGACTGAGCGCACTCAGCAGGTTAGGCAATCCCCCGGAACCCGCGTATAATTCGCGGGTTTAATTTTTCGCTTCACTCAACGTTTCTGGAGTTTTCCATGGCTGTTCAACGTACTTTCTCGATCATCAAGCCTGACGCCGTTGCCAAGAACGTGATCGGCAAGATCACCACCCGCTTCGAAGAAGCTGGCCTGCGCATCGTTGCTTCGAAAATCAAGCAACTGTCCAAAGCCGAAGCCGAAGGCTTCTACGCCGAGCACAAAGAGCGCGGTTTCTTCGCTGACCTGGTTGCCTTCATGACTTCCGGTCCAGTTGTCGTCCAGGTTCTGGAAGGCGAGAACGCCATCGCTCTGAACCGCGAGCTGATGGGCGCCACCAACCCTAAAGAAGCTGCTGCCGGCACCATCCGCGCCGACTTCGCCGAGTCCATCGACGCCAACGCTGTCCACGGTTCGGACTCCGAAGCCGCTGCTGCTCGCGAAATCGCTTACTTCTTCGCAGCTACCGAGGTAACCACTCGCTAAGCCAAGGCTTACGGGTGAGGGTGAATCCATGACGACATCGACTGGCAAAACTAACCTGTTGGGGCTGACCCAGCCGGAAATGGAAAAATTCTTCGACTCAATCGGGGAGAAGCGCTTCCGTGCCGGTCAGGTAATGAAATGGATTCACCACTTTGGCGTCGATGATTTCGACGCCATGACCAACGTCGGCAAGGCCCTGCGCGAAAAGCTCAAGGCGGTTGCCGAGATTCGCGGTCCGGAAGTGGTCAGCGAGGACATCTCCAGCGACGGCACCCGTAAATGGGTGGTGCGCGTGGCGTCCGGCAGCTGCGTCGAGACCGTGTACATCCCCCAGGGCAAGCGTGGCACCCTGTGTGTCTCGTCCCAGGCCGGTTGCGCCCTGGATTGCAGTTTCTGCTCCACCGGCAAGCAAGGATTCAACAGCAACCTCACCGCCGCCGAAGTTATCGGCCAGGTGTGGATTGCCAACAAATCGTTTGGCAGTGTTCCCGCCACCATCGACCGTGCCATCACCAACGTGGTGATGATGGGCATGGGTGAGCCGCTGCTGAACTTCGACAACGTGGTCGCCGCCATGCACCTGATGATGGACGACCTCGGCTACGGCATTTCCAAGCGCCGGGTGACTCTGTCCACCTCCGGCGTGGTACCGATGATCGATGAGCTGGCCAAGCACATCGACGTCTCCCTGGCCCTGTCGCTGCACGCGCCGAACGACGCGCTGCGCAACGAACTGGTGCCGATCAACAAGAAGTACCCGCTCAAGGTCGTTCTCGATTCGTGCATGCGCTACATGTCGGAACTCGGCGAAAAGCGCGTGCTGACCATCGAGTACACCCTGCTCAAGGACGTCAACGACAAGCTCGAGCATGCCGTGGAAATGGCCGAGCTGCTCAAGAACGTGCCGTGCAAGATCAACCTGATCCCGTTCAACCCGTTCCCGCATTCCGGTTACGAGCGGCCGAGCAACAACGCCATCCGCCGGTTCCAGGATCACCTGCATCACGCCGGTTACAACGTGACGGTGCGCACCACCCGTGGTGAAGACATCGACGCGGCCTGCGGCCAGCTGGTCGGCCAGGTGATGGACCGCACCCGCCGTAGCGAGCGCTATATCGCCGTGCGCCAGTTGAGCGCCGACAGCGATGTGCAAGACAGCGCTGCACGGAACTGAAGAGAGGACCTCCATGACCCTGCGCGTTGCGCTGTCGATCCTGTCGCTCGCCCTGCTTGCAGGCTGCGTGTCTGGCGGGAGTTCGGACGCGCTCGCCAGCCGTGAGGGCAGGGCGCAGGCCGTACAGGCCTACGTGCAGTTGGGACTGGGATATTTGCAACAAGGTTTGACCGAACAGGCCAGGGGGCCGCTGAAAAAAGCCCTCGATCTCGATAGCCAGGATGCCGCCGCCAACGCTGCCCTGGCTTTGGTGTATCAGGCCGAAGACGAGCCACGGCTTGCCGAGGCGCACTTTCGCAAGGCGTTGGCCGGTCGCCCGGACGACACGCGGATCCAGAACAACTACGGCAGTTTCCTTTATGCTCAGGGGCAATTCGCGCAGGCACAGCAGATGTTTGCCCAAGCCGCGACCGATACGCTGTATCCTGAGCGTTCCAGGGTGTTCGAAAACCTCGGCCTGACCGCCTTGAGGCTCGGCCAGCGCGATCAGGCGCAGGTCTACCTGGTAAAAGCTTTGCGACTCAACCAGCAGCAACCGCGCGCGTTGCTGGAAATGGCTGAGTTGTCTTACGAAGACAGGCATTATGTGCCGGCCCGTGACTACTACGATCGTTTCAGCCAGCTGAGCGACCACAGTGCCCGCAGCCTGCTGCTGGGCAGTCGCCTGGCCAGTGTCTTCGAAGAACGGAACAAGGCCGCCGATATGGGCCTGCAATTACAACGACTTTATCCCGGCACGCCGGAATATCAGCAATACCTGTCGGAGCAATGATGAAAGCGGCGCATCCCGAAGTAGCAGCAGCGACTCGCGAGAATCCAGGCGAGATTTTGCGTCAGGCCCGCGAGAGCAGGAGCCTGTCGCAGGCCGAAGTGGCCCGCAAGCTCAACCTGACCGTGACCTCGTTGAACAATCTTGAAGCCGGCGCCTTCGACAAGCTGCCTGGGCACACCTTTGCCCGCGGCTACATCCGCGCTTACGCCAAGCTGCTGGACATGGACCAGGCCGCCCTGGTGCAGGCCTTCGACCAGTGCACCGGCACCCACGCCCAAGGCAGCGAAGTGCATGCCCTGGGCCGGATCGAGGAGCCGGTACGCCTGTCGCACAATATCCTGCGCGTGGTCAGCCTGGTGATCCTGGTGGTGGTGATCGGTGGCGGCTTCTTCTGGTGGCAGGATCAAAGCAGCCAGCGGGGCAAGGACCTGGTCAACATGGCCCTGGAACATGTCGAGGTCGAAAGTGCCGACGGCACCACCCAGATTCATCCGCTGGACGAGCCGGAAGACCAGGCGGTCAACGCCTCGCAGCAGCCGGAAAGCACACCGCTGAACCTGGAACAGGCCCCCGCCTCGACCGAACAGCCGGCCGCTGAAGCCCCGACGCCTGTGGTGCCGGTCAGCCCGGTAGCACCGGCTGCCCCTGTTACTACCACTCCGGTTGCCCCGGCAGCGGTGGTTGGCGCACCAGCCCCGGCCCCGGTTGCCCCTGTGGCCCCGGTCGTCGTCGCCAGCGCACCTGTCGCGCCCGTGGCGCCAGCCCCGGCGGCGCCGGTAGCGGCTGGCAGCGGCCAGCTGCATATGCAATTCACCGCCGATTGCTGGACCTCGGTCACCGACGGCAATGGCAAGGTGCTGTTCAGCGCCATCAAGCGCAAGGGCGACAGCCTGGACCTGAACGGCAAGCCGCCGTTCTCCGTACGCCTGGGCTTTGCCCGTGGCGTGCAGGTCAGCTACAACGGCCAGGCAGTCGACATCAAGCCGTTTACCAGTGGCGAGACCGCTCGCCTGAAGTTGGGACAATAAGTCATGCACGGCGAATCTCCGATCAAGCGTCGCGAATCCCGAAAAATCTGGGTGGGTAATGTGCCTGTCGGCGGTGATGCCCCCATCGCCGTCCAGAGCATGACCAACACCGACACCAATGACGTCGCCGCCACCGTGGCGCAGATCAACCGCCTGGTCGATGCCGGCGTCGATATCGTCCGTGTCTCGGTGCCGGACATGGACGCCGCCGAGGCTTTCGGCCGGATCAAGCAGCTGGTCAGTGTGCCGCTGGTCGCCGACATCCACTTCGACTACCGCATTGCCTTGCGTGTGGCCGAACTGGGCGTCGACTGCCTGCGTATCAACCCGGGCAACATCGGTCGTGAAGACCGTGTGCGCGCGGTGGTCGATGCCGCCCGCGACCGCGGTATCCCGATCCGCATCGGCGTCAACGCCGGTTCCCTGGAAAAGGACCTGCAGAAGAAGTACGGCGAGCCAACCCCGGCGGCCCTGGTCGAGTCGGCATTGCGCCACGTGGAACACCTCGACCGCCTGGATTTCCAGGACTTCAAGGTCAGCGTCAAGGCCTCCGACGTGTTCATGGCCGTCGAGGCCTACCGCCTGCTGGCCAAGCAGATCATCCAGCCGCTGCACCTGGGCATCACCGAAGCCGGTGGCCTGCGCTCGGGCACGGTGAAATCCGCGGTCGGCCTCGGTATGCTGCTCGCCGAAGGGATTGGCGATACCATTCGCATCTCCCTGGCAGCAGACCCGGTCGAGGAAGTGAAAGTCGGTTACGACATCCTCAAGTCCCTGCACTTGCGTTCCCGTGGCATCAACTTCATCGCCTGCCCGAGCTGCTCGCGGCAGAACTTCGATGTGGTCAAGACCATGAACGAGCTGGAAGGGCGCCTGGAAGACCTGCTGGTACCGCTGGACGTGGCCGTGATCGGCTGTGTGGTAAACGGTCCGGGCGAGGCCAAGGAAGCCCATGTCGGGTTGACCGGCGGCACGCCGAACCTGATCTACATCGATGGCAAGCCATCGCAGAAGCTGACCAATGACAACCTGGTCGATGAGCTGGAAAAACTCATCCGCCAGAAGGCGGCCGAAAAGGCCGAAGCCGACGCGGCCGTGATCGCCCGTGGCTGACACTCAGATTCGTAAGGATTACCCGTGAGCAAATCGCTGCAAGCCATCCGTGGCATGAACGACATCCTGCCCGAGCAGACGCCCCTGTGGCGCTATTTCGAGAACACCGTCGCCGGGCTGCTGGACACCTATGGCTATCGCCAGATCCGCACGCCGATCGTCGAGTTCACCGAGCTGTTCAAGCGTTCGATCGGTGAAGTCACCGACATCGTCGAAAAAGAGATGTACACCTTCGACGACCGCAACGGCGACTCCCTGACCCTGCGTCCGGAAGGCACAGCGGCGTGCGTGCGTGCGGTGCTAGAGCACGGCATCACCGGCAGCGGCCAGGTGCAGAAACTGTGGTACATCGGCCAGATGTTCCGCCACGAGCGCCCACAGAAAGGCCGTTATCGCCAGTTCAACCAGATCGGCGTGGAAGTCTTCAACCTTGACGGTCCCGACATCGACGCCGAGCTGATCCTGCTGACCTGGCGTCTCTGGGGCCTGCTGGGCATTCGCGACGCGGTCAAGCTCGAGCTCAACAGCCTGGGCACCAGCGAAGCCCGTGCCCGCTACCGTGATGCGCTGGTCGAGTTCCTCTCGGCGCGTCTGGACCTGCTGGACGAAGACAGCCAGCGTCGCCTCAAGAGCAACCCGCTGCGCATCCTCGACAGCAAGGACACCAACACCCAGGCGGTGCTGGTTGATGCGCCGAAGCTCGAAGACTACCTGGACGAGGAGTCGCGGGTACACTTTGACGGCCTCAAGGCACGCCTGGATGCCGCCGGCATTCCGTTCGTGATCAACACCAAGCTGGTGCGCGGCCTGGACTACTACAGCAAGACCGTGTTCGAGTGGGTCACCGACAAGCTCGGCTCCCAGGGCACCGTCTGCGCCGGTGGCCGTTACGATGGCCTGGTCGAGCAGATGGGCGGCAAGCCGACCCCGGGCGTCGGTTTCGCCATGGGCATCGAGCGCCTGATCCTGCTGCTGGAAACCCTGGAGCAGGTGCCCGAGTCGATCAACCGCCAGGTCGATGTCTACCTGTGCGCCGTCGGCGAGCAGGCCGAACTGGCTGGCCTGTCCCTGAGCGAACGCCTGCGTGACCGGCTGCCGAACCTGCGCCTGCAGGTCAACGCCGGTGGCGGCAGCTTCAAGAGCCAGTTCAAGAAGGCCGACAAGAGTGCGGCGCTGTTCGCCTTGATCCTGGGGGACGACGAACTGGCGCAACAAGTGGTAGGTTTCAAACCCCTGCGTGGCCAGGGCGAACAACAAAACATTGCCTGGGATGCTCTGGCAGAGCACCTGGAAGCTTCCCTCGCGCAGGCGTGAAGCGGGTCAACAGCCGATTTGGTGAAAAGGAGTATTGGGGTGTCGAGTACCGATGATGAACAGCTGGCGGCATTCAAGGACTGGTGGCAGCGTAACGGCAAGCCACTGGTCACCGGCGGCCTGCTGGCACTGGTGATAGTGTTTGGCTGGCAAGCCTTCCAGAAATACCAGGCCAACCAGTCGCAAGGCGCCTCGAACCTCTATCAGGCCCTGCTGGAAACCACCCTGACGCCTACCGGCGCACCGGATGCGGCCAAGGTTGCCGAATTGTCCGGCAAGCTCAAGAGCGAGTTTGGTGGCAGCGCCTACGCCCAGTACGGCGGCCTGTTCGTGGCCAAGGTTGCGGTCGATGCCGGCAAGCTGGACGACGCCGCCGCCGAGCTCAAGCTGGTGATGGACAAGCCGGCTGACGCGACCCTGGGCGAAATCGCCCGCCAGCGTCTGGCCCGGGTCATGGCTGCCCAGAGCAAGGTCGAAGAAGCCCTGAAGCTGCTCGAAGGCGATGCCGACAAGGCGTTCCTGGCCAGCCGTGAAGAGCTCAAGGGCGACCTGCTGGTTCAGGCAGGCCGCGCTGCCGATGCCCATGCCGCTTACGAAAAGGCCAAGGCCGCGCTGTCGGATGACGCCGCGATCGGTGGCTTGCAACTCAAGCTCGACGACCTTGCCAAAGGGGATGCGTGACGTGATCGGTTGGAAACATGCAGCAGTGCTGAGCCTGGCCCTTCTGGCCGTGGGTTGCAGCAGCAACAGCAAAAAGGAATTGCCGCCGGCCGAGCTGACCAGTTTCACCGAAGAGGTGGTCCTGAAGAAGCAATGGAGCCGCTCGATCGGTGACGGTCAGGGCGAAACCTTCAACATGCTGGTGCCGGCGATCGAGAACGATCGCATCTACGCCGCCGATGTCACCGGCGTGGTGATGTCCCTGGACCGCAACACCGGCGACGTGATCTGGAAGAAAGAACTGGAGCTGCCGGTATCCGGCGCCGTCGGCGTGGGTTACGGCATGGTCATGCTCGGCACCCTCAAAGGCGAGGTGATTGCCCTGGATGCGACCAGCGGTGAACAGCGCTGGCGTTCGCGGGTCACCAGTGAAGTCCTGGCGCCACCTGCCACCAACGGTGACGTGGTGGTGGTGCAGACCCAGGACGACCGCGTGATCGGCCTGGATGCCAGCACCGGTGACCGTCGCTGGATCTACGAAAGCACCCCGGCGGTTCTGACCCTGCGGGGTACCGGTGCGCCGATCGTGACCAATCGCCTGGCCATCGCTGGCCTGTCGACCGGCAAGGTCGTCGCACTGGACACCCAGAACGGCGTGCCGGTCTGGGAGCAGCGTGTTGCCATCCCGCAAGGTCGCTCGGAGCTTGACCGCGTTGTCGACATCGACGGTGGCCTGCTGCTGTCCGGCGGTACCCTGTACGTCACCAGCTACCAGGGTCGGGTTGCGGGCCTTGACCTGGAAAGCGGCCGGATGCTGTGGCAGCGTGATGCCTCCAGCTACGCCGGTGTGGCCCAGGGCTTCGGCAACGTCTACGTGAGCCTGGCTTCGGGCACCGTGGAAAGCATCGACGAGCGCTCCTCCAGCGCGCTGTGGAGCAACGACTCGCTGGCCCGTCGTCAGCTGTCGGCGCCGGAAGTGTTCTCCAGCTATGTGGCGGTAGGTGACCTGGAAGGCTACCTGCACCTGCTCAGCCAGGTCGATGGCCGCTTCGTCGGTCGCGAGCGTATCGATAGCGATGGCCTGCGTGCCCGTCCGCTGGTGGTTGGTGACACCATCTACGTGTACGGCAACAGCGGCAAGCTCGAGGCGCTGACCATTCGCTGAGGCTATGCTTGAGGCCGTGCAGGCCTCGGGCTGCGGCACTTCGGGTGCCGCCCGAACTCCGGCCGCTGCTGTGCAGCGGCCTTTGTATTTTCTGAATTTATGCAGTGGAGAGCCGCATGGTTCCCGTAATCGCCCTGGTGGGCCGGCCGAACGTCGGTAAATCCACCATGTTCAACCGCTTGACCAAGACCCGCGATGCCATCGTCGGTGACTTGTCGGGCCTGACCCGTGACCGCCAGTACGGCGAGGCCCGCTGGCAGGGTCGCTCCTACATCCTGATCGACACCGGTGGTATCACCGGCGACGAAGTGGGCATGGACGAGAAGATGGCCGAGCAGTCGCTGATGGCCATCGAGGAAGCCGACTACGTCTTGTTCCTGGTCGATGCCCGCGCCGGCATGACCGCCGCCGACCAGATGATTGCCGAGCACCTGCGCAAGCGTAACAAGCAGTCGTTCCTGGTGGCCAACAAGATCGACAACATCGATCCGGACACCGCTCGCGCCGAGTTCGCGCCCATGGGCATGGGCAACGCCATTCCGGTGGCCGGCTCCCAGGGCCGTGGCATCAACGCCCTGATGGAGCTGGTGCTGGGCGAGGTACCGCGCGACAAGGAAGACGAAGCCCTCGACGAGGACGTCGCCGAAGGCGAGGAGGCCGCGCGCATCCCGGGTCCGAGCGAGAAAGATGGTATCAAGATTGCCATCATCGGCCGCCCCAACGTCGGCAAGTCGACCCTGGTCAACCGTATGCTCGGTGAAGAGCGCGTGGTGGTCTACGACCAGCCGGGCACCACCCGCGACAGTATCTACATTCCCTTCGAGCGTGACGAAGAGAAATACACCCTGATCGACACCGCCGGGGTGCGCAAGCGCGGTAAGATCCACGAAGAAGTCGAGAAGTTCTCCGTGGTCAAGACCCTGCAGGCGATCAAGGACGCCAACGTGGTGATCTTCGTCATGGACGCCCGCGAAGGCGTGGTCGACCACGACCTGAACCTGCTGGGCTTCGCCCTGGAAGCCGGTCGTGCCATCGTCATCGCCCTGAACAAGTGGGACGGCATGCAGCCGGGCGAGCGCGACTACGTGAAGACCGAGCTGGAGCGCCGGCTGTTCTTCGTCGATTTCGCCGACATCCACTTCATTTCGGCGCTGCACGGCACCGGCGTGGGCAACCTGTACAAGTCGGTGCAGGCCTCGTTCAAGTCGGCGGTCACCCGCTGGCCGACCAGCCGCCTGACCCAGATCCTCGAAGACGCGGTCAGCGAGCACCAGCCGCCGATGGTCAACGGTCGCCGCATCAAGCTGCGCTATGCCCACCTGGGTGGCGCCAACCCGCCGATCATCGTGATCCACGGCAACCAGGTCGAGAAGGTGCCGCGTTCCTACTCGCGTTACCTGGAAAACACCTACCGCCGGGTACTCAAGCTGGTCGGCACGCCGATCCGTATCGAGTACAAGGGCAGCGACAACCCGTACGAAGGCAACAAGAACACCCTGACCGATCGCCAGGTCAACAAGAAGCGCCGCTTGATGTCGCACCACAAGAAAGCCGAGAAAAAGCGCAAGGACAAGCGCAAGTAACCGCTCTCGAACAGCCCGCTCCCCTTGTGGGAGCGGGCTTGCCCCGCGATACCCCCATCCCGCCTGCGACCGTTTCAACCTTTTTCCTGACCCCTCAATCCGCTATGCTCGGTTTCCGACCGCCGGATAGTTCTGCAGGAAAGAGGGCTCCATGATCAGCAGCAAGTTGCCGAACGTCGGCACCACCATCTTTACCACCATGTCCCAGCTCGCCGCGCAAACCGGCGCCTTGAACCTGTCCCAGGGATTTCCCGACTTCAACGGCCCCCAGGCGCTGCTCGATGCGGTCGGCCGGCATGTCAGTGCCGGACACAACCAGTATTGCCCGATGACCGGTTTGCCCGCCCTGCGCCAGCAGGTGGCGAGCAAGATTGCCCGCAGCTACGGCGTCACTGTCGATGCCGATCACGAAGTCACGATCACCCCCGGTGCCACCGAAGCGATCTTCTGTGCGATCCATGCGGTGATCCGCGCCGGTGACGAAGTGATTGTCTTCGACCCCTGCTATGACAGCTACGAGCCTTCAGTGGAACTGGCAGGCGGGCGCTGCGTGCATGTGCAGCTCACCGACGGGCAGTTCGCCATCGACTGGCAGAAGCTCAGCGATGCCCTGAGTCCGCGCACGCGCATGATCATCCTCAACTCGCCGCACAACCCAAGTGGTGCGGTGATCAGTCGCGAAGATCTGGACCAGCTGGCTGCGCTGATCGCCGGGCGGGACATCTACCTGGTCAGTGACGAGGTCTACGAACACCTGGTGTTCGATGGCGTGCGCCATGCCAGCGTGCTGGCCCATGAAGCGCTGTATGCTCGCGCGTTCGTGGTCAGCTCGTTCGGCAAGACCTATCACGTCACCGGCTGGAAGACCGGTTACGTGGTTGCGCCTCCGGCCCTCAGTGCCGAACTGCGCAAGGTCCACCAGTACGTCAACTTCTGCGGCGTGACGCCGCTGCAATGGGCACTGGCCGACTTCATGGCCGAGCATCCCGAACATGTCGAAGAGCTGCCGGCGTTCTACCAGGCCAAGCGCGACCTGTTCTGCGACCTGCTGGTGCCATCACGCTTCCAGTTCACCCGCACGGCGGGTACCTACTTCCAGCTGGTCGACTACTCGGCCATCCGCCCGGACCTCAATGATGTCGAGATGTCGCTGTGGTTGACCCGGGAGCACGGTGTGGCGACCATTCCGGTGTCGGTGTTCTACCAGCAACCCATTCCCGAACAGCGCCTGGTGCGCCTGTGTTTTGCCAAACGCGAGGAGACGCTGCGTCAGGCAGCGGAGAAGCTATGCGCGATCTGAGTGCCCTGCCCAACCTGAAAGTGGCCCTGGTGCAGACAACCCTGGCCTGGCAGGACCGCCAGGCCAACTACGATCACTTCGAAGGCTTGCTGGAGCAGGCCCGTGGTGCCGATCTGATCATCCTGCCGGAGATGTTCACCACCGGCTTTACCATGGATTCCGAGAGCCAGGCCGAGCCGGAAAACGGGCCGACCTACAAATGGCTCAAGAGCCAGGCCAAAAAAATCGATGCGGTGATCACCGGTAGCGTGATCATCCAGGCCGCCGACGGCAGCCACCGCAACCGCCTGCTATGGGCCCGGCCCGATGGCGAGATCCTGTTCTACGACAAACGCCACCTGTTCCGCATGGCCGGTGAGCACAAGCACTACACTCCGGGCGATCGTCAGGTGCAGTTCGAGCTCAAGGGCTGGCGGGTACGGCCATTGATTTGCTACGACCTGCGTTTTCCGGTGTGGAGCCGCGACGCCCAGGACACCGACCTGCTGCTGTACACCGCCAACTGGCCCGCCGCCCGCCGCCAGCACTGGAACCGCCTGTTGCCGGCGCGGGGTATTGAAAACCTGTGCTATGTGGCGGCAGTGAACCGCGTGGGTACTGACGGCAAGGGCTTTGCCTATACCGGTGACAGCCAGGTGCTGGACTTCCAGGGCGAGAGCCTGCTGAGCGCCGGTGAAGCCGACGGGGTGTTCACGGCAGTCTTGAACTCAGCGGATCTGGCGGCCTACCGTGCGCGTTTTCCGGCCAACCTGGACGCTGACATTTTCGAATTGCATTAGCACTCAACGGAAAGTTTTCAGGCTGTCCTCGGTAAACCTGCGTCCTCCATGCTCATGGCTCATTCAGCAGTACCAACGAAATGCCGTGAGCAGGAGGATTCATGATCAACAGTAGCTTTACCGCCGAGTTGCATTGCACCGAGGCATCGCGTGCGGGACAGATTTGCATCTCAACCGGAGGTGGCGAACTGGCAACCGCTGCAGTGGATGGCTGGTTGTGTTTCAAGGGGCAGCCCATCAGGTTGCGCTTTGATTACAAGGAAACGGTGGGCGCGCGGGCACACTACGATGTTAGTTGTGCCACGGATTACGACGGTTTTCTGGGGGGGAAGCTGGGACGTAGTAAAAATGGTTATCTGGGGCTGTATGGGGTTTCCAGGACGGATAAGATTCTAAGTCATATCAGTCCGATTTACTGGGCGTTTGCCCAGTTCACCAAGGTATCGTTCTGGAAGGTCGAATTGCTCGACAAGTGGGATGGTACTGTCCAAGGGGCCGAACAGGTGAATATCCACTTGCGTGACGATGAAGGTTATCGAGTGGCAGCTTATCAGCCTTGGCAAGACAAAGAGTACCTGAATGCCGCACCTGGAAACGATGGCGTTATTTTAACCTTCAAACTCAAGGACATCAGGCTCCTGTGATTGACTGAGCAGACATGCAAGGAACGACGTATGGGGGAGGTTGATTCAACCTTCCCCCATCGCGGTACCGCTAGTAGACGTCGCGCCGATACCGTCCCAGCTCGATCAGCCGCTCGACCTCGGCAGTCCCCAGCACCTCGTCAAGCACTTCATCCACGCCACTGGCCATGCCCTGCAAACTGCCGCAGATATAGATCGACGCGCCCTGATCCAGCCAGTGCCGCAGTTGCGCGGCCTGTTCACGCAATCGATCCTGCACATAGACCTTGTGGCTCTGATCGCGGGAGAACGCCAGGTCCAGCCGAGCCAGGTGGCCACTGCGCTGCCAGCCCTGAAGCTCATCCGCGCAAAGGAAGTCACACGCCTGGTTACGCTCACCGAACAGTAACCAGTTGCGCTGTTCGCCGGTCACGATTCGCCCCTTGAGCAGGCTGCGCAACCCGGCGAGCCCGGTGCCGTTGCCGATCAGGATCATCGGCGTGGCGGGCGCCGGGAGATGGAAGCCACTGTTGCGACGCAGGCGCAGGCTGATACTGTTATCCACAGCCAGGTGCTCGGTCAGCCAGCCGGAGCCAAGGCCCAGGCTGCCATCCGGGTGGCGTTCCTGGCGAACGATCAGTTCCAGGACGCCGTCGCTTGCGATCGAGGCAATCGAGTATTCCCGGGCCGCCAGCGGAATCAACGCATCCACCAGTGCCTGGGCGTGCAGCCCGACCAGGTGTTCGCGGCTCTTGGGCAGCTGGCGGCTGGCCAGAGCCTGCAGCAGGCTTTCCTGCAAGCCTTCGACCTGAACCGCTGTATCACCTTGCAGCCCCAGGCCTCTGAGGAACTGCTCAAGGCTATGAGCGCTGTTGCGTGGCAGGATTTCCACCAGGTCGCCGGCTTCCCAGTGCGCGGGCTGCTGGGGCTTGAGACCCAGCAAGTAGACGGGTGAACCCTGGCTGCCCGGGTTCATCAGCTCGCGCTTGACCAGTGTCCAGTTGGCAAAGGTCGGTGCTTTCCACGCCGCTGGAGCGGTGCTGCCGGTCAACTGCGCCAGCTGTTGCTGCCAGTGCTGCAAGGCGGCCGGGTCGGCGCTGTCGACTTCCACCGCAGCGAAGGCGCTTGTGGCGCCGCGCTCGCCGAGCCAGGCCTGCAGGCGACGGGCAAAGCCGCAGAAGTGCGGGTACTGGCGATCACCCAGGGCGAGCAGGGCGTAGTTCAGTTGGTCCAGGGCCCAGGGCTGGCCGAGCACCTTGCGTTCGAAACCACGGGCACTGTCCGGTGCTTCACCGTCGCCGAAGGTACTGACCACGAACAGGGCCCGCTCGGCTTGGTGCAGATCCTTTTCGGTCAGCTCGGCCAGCGGGCGAACCTGCACCGGCAAGCCGGCTGCCTGCAACTGGCCGGCGCTCTGCCAGGCCAGTTGTTCGGCAAAACCGCTCTGGCTGGCAAAGCCCACCAGCCAGCCTTTGCCCTGGTCGCTCGATGGCGCCAGGTTGCTGCGTGCGGCGCGTACCTGGCGTTTCTTGCGCCGGCGATCGAGGTAGAGCAGCCAGCCGGTGATGAAGAACAGCGGCATGGTCAGGCTGGCGATGGTCAGCAGGATGCGCCCGGTCAGGCCGAAATAGCTGCCGACATGCAGGGCGTAGACACTGGCCAGTAACTGGGCCTTGAACGACTTGTCGGCATAGCGCTCATGCTTTTTCACCTGGCCGGTGGCCGGGTCGATGGTCAGGGTGTTGAGGGCGCGCTCGTGTTCGCTCCCTTCAAGCAGGTAGAACAGGGTCGCCGGCTGCCCGCCAGCAGGAGGCAGGCGCAGGTTGTAGCTGGTCATGCCGGGGCCTGCGGCAGTTTGCAGGTTGCTCCAGATGGCGTCGTAGTCGACCACCAGCGGCTTGGCGTTCTTGTCGGGGGCCCCGCCTGGGCGACCGCGGCCTTCGCCGCGCTTGTGCTGCTGGCCTGCGGCGGGGCCGTCGGCGAGCAGTTTGTTCAGGCCTTCGCGGTACCACTCATAGGACCAGAACAGGCCGGTGAGGGCGAACAATAGATAGAACAGCAGGCACCAGGTGCCGGCCACGGCATGCAGGTCCCAGTTGAAGGCACGGCCTTTCTTGGCCCAGTCCAGGGTCAACCAGGTGCGCCAGTTCAAGGCCTTGCGCGGCCAGCGCAGGTAAAGACCGGAGAGGCAGAAGAAAACCAGCATCAGGGTACAGGCACCGGTAATCTGCCGACCGGTATCGCCCATGGCCAGGAAGCGGTGCAGTTGCAGCATCAGGTCGAAGAAGCCCTGGCCCGCGACGTCGCCCTGCAGTTTGCCGGTGTAGGGATCGGCATAGCGCATCAAGCCCCGGCGCTCACCGGGAGGCGGGGTGAAGAACACCCGTGCGGCCTTGTCGCTGCGCGGCTTGACCCAGAGCATGGCGACTTTGTCGCCTTGCTCGGCCTCGATCCTGCGCACCAGCTCAGGCATTGGCAGCACACCCTCCTGGCGCACCTCAACGCTCAGCACGTCGGGGTTGAACAACTCCAGCAGCTCATCCTGGAACGACCAGATGGCGCCGGTGATGCCCATCAGGGCCAGTACCAGGCCTGCTGTGATCCCGAAGAACCAGTGCAGTTGAAACAGGGATTTCTTCACCACATCGATCACCTTGTTTGGTCGCAAATGCGAATGCGACGCGCATTATGCCTTGATACACGAAAGCCCCGGTCATCGAAATGACCGGGGCTTGTCAGTCAGCGACCTCAGAAGTGGACGCTGGTGGTCAGCAGGGCAGTGCGCCCGGCAGCCTGGTTGGCGAAGTGAGTCGAGTAGGCCTTGTCGTAGTAGGTTTCGTCGGTCAGGTTCTGTACGTTCAGTTGCAGATCGACGTTCTTGGTCAGTTTGTAGCTGGCCATGGCGTCGTAGCGGACATAGCTGTCGACCATGGTGGTGTTGGCCACGCTGCCGTAGACCTCATCGGTGTAGAAGGCGCCGCCGCCGATGGTCAGCTTCGGCGTCAGGCTGTAGGTGGTCCACAGGCTGGCGCTGTTGTTCGGCGTGTTAGGCAGCTGGTTGCCATCGTTGGCCTTGCCCAGCGGGCCGCCGTCGATCTGGCGTGCTTCCATGTAGGTGTAGCCGGCGAAGACCTGCCATTTGTCGGTGATCTTGCCGCTGGCCGACAACTCGATGCCTTCGACGCGGGTTTCTCCGACGTTCTCGTAGGTCAGGGTGTTGGTCTGGACCCGGGCGTTTTCCTTCTCGGTGCGGAACAGGGCAGCGGTCAGCGACAGGCGCTGGTCGAGCAGGTCCCACTTGGTGCCGATTTCGTAGTTGGTGGTTTCTTCCGGTTCCAGATCGCTGCTCAGCAGGTTGCCGTTGCGGTCCGGGGTGCCTGGCAGCGGGTTGCCTTCGGTGCCTTCGCCGAGCATGGCGCCCGGAGGGGTCGCCGAGGTGGCGTAGGAGACATAGATGCTGCCGTTTTCAGCCGGTTTCCAGACCAGGCCCAACTGACCGGTGAAGAACTCGCTGACATCGCTGCCCTTGGCGGTGGTGGTACCGGCGGCGTTGAAGGTTTTGTAGTCAGTGTCGAAGTGGTCGTAGCGCAGGCCCATGTTCAGCAGCCACTCAGGCGACAGCTCGAGGGTGTCGAAGGCGTAGATGGCGCGGGTCTTGCTGTTGGTGTCGGTGCCGGCGTAGTTGCGCGAGATGGCGCCGTTCCACGGATCGTCCGGGTTCGGGTTGCTCAGCGAGGTGCAGTTGTAGCCGCTGCTGGCGCCGATCATGGCCGGCGTGCAGTTGGTGCTGGCGTTGCCCGGCGACGATGGGGTGGTGTCGGTGTTGACGTTGTAAGAAGAACGATCGCTTTCTTCGCGGCTGAACTCGACGCCGGTGGAGAAGCTGTTCTTGAACCCGGCCACATAGAAGTCGCCGAACAGGTCGGTCTGGTTGGTGGTGGTAGCGGTGTTGCCGACACGGCTGTTCATGCGACGCCAGACGCTGCCGTTATTGACGTTACCCTTGGAGTCGTCCGGCTGGGTAAGGATGTAGTCCTGCATCGAATTGCCGTGGCGCAGGGTGTTCTTCACGGTCAGCGAGTCGGTCAGGTCGTGCTCGATGGCGAAGGTGGCGATGTCGACGCGGGTCTTGCGGAAGTCCCGGTCGGTCAGGCCGTAGAAGTTGCTGCTGTCGCCGCCATCGATCGGTTTGTCCGGGTTGGCCGAGGTGCGGCCAGCGCTGCCCGAGGTCGGAATGCTGTACGGGATGCCCGAATCCGGCAGGTCGTCGCTTTCCAGGTGGTAGTAGTCGAGGTTGACCCGGGTCGGGGTGCCCAGGCCGAAGGCCAGCGACGGAGCGATACCCCAGCGGTCGTAGTTGACCTTGTCGCGACCGGCAACGTTGCTTTCGTGGCTCATCAGGTTCAGGCGGCCGGCAGCGTTTTCGGTGAACTGGTAGTTGCCGTCCAGGGTGTAGCGCTGGGTCTGGTCGGAACCCCAGGTGAAACCACCGTCGAAGGAGTTGCCCAGGTGCGCGCGCTTGCTGACCAGGTTGATGGTGCCGCCAGCTGCGCCGCGACCGCCGATGGCCGAGTTCGGGCCTTTGCTGACTTCCACCGACTCCACGGCGAAGATCTCGCGGGTCTGGGCGCCAGTGTCGCGCACGCCGTCCAGGTAGGTGTCGCCCTGGGCATCGAAGCCGCGAATGAACGGACGGTCGCCCTGCGGGTTACCGCCTTCACCGGCGCCGAAGGTAATGCCTGGCACGGTACGCAAGGCGTCCTGCAGCGTCAGGGCATTGGTGTCCTTGAGCACTTGTTGCGGAATCACGGTAATGGAGCGAGGGGTGTCTACCAGCGGCGCGGTGTACTTGGGCGATGCGGCGCGTTCGACCTTGTAGTCGGTGCTGGCATCAGCCTGGCCGGTCACGCTGGTCGCGTCCAGGGCAATCGTGCCGTCCTTGGCAGGCTCCGCTTCAGCGGCGTAGGCCAGGTGGCCGGCGGAGGTGGCAGTGATAGCCACACCGATGGCGGAGGCAAGCAAGCGTGGTGAACTGACAGCGGTTGGCACGTAGTGACGCGGCATGGTGGTCCCCTTCCCCAGGATTTCAAGGCCGCGAAATATAATGTAAACAAATATGAGTAACAATTGAGATGAATTGCTATTCGCAATAAATTTACAATCTTTACAATTTGTTTCTACGGTTTCCTTGTGCTGAAACGTCGCACCCGGAGGAAAGGGCTTGTGGTAGGTCAATGGGAATCAATATCATTGACGTCTTTTCCGCTTTCAGGTGTCCGTGCCATGCTGCTAACCATCCCCGGGCTGTTTTGTGCAGAGGAAGTCCAGCGCATCCGCCAGGCCCTGGAGCAAACCGAATGGGCCGACGGCAAGATCACGGCGGGCTACCAGTCGGCCAAGGCCAAGCACAACCTGCAGTTGCCCGAAGGGCATCCGCTGGCCAAGGAAATCGGCACGGCGTTGATCGAGCGCCTGTGGCAGCACCCGCAGTTCATGTCGGCGGCGCTGCCGCACAAGGTCTTTCCACCACTGATCAACTGCTATCGCGAGGGTGGCAATTTCGGTTTCCACATCGACAACGCCCTGCGCCAGCCCCGTGGCAGCCACGAGCGGGTGCGCACCGACCTGTCGTCGACCTTGTTCTTGAGCAATCCCGAAGACTATGACGGCGGCGAGCTGGTCATCCAGGACACCTATGGCCTGCAGCAGGTCAAGCTGGCCGCGGGCGACCTGGTCCTGTACCCGGGCACCAGCCTGCACAAGGTCAACCCGGTCACCCGTGGCGCACGTTACGCCGCGTTCTTCTGGACCCAGAGCCTGGTGCGCGAGGACAGCCAGCGCGCCTTGCTCTTTGAAATGGACAACGCCATCCAGCAACTGACTGCCGACGTGCCAGAGCATCCGGCACTGATCCAGCTGACCGGTACTTACCACAACTTGTTGCGTCGTTGGGTTGAGGTATAAGTCGTGAGCTTCAGGTTGTCGCGCAAAGAACTGGTGGACACCGACCAACTGTCGAAAATGCTTGAGCACAGCCCGGGCAAGGCAGCCCAGGCAATTCTTGCATCGGCGGGGCAGGGAGTCGTCGAGGCACAGGTACTGCTCGGGCAGATCCTGCTGGATGGGCGAGGCATCGAGCAGGATCCGCGTCTGGCCCGACAGTGGTTTGAAATCGCTGCCCGTAACGGGCATCCGATGGGGCACAACATGCTGGGCCGTAGTCTTGAACACGGCTGGGGAGGCCCGCAGAACCTGGAAATCGCAGCGCAACATTATCGGCAAGCCGCCGCTCTGGGGCTGGACTGGGGCTTGTACAACTACGCCAATCTGTTGGCCACCGGCCGGGGTGTCGGGCAGGATCATGCCGCTGCACTGGGCTGCTATCAGCAGGCAGCTGATTTGGGGCATGCCAAGTCAATGAATCTGGTTGGTCGCTACCTTGAGCAGGGCGTTGCCTGTCGTGCCGACATCGAGCTGGCGCATACCTGGTATCGGCGGTCAGCCGAAGCGGGGGATTTTCGTGGACAGTTCAGTTTTGCCACAGTGTTGTTTGAGTCGGGAGCGCTCGAACAGGCGCAGGATTGGTTCAATCGCGCATTGACTGGAGGCAACCTTAATTTTCTTCGCGTTGCCACACGTCAGTTGGAAGTGTCGGGATCCCAAGCGTTGGGTGCCCTCGCTCAGGCTTATCGCAAGCGTCTGGAATACCTTGAAACCGGGGAATCGAAACCCGCTGCTATCGATGCCGGCAGTGCCATAGCATGAGGCGTCGCGGGCTGGTGTGTCCGCGATGAGGTTTTCCTTTATTCGACAAGGAGGTCGATCATGTTTGACCCAACTCGGAGCAGCTTCGTCGCAGAACTTCACAGTCGTACGTCTGGTTATCCCGGTCGTATCGGTGTCACGCCCCGTTCCCCGAATGTAACCCCGGTTCCCTGGAGTGGATGGTTGGCGATTATGGGAAATGATCGCGATGACCATGTGCTTCAGGCTATCAGGTTTCGTTTTGATTATCGGGAAACCCGAGCGGACCGGATCCATTATGCCGTCAGCGCTGTAAGCGACAACGAGCGCTGGCACGGTAAGCACCTGGGCGTTAGTCGCAATGGCTATCTGGGGTTCTACAGCGAGGAGCAGCCGGCGTTCAAGCTGGAACTCATCAATCCTTGGGATGGAATCAACCCACTGGACTTCTATTTTCGAAATGCTGATGGGGAGCGGGTTGGCGTCTATGAAACACAGGGCGTGAAGATGCTCAATACCCAGACAGCCCAGGCAGATATCCTTCAATTCAGTGCCGTGAGAATCCTTAGAGCCTGACGTTGTACCCCGAAATGAAAAGGCCGCCTCGCGGCGGCCGTTTCGGTGCTTACAGGTAGTAGGCCTTCAGCGGCGGAAAGCCGTTGAATTCCACCGCGCTGTAGCTGGTGGTGTAGGCACCGGTGGACAGCCAGTACAGGCGGTCACCGATGGCCAGGTTCAGCGGCAGGCCGTATTTGTAGTGCTCGTACATGATGTCGGCGCTGTCGCAGGTCGGGCCTGCGATCACGACTTCTTCCATCTCGCCTTTCTTCTCGGTCCAGATCGGGAATTTGATCGACTCGTCCATGGTTTCGATCAGGCCGGAGAACTTGCCCACGTCGGTATAGACCCAGCGCTCGACCGCAGTACGCGACTTGCGTGCCACCAGCACCACTTCACTGACCAGGATGCCGGCGTTGGCGATCAGCGAACGGCCTGGCTCGAGGATGATTTCCGGCAGGTCGTCGCCGAAGTCTTCCTTGAGGAAGCGGATGATTTCCTCGGCGTAGGTTTCCAGGCTGTTGGTCCGGGTGATGTAGTTGGCCGGGAAGCCGCCACCCATGTTGATCAGCTTGAGCTCGATGCCGTCTTCTTCCTTCAGGCGCTCGAAGATCACCTTGACCTTGGCGATGGCCGCGTCCCAGACGCTGATGTCGCGTTGCTGGGAGCCGACGTGGAAGGAGATGCCGTACGGCACCAGGCCCAGGTCGCGGGCCAGGATCAGCAGGTCCATGGCCATGTCGGTCTGGCAACCGAACTTGCGCGACAGCGGCCAGTCGGCGGTGGTGGAGCCTTCGGTGAGAATGCGCACGTAGACTTTCGAGCCCGGTGCAGCCTTGGCGATATTGCGCAGGTCCGCTTCGGAGTCGGTGGCATACAGGCGCACGCCCTTCTCGTAGAAGTAGCGGATGTCCTTGGACTTCTTGATGGTGTTGCCGTAGCTGATGCGATCGGGGCTCACGCCGCGGCCCAGCACCTTGTCCAGCTCGTAGATCGAGGCGATGTCGAAGCTCGAGCCTTTTTCCTTGAGCAGGTCGATGATCTCGACGGCCGGGTTGGCCTTGACCGCGTAGTAGACCTTGGCGAATTCGAAACCGGCGCGCAGGTCGTCATAGGCCTGGCTGATCATCTGGGTGTCGATCAGCACGAACGGGGTTTCTTGCTTGTCGGCGAACGCCTTCATTTTCTGAAAGGTATCGCGCGCGAAGTAGTCTTCGACCTGAATCGACATGCTTAGGGACTCCATGGGCAAACTGAAAAAATAAGTGGCTGCAACTGAACGCCCTCCGTATCCCCACTTTGGTTCGCCTACTTCCCAAGGCATGTCGCCGAAAGCAAAAAGGTCAACCGTGCGTGATAAAGCGAGCTACGGGTGACCTTGCTGTCTCGTCGTCAGTACTTGAGCCGGATGGATCGTTTCCAGCATGGACGTTCGGCGCGAACTTTAGGACCTGAGGGGCTCAAGATCAACAAAAAATGTCGCGATTTTGCACACGTCCGTCGCTCCGTGTTTTGCAGTCACGCTACAACTGACCCAGGTAAACAGTAGATGTTCATTTTGATGGCAAAAGCGTTAAAAATACCGGTATGCGCAGGGATCTCGTGAAAAATGGCGTATTCCGGCCAGGGGCTGAAATATGTGCGGATTTAGCGCCGAAATGAACTGATTCACACCGTTTTGATTTCCTGTCGCAGGTTGGGAATCCGGCGTTGCCGTTCATATTTTTTTCCGCCTGCCGCAGCGCTCCGAACGGATGAAAAATGTCAGCCGGCGACAGGTATCCCTGGGCCGGCTGAACCTCATCCAGTGGCGCTGCGGTCAAGCCTGGGCCAGGGCCGCGTCTGGCAAGCCTTCGATGCGCTTGCGTACGGAGCGGTGGAGGAGGCTGGACACCAGGAAGCCGACCACCGCCAGGCCGCTCATCAGGCTGAAGACATAGGTGTAACCCTGTTCTCCCGGGAAGCTGTCGAGGATGGCGCCATAGATGACATAGGCGAACATGCCCGGTGCATAACCGATCAGGCAGCCGATGCCAAAGGCCGAGCCTGTGATCCGCGAGGGAATCCCCACTTCGCTCATTGGCGCCCAGAACACGCCGCGCATGGTGAACACGATCAGTGCGAACGACAGGGTGGCGGCCATGCCGGCGAAGATGAAGCTTTCACCCTTGGGGATCATCAGGATCAGCGCCATTGCCGGCAACAGCGCGAGGAATGCCCACTTCAGGTAGCGGCTGGTGCTCTTGAAACCCTTGTCGGCGATGAAACCACCGGCAGGGCCGCCCAGCACCTTGAGGAAGTACTGGTTGATGATGCCGTAGGCGCCGACCAGGGCCACCGGCAACTGATACATGTCCTTGAGGTAGGGAATGAAGTAGGTCAGGCCACAGTAGACGACGTAAACCATGAACACGTTGAGGCTGACCAGCCAGATGCCCGGCAGGCGCACTGCCTCGAGCAGGCCGGCCAGGCCGATGGTCTGGGTGCTGGCCGCGGTGCTCTTGTTTTCCTTGAGCAGGAACCAGGTGAGCAGGCCGGCGCCGATATCGACCGCCGAATAGAACAGGATGGCCGACTTCAGGCCCGCGGCACCGGAACCCATGGCGATGAACACGCCAAGCGCGGAGAAGGCCACCAGGGTATCGACAACCCCGCGGCCGCCTTCGAGGAAGCCGAACATGCGTCCCTGTTCGTTGTCGTTACCCAGGTTGCGTACGGCCTTGAGCAGGGCGGGCCAATAGATGCAGTCGGCGCACACGGCCAACAGGCAGAACACCAGTAGCATCTCGTTGTAGCCGGGGAAGGTCGCCAGGTACAGGCCCAGGCTGCCGGTGCCGATCAGGCCCAGGGGAATCAGTTTGCGGGTGTCGAAGCGGTCCGCCAGAAAGCCGCCGAGCACGAACAGTGCGGTGGCGATGATGGCGTTGGCGCTGAGCAGTGTGCCGATCTGGGTATGGCTCAGCCCCATGTGTTCCTGCATGGGAATGTAGAAGGCATCCTTGAGGCTGGCCAGCTTGTAGATGGTGCCACCCCCAAGGACGAGGACGAGGAAACGAAGCCATTTAGCCTGTGCTGTCATTGTTTTTCTCCACAGAATCCAGGTTGAAATGCCGTCTGCCGGCGAATGTGGGTCAGGCGTTGGTCAGCTGCGCTTGGGCCAGGGTGAGTTCGGCCAGCACGCGCAGTTCGGTGAGCAGCCCGCGCACATGGCGGATCTGGTTGTTGGCCCAGCGGGGTTCGTCGGCCATCATGCGTTCGACGGTGTAGCCGGGCGGGATGGCGGTTTCGCTCATTTCCCGGTAGGCGATGAAGGGGTCCTGTGCTTCGTCGGACTGGCGGAAGGCCGGCGCGATGTAGTGGTTCTCCTGTTCCATGATGAAGGCGACCACCTGGGGTGCCTGATCACCGAGCATCAGCAACTCGAACAGCATGCGCGCACCGGGCAGGTCGTCGTCGGCACTGCCGTGCAGTACGCCGTAGTGGCCGAAGCCATTGTGCTCGGGAACGATGCGCACGCCCTTGAGGTGAACCTGCCGAATGTGTGGCGCCAGCGCCCGCAGTGCCGGCAGTGGCTGTTCGCAGGCATTGATCATGTTGCCGAAATCGAACAGGGCATTGAGTCGCGGATTGCCGACCTTGCGCAGCAACTCGGCGATTTCGAAGCTCTTGAGTTCTTCGTGTTGCTCGAAGTCGAAGTGCAGGTCGTAACGGTCGGCCAGTTCACCGAGGTAGCGCAGATCGTCCTCGATCAAAGCCATGACTCGCGACAGGTGCCCCTCGTAGCGCGAGTAGACACGAATGTTGCGGGTGCCGATGGCACGGGCGATGGCGACGACCTGGTCGACGTCTTCGCGGCGGGTGCTGCTGATTTCCAGATGCACCTCCAGGCCCTGGGTGCGCGCCTTGTCGGCGAAGGCCTGGAGCTGTTCTGGCGTCATCCGGGCCAGGCTGTTTTCTTCACCGTCCAGCAGGTGCAGGCTCAGGCCCTGCATCTCGTGGCTGTAGGCGAAGTCGAGCAGGTCCTGGGGCTTGAGCTTGAGGTGGGTGAGGTTGGTCAGCAACGGGTAGCCATGGCTGAACAGTCGAATAGCGTCGAGGCGTTCGAGCAGTCGAGCGGCCAGTGCTGGGGTCATCAACGGGGGAGGGGCTTCGCCGCTGGCATTGTGGCTCAGCAGGGCCGCGAAGCGGGACTGGATAGCGTTCATTCTTGTTATTCCTGATAAAGGTGCCAGGTGGGGTGGCGGCACCTTTATCGCTCCAGAATGGCTCTATCGATATATCCATTATTTTTTAATTGTTATGACCACTTTGCCGCTGGCTTCTCATCGCTGGAATCCGAGGCTTTCCAGGGCACGGGCCAGGGCCTCGACCTTCTCGGCCGCCTGTTGTTGCGGTGTGCCGGCAAAGCCGATCAGCAGACCCGGTGGCAAGTAGCGCTTGAGACAGTAATCACTCAGGGCGTAGGTGTAGATCTGCTGCCGGGACAGGCCCAGGGCAATGGCGTCATCGTCGGCCTGCTCATCCAGCCAGCCGAGCAAATGGAGGCCCGCTTCCACCGGTGCGACCCGCAGGAATCCGCCGAGGTGGCGCTGCAGTTGCTCCAGCAGGCTGGCCTGGCGCTCCTGATAGAGCGAGCGCATGCGGCGGATGTGGCTGAGGAAATGCCCCTCGATCATGAAGTCCGCCACTGTGGCCTGGTGCAGGGTGGACGGGCTGCGGTCCATCACTGCACGAATGGCGCAGAAGGGCTCGACCAGCGCCTCGGGCAAAATCACATAGCCCAGGCGCAGCGAGGGGTACAGCACCTTGCTGAAGGTGCCGACGTAAATCACTTTCTCCCACGGGTCCATGGCGAAGAGTGCCGGTAATGGCCGGCCGACGTAGCGGAACTCGCTGTCGCAGTCGTCCTCGACAATCCAGCCATGACCACGCCCCGCCCAGTCGATCAGCTCCAGGCGACGGCTGTAGCTCATGGTGGTGCCCAGCGGATGTTGGCGAGACGGCGTGGTGAAGGCCAGCCGCGCATCCGGGCACTCACGCAGGCCTTGCTGAACGTCGATGCCCTGGTCGTCGATGCGCAGCGGCACCAGGCGCCCCCCTTGGGCCTGGAAGGCGATACGTGCGGCGATGTGCCCGGGGTCTTCCATCCACACGCCATCCTGCGGATCGAGCAGCAGCATGCCGAGGATGTTGAACGCCTGTTGGGCGCCGGAGACGATCACCACCTGGTCCACCGTGCAATCGATGCCACGGGCGTCGAACAGGTAGTCGACGATCGCTTCGCGCAGGCGCAGCAACCCCTTCAGTTCGCCATAGCCGAGCAGCGCCTTGGTCGGCTGGCGCAGATGGCGATTGATCAGACGCTTCCACACCGGCATCGGGAATGCGTCGTAGGCGGGATGGCTGGGCAGGAAGGAGGTCGGACACTCGGGCGCCCAGGCGGCATAGGAGACCCCGCCGAAATGCTCGCTGCGCAGTGAATGCATGGCCTGTCCGAGGTTCGAAAGGCGTGGTGGTTTGCGTGGTGCATCGGCCGTGCTGTCACGACCTTCCCACTCGTCGCCGACGTAGGTGCCGGCGCCGCTGCGTGGTGCCAGGAAGCCTTCGGCGGTGAGCTGGTCGTAGGCATTGAGCAGGGTGATCCGCGACAGGCCAAGTTCCTTGCACAAGGTGCGCGTCGAGGGCAGGCGCGTGCCGCCAGGCAGGTGGCCGCCGAGGATCTGCTTGCGGACCTGCAGGTAGAACTGACGATAGAGCGGAACGCTGCTGGTGCGGTCCAGTTCGATACCTGTCAGCAGTATGCCGCCGGGGGACTTCATGCTGTGCCTGCCTCGTAGTGACTGCGCGGATTGTCACGACTTTGCCCGATTGTGCAAGTCGTCGGCTGACCTTCAGGTCGATTGCCGAGCTTAATAAGAAACATTACTATTCGCGCTTCTTTCATCGCCTACCTGTAGACCTGCGCATCGTGTCTGGACACAAAGGCTTCCTCGACCACTATCACGAGCTGATCGGCACCTGGACGCGCAAGTTGCGCAGTCGTCAGCAGGCTGAGGATCTGACGCATGACGCCTTTGTCAGGGTCCTGGAAAACCGTGAACAAACCGGCGTCGAACAGCCCCGCGCCTACCTGCACCAGACCGCACGCAATATTGCCGTCGATGGCTACCGTCGTGAAGACCGCCGACAGTCGCTGGAGCAGCACGCCTTCGATGCACAGAGTAACGCCAGCGGCGACCCGGAGGCCTACATGCATGCCATCGAGCTGGCCGACAGTGTCGAACGCGCACTGGCCGAACTGCCGCTCAATTGCCGTCGGGTGTTCATCTGGCAGAAACTCGAAGGGCTGACCCAGGCGGAAATCGCCGAGCGCATGGGCTTGACCAAGAACATGGTCGAAAAGTATATGATCCGCACGCTCCGGCATCTGCGTGAGCACCTGGATGTGTCGACGAGATGAGTCAGGCGAATGATTTCATGAATCAGCAGGCGTGCCCTTGTGGTAACGAAACTGTGCGCGAACAGGCGGCGCAGTGGTTTGCCCGTGCCTGTGACGGTGTGCTGGCCGACGCCCGGCAGGCCGAGCTCGCAGCCTGGCTGGCGCAGCATCCTCAACACCAGCACGAATACGATCAGCTCGCCCGCCTGTGGCGAGCGGCCGATGTGCTCCCGCGTGAACGCCTGGAAGCACTGTGCCAGGCCGATCCGGTAGAACAGTTGCCACGCCGGCGTTTTGTTCGCCAGGCGCTGGCCGCGGGCATAGCGGTCGCCGCCGTGGGGCTTGGCTGGTTCGGCTGGCAGCACCAGCAGCTCAATTACCAGGACCAGCTACAGACGGCGCTGGGGGAGCGACGCCAGCTCGAACTTCCGGACGGCTCACACCTGGAACTCAACGGGCGCACGGCGCTGAAGGTCGACTTCAGTGCCGGCCAGCGGCGTATCGAACTGACGGCGGGCGAGGTGATGTTCAGCGTCGCCCACGACACCTCACGTCCCTTCGTGGTCAGGGCCGGCAATGGCACGGTCACGGTCACCGGCACCCGCTTCGATGTGCGCCTGGATCCGACCCGTACCCGGGTGGCGGTGGAGCAGGGCTCGGTCAAGGTGCAAGGCCGTGATGCGAGCCAGGCGCTGTTGACTGCCGGGCTGGGTTCGCAGATCGACGCCCAGGGCAAGGTCGCCACGCCCTATGCGGTGGACGCCGCAGCGCTCACCGCCTGGCGCAAAGGCAAGCTGGTGTTCAACGACGCCCCGCTGAGCGAGGTGGTCGAGGAAGTCTCGCGTTACCGCGCCCAGCCCTTGCGGGTGGCGCCGGGCAAAGTGGCGGCCTTGCGCCTGAGCAGCACCTTCAGCAGTGACGACACCGATGCGCTGCTGCGCGCCCTGCCAAGCATCCTGCCAGTGGCTATCAAGACCCACGGCGATGGCTCCAGCGAAATAATCGCAAAATAAATTCAGGTTTTTTTTCAGTTGTTCGTCTTCCTGGCCAACTGCAACTGCCAAGCATTTCCATTTGCATGCAGATGGCATTTTTATCCGGACTTTCAGGATTTCTCGACGACGTGAACAACAACAAGTTTTCCCCGCGTTCCGCCTCCCGCTCCCGTTGGTTGCCGCTGGCCCTGGCCCTGGCCGTCAGTGGCGGTATTGCCAGCAGCTACGCCGATCAGGCCGTGACCCAGATCCAGATCCAGGCCCAGCCGCTGGCATCGGCCTTGAGCCAGTTGGGGCAGCAGACGTCGCTGCAACTGTTCTTCAGCCCGGAACTGGTGGCCGGCAAACAGGCCCCGGCGGTGTCCGGCACGCTGGCGCCGGAGGAGGCGCTGCAGACCCTGTTGCAGGGTAGCGGGCTGACCTACGAGATTTCCCAGGGCACCGTGGTGCTCAAGCCTGCGCAAACTGCCGGCACCCTGAACACCGGCAGCCTTGAGCTGGCGCCGACCGACGTCAAGGTGGTCGGTGACTGGCTGGGCAACGCCGAAGAGACCGTGGTGCAGAACCATCCCGGCGCGCGCACCGTGGTGCGTCGAGAAGCGATGATCGAGCAGGGCGCGATGAACGTGCGTGATGTTTTGCGCGGTGTGCCCGGTGTGCAGGTGCAGGATTCCAACGGCACTGGCGGCAGCGATATCGCCCTGAACGTCGGTGTACGCGGCCTGACCTCGCGGCTGTCGCCACGCTCCACCGTGCTGATCGACGGTATCCCGGCGGCCTTTGCTCCCTATGGCCAGCCGCAGTTGTCCATGGCGCCGATTTCCTCTGGCAACCTCGACAGCATCGACGTGGTGCGCGGTGCCGGTTCGGTGCGCTATGGACCGCAGAACGTCGGCGGGGTGATCAACTTCGTGACCCGGGCGATTCCGGAAAAGGCCACCGGCGAGCTGTCCACCACGATGGAAACGTCCCGTCATGGCGGCTGGAAGCATATCGAGTCTGCCTTTCTCGGCGGCACCGCCGACAATGGTTTGGGCGCTGCACTGCTGTATTCCGGTGTGAATGGCAACGGCTATCGCAGCAGCAACAACGATAACGATATCGACGACGTCTTGCTCAAGACCCACTGGGCGGTCACCGACAGTGACGAGTTCTGGCTGAACTTCCATTACTACGATGCCAAGGCCGACATGCCCGGTGGCCTGACCCAGGCGCAGTTCGATGAGGACCCCTACCAGTCCGACCGCGACTACGACGACTTCAGCGGCCGTCGCAAGGATGTGTCCTTCAAGTACCTGCGCCAGATCGACGACGTCACCCAGTTCGAGATCCAGACCTACTACACCGACAGCTTCCGTGGCAGCACCATCGCCGCCCGCGACCAGAAGACCCTGTCGTCGTACCCGCGCAATTACCACACCTTCGCCATCGAGCCGCGCTTGTCGCGAATCTTCTTCGCCGGCCCCACCACCCAGGAAGTCAGCGTCGGCTATCGCTACCTCAAGGAAGCGATGCACGAGCAGTCGAGCCGCCTGGCGCTGATCAACAATGTGCCGACCCAGACCCCGACCTCCGACGGCCACGTGTTCCAGGACCGTACTGGTGGCACCGAGGCCAGTGCCTATTACATCGATGACAAGATCGATGTCGGTAACTGGACCATCACCCCGGGCATCCGCTTCGAGCACATCAACACCGATTGGCACGAGCGGCCGGTACGGGGCACCAACGGCGTTCCGGTCCAGGAAAAGAACCGCAGCATCACCAGCAACGAGCCGCTGCCGGCGCTGAGCGTGATGTATCACCTGTCCGATGAGTGGAAGCTGTTCGCCAACTACGAGACCTCGTTCGGCAGCCTGCAGTACTTCCAGCTGGGCCAGGGGGGCATCGGTGACGAGCCCGCCAATGGCCTGGAGCCGGAGAAGGCCAAGACCTATGAGGTCGGTACCCGTTACAACAACGGCACCTGGGGCGGCGAGCTGACGGCGTTCTACATCGACTTTGACGACGAGCTGCAGTACATCAGCAACGATATCGGCTGGACCAACCTGGGCGCCACCAAGCACCAGGGTATCGAAGCGTCCATGCATTACGACCTGTCGGGCCTCGATCCACGCCTGCAGGGCCTGAGCGCCAATGCCACCTACACCTACACCCGCGCCACCTATGAAGGCGAGATCCCGGGCTTCAAGGGCCGTGACCTGCCGTTCTACTCGCGCCAGGTGGCCAATGCCGGGTTGCGTTACCAGGTCAATCGCTGGACCTGGAACCTGGATGCCTTCGCCCAGTCGAAACAGCGCGCTCCGGGTACCGGCATGAACGCCGACGGCAGCTTCAACGGCAACTACATCACCGAGCCGAGTGCCGATGGCCAGTTCGGCGACATCCCGGGTTACGTGACCTGGGCGGCGCGTGGTGGCTATGACTTCGGTCCGCAGCTGTCGAACCTGAAGCTGGCGGCGGGGGTGAAGAACATCTTCGACAAGCAGTACTACACCCGCTCCAGCGACAACAATGCGGGGCTCTACCTGGGTGAGCCGCGTACTTTCTATGTGCAGGCCAGTGTAGGGTTCTGAGTCTTTCGCGGGGCAAGCCCGCTCCTGCCCCGGTAGGAGCGGGCTTGCCCCGCGATGTACTCCTGCTTCAGGCCAACGCCTCAGCCGGCGACACGATGCTGGTCTTGCCCCCGCGGGAGCGTCCCGAGCTCAGGTAGGCGGCAATCGACTCCTGAGTCACCTCACCGAGAAAACCCTGCCCGGCATCCAGTACCGGCAACCACGACCGATTGAACTCGTACATCCGCGACAGCAGGATGCGCAGGTGTTCGTCGTGGGCGGCGGTGGCATTGAAGTCGCGCAGGAAGTCGGCGCAGGTCCCTTGCTGGCGATGCAGGTCGCGACGGCGCACGTAACCTTTTGCCCTGTTCTGCCCGTCGGTGACCACCACATGGCGGCGGTCATGCTCGTCCATCAGCTCCAGGGCCTCATGCACCGGTGTTTGCGGGCTTACCGACGGCGCATTGTCGGCAGCGTCCTCGGCACGTACCAGCAGCAAGCGCTTGAGGGTGCTGTCCTGGCCGACGAAGTGGCTGACAAAGTCATCCGCAGGATGGGCCAGCAGGGTGTCCGGATGGTCGATCTGGATCAGCTTGCCGGCGCGGAAAATCGCGATCTTGTCACCCAGCTTGATGGCCTCGTCGATGTCATGGCTGACCATGATCACTGTCTTGTTCAGCGCCCGCTGCATCTCGAAGAACTCGTTCTGGATCATCTCGCGGTTGATCGGGTCGACCGCACCGAACGGCTCGTCCATCAACAACAACGGTGCTTCGGCGGCCAGGGCGCGGATCACACCGATGCGCTGTTGCTGGCCACCGGACAGCTCGCGCGGGTAGCGCTGCAGGTACTGCTTGGGCTCGAGCTTGATCATGCTCATCAGTTCGCGGGCGCGCTCGTGGCATTTGTGCTTGTCCCAGCCAAGCAGGCGCGGGACCACGGTGATGTTCTCCTCGATGGTCATGTTGGGGAACAGGCCGATCTGCTGGATCACATAACCGATGCGCCGGCGCAAGGTGACTTCGTCGAGGCCGGTGGTGTCTTCACCGTTGATCAGCACCTTGCCGGAGGTGGGCGTGATCAAGCGGTTGATCATTTTCAGCGTGGTGCTCTTGCCGCATCCGGACGGGCCGAGGAACACGCAGATTTCGCCTTCGTTGACGGTCAGGCTGATGGAGTCGACGGCTTTGACGTCCTTGCCGTTGGCGTGAAAGGTCTTGCTGAGGTTCTGGAGTTCGATCATTTACGCAGTCCTTCCGGGGTCAGGGCTCGTTGCAGGGTTTGCAGCAGCAGGTCGGCGAAGATGGCCAAAAGGCTCACCAGCAAGGCGCCGACCAGCAGCATCGACATGTCGCTGCGGCTGATGGAGGTCAGGATGAGTGCGCCAAGGCCGCCGGCGCCGATGGTCGCGGCAATGGTCATGACACCGATGTTCATCACCACCGCGGTACGCACGCCAGCGAGGATCACCGGCACGGCAATGGGCAACTCGACCATGCGCAGGCGCTGGCCGAAGGTCATGCCGATGCCGCGCGCCGCTTCACGAATGCCGGGCTCTACATTGGTCAGCGCCAGGTAGGTGTTGCGCAGGATCGGCAGCAGTGAGTAGAGGAACACGGCGGTGATGGCCGGCAAGGGCCCCAGGCCCTGGCCGAATTTGGAATAGAACGGCAACAGCAGGCCGAACAGGGCGATAGAGGGAATGGTCAGCAGCACCGTGGCGCTGGCCTGCAGGGGGCCGGCCAGGACCGGGAAGCGGGTCATCAGGATGCCCAGCGGCACGCCGAACAGAATCGCCAGGCTCACGGCGGTGCCGACCAGGGTGATGTGCTGCCAGGTCAGGTGCAGCACCTGGGCCCAGTCCAGATGGGCGAAGGTATCGAGCATGTTCATGGCAGCTCCTGTGCAGGTGGATGCTGGCGCAGGTAGTCGGCGGCGACCTTGCCCGGGCTCTGGTGTTCGACGTCGACCCTGGCATTGAGCTGGCGCATGGTTTCATCATCCAGCTGTTCGGCCAGTGGCTTGAGCAGGCTGGCCAGTTGCGGGTGGGCGTCGAGCACTTCCTTGCGTACCACGGGTGCCGCGGTGTAGTCGGGGAAGTAGTGCTTGTCGTCTTCGAGCAGCTTCAGGTCGAAGGCGCTCAGGCGACCGTCGGTGGTGTAGACCAGGCCACTGAACACCTGGCCGTTGCGCAGGGCGGTGTAGACCAGGCCTGCGTCCATCTGGCGGATGTTGCGGCGGGTCAGGTGCAGGTCATAGGTCTGGGTGAGCCCGACCAGGCCGTCGGGGCGGTTGGCGAACTCGGTGTCCAGGGCCAGTACATGGTCGCGGTCCTGCTCGTTGCGCAGTACCTGGTTCAACTGGCTGATGCTGTTCACCTGCGGGTACTGCTCGGCGACCTTGCGCGGCAGGGCCAGGGCGTAGGTGTTGCTGAACCTGGAAGGGGCCAGCCAGATCAGCCCCTTTTGTGCATCCAGTTCCTTGACCCTGGCATAGGTGGCCGCGGCGCTGGGCATGCGCTCGTCGATATGGTTGTAGGACACCAGTGACACCCCGGTGTATTCCCAGACCATGTCCAGCTGGCCGGTTTCATGGGCGCTACGGGCCAGGTTGCTGCCCAGGCCGCCGGTGATGCGGACGTCGAAGCCGTTCTGATTAAGGTAGTGGGCGGTGATTTCGGCCAACACCGTCTGTTCGGTGAAGACCCGTGCACCGAGGCGAATCACGGGTTTTTCCAGCGCCTGGGCAAATCCGGAGAACAGCAGGGCCGCGCCCAGTAACAAGGCGATTCTTTTCATGGGAATTCCTTCGCTTAGCGGGCCAGGCCGCGTTCGAGCCAACGCCGGCTGCCTTGGGCCACCAGGGCGTCAAGCAGCAGGGCGAGCAGGGCGGTGCAGGCAGCGCCGAGCAGCAGTTGCGGCTGATTGTTCAGGGCAATGCCGGGGAAAATCAGGCTGCCCAGGCTGTTGGCGCCGATCAGGAACGACAGCGGTGCAGTGCCGACGTTGATTGCCAGGGCCACCCGCACACCGCCGACGATGATCGGCACGGCATTGGGCAACTCGACCTGCCAGAGACACTGGCGCGGCGTCATGCCGATACCGGTGGCGGCTTCCTTGAGCGAGGCGGGAACGCTTTTCAGGCCCTCGTAGGTGTTGCGCACAATGGGCAGCAGGGAGGCGAGGAACAACGCGAAGATCGCGGGACCTGCGCCGATGCCCAGGAAACTCAGGGCAATGGCCAGGACGGCCAGGGGCGGGATGGTGTTGCCAATGTTGAAGCACTGCATGAAACGTTCGGCGCGGTCGACCCGGTGTGGTCGACTCAAGGCAATGCCAGCGGGTATGCCCACGGCCAGGGCCGCCACCATCGAGAGCAGCACCAGCATCAGGTGCGCTTGCAGGTAGAACCACAGATCGGCGCGGTAGTGCGCGATCGTATCGATGCCGATCCAGTGGATCAGCAGGGCCAGGATGACGAGCACAAAGGCACATCCCATCAGCCCCTTGCCATAGCGTATAGCCACAGGCGGACTCCTTTTGTAGTCGGCGAACACACTCCCGTGGCGGCCACCATTCCAGGTGGCAGGCAGTGTGATCGCGATAAGCAGCGTGGTGTCCGAAACGGAGCGGAACACGCCATAAGCGAAGCCTCGTCAGGCTTCTTTTTGCAGGTGAAACGAACCCTGACCAGCGGTCATGACCGGGTGTGTTGCAGGGAAGTGGACGCCTCCACTGAGGTGAAGGTTCCCATCTGAAGCGGTATTTGGCCAGTGTTGTGTGAGCAAAGGGGGGCTGCTTCCAGGCATTCGCAGGCGACTGCAATGGATAGTATTGGTCCCGGGTCTGGTCAGGAAGGCCAGCCTTTATCCGCCTCTAAGGGCACTCTGAGAAGGGAGCAATCACCATGCTTGTGTTCAATAAGGAGCAGTCGTTTATTGCATTCGTGCAATGCCATACCCCGGGCTTCGAGGGTTATCTGGATTGTGGAGAAGTCGCGTTGAAAGAGGGGAAGCCAATGCGCCGGGCAGCCGATTGGTTGACTGTCACTTCGTTTGCGCAGCGAGAGCCCCATCGCTTCTGGTTTCGCTGTTTCGAGGACCAGGCGAGCTCCGCGCGTTTCTTCGATATTCAGTCCTGGAGTCGCAGGACGGGACGTGACATGCACCCGGCCTATCGTCATGCGTGGCTCAGTGCGAACGGCTATGTGAAAATGGACGATGAAGAAAATGATCTGCAACGGCTGTGGAGAGTTACAACCTTCGATGGCGAAAATTCCACAGACATCGGACGCGATCTGAAAATCGGCACGGTGGACTCCATCGAAATCCTCACACCTGACAGCATTGCGCTGTGTGCCCGCGGGCGCGAACAGGCGGGAGACTACTGGCACTGTTACGCGGCCACTGCTGGCGGACCCTTGTTGCAACTCAGCCTGGACATCGTTGATCTGGGCGAAGAGCTGCTCGACGATCATTGAGCCCGGGCAATCCTGGCGGTAGCGGTGGTCCGGTTGGGGTGACTTTGGTCATTTGTCAATTTCGGGTATAATCCTGGCCCTTTTTTAATCACCTGCCAGGCGATTTCCCATGACCAACCAGGCCGCCGAAGTCGCGAAGCGCCGCACTTTTGCCATTATCTCCCACCCGGATGCGGGTAAGACCACCATCACCGAAAAGCTCCTCCTGATGGGCAAGGCTATCTCGGTAGCCGGTACTGTGAAATCGCGAAAGTCCGACCGCCATGCCACCTCCGACTGGATGGAGATGGAGAAGCAGCGTGGTATCTCCATCACCACCTCGGTGATGCAGTTCCCCTATCGCGAGCACATGATCAACCTGCTCGACACCCCGGGCCACGAAGACTTCTCCGAAGATACCTACCGCACCCTGACCGCGGTCGACTCGGCGCTGATGGTGCTCGACGGTGGTAAGGGGGTCGAGCCACGGACCATCGCCCTGATGGACGTCTGCCGCCTGCGTGATACGCCAATCGTCAGCTTCATCAACAAACTCGACCGTGACATCCGCGACCCGATCGAACTGCTCGACGAGATCGAAGCGGTGCTGAAGATCAAGGCCGCGCCGATCACCTGGCCGATCGGTTGCTACCGCGATTTCAAGGGCGTGTACCACCTGGCCGGTGACTACATCATCGTCTACACCCCGGGCCACGGCCACGAGCGTACCGAGGTGAAGATCATCGAGAAGCTCGACTCCGACGAGGCTCGCGCCCACCTGGGCGACGAGTACGGGCGCTTCCTCGAGCAACTGGAACTGGTCCAGGGCGCCTGCCACGAATTCGACCAGGACGAGTTCATGCGCGGCGAGCTGACCCCGGTGTTCTTCGGTACCGCCCTTGGCAACTTCGGTGTCGACCATGTTCTGGACGCCGTGGTCGACTGGGCGCCGCGTCCTCTGCCGCGTGAAGCCAACGAGCGTAGCGTGGAGCCGACCGAAGAGAAGTTCAGCGGTTTCGTGTTCAAGATCCAGGCGAACATGGACCCCAAGCACCGCGACCGTATCGCCTTCATGCGCATCTGCTCGGGCCGCTACGAGAAGGGCATGAAGATGCGTCACGTGCGCACCGGCAAGGACCTGCGCATCGGCGATGCGCTGACCTTCTTCTCCTCCGAGCGTGAACAGCTGGAAGAAGCCTGGGCGGGCGATATCATCGGCCTGCACAACCACGGCACCATCCAGATCGGCGACACCTTCAGCGAAGGCGAGAGCCTGGGCTTCACCGGGATTCCGCACTTTGCCCCGGAGCTGTTCCGCCGCGTGCGCCTGAAAGACCCGCTCAAGTCCAAGCAACTGCGCCAGGGCCTGCAACAGCTGGCCGAAGAGGGCGCGACCCAGGTGTTCTTCCCCGAACGCAGCAACGACATCATTCTGGGCGCCGTCGGTGTGCTGCAGTTCGATGTGGTCGCCAGCCGCCTGAAGGAAGAGTACAAGGTCGAGTGCGCCTACGAGCCGATCACTGTCTGGTCGGCGCGCTGGATCAGCTGCGACGACAAGAAGAAACTCGAGGAATTCAAGGTCAAGGCCATGGAGAACCTGGCCATCGACGGCGGTGGTCACTTGACCTACCTGGCGCCGACCCGGGTCAACCTGTCGTTGATGGAAGAACGCTGGCCGGATGTGAAATTCCGCGCGACCCGCGAGCATCATTGATCCACCGAACCCCGCCCGGGCAAGCCCAGCGGGGTTTTTTACGGCTGGATGGCGGTTTCAGGGGTGCAGCGTTCTGCTCAACTGGTAGATCAGCAGGATCAGCGAGTCGGCATTGGCCAGCATGATCCGCACGCGTTTTTTCACATCGCTGTAGAACGCCAGGCGTGCATCATTCAGATCCTGTGCGCCGGTGATTTCGAGGATCAGGCGCAGGCCGCTACGGTCACCGGCCTGCAGGTCGCGCAGCTGCCCGGCCGGGGTCTGTACGACGAACAGCTGGTTGGCCGGGGTGCGCGCCGAGAAAGCATCCTGATGCAGCCCTTCGATCCTTGTCCGTACATCGCCCGGGACCAGCCAGTCAGCGTAAGGGGTGGTGCCATCCAGGTAGCGGATATCCCGGGTCTCACAGGCCAGGTGGGAAAACTCGTGAAGGATTGTCATGGCCCGGGTCATGTCCGCCGCCTCCTCGGGATGATAGATCAGTTTCAATGGCAGATAGCTGCTGGGGCTGAAGTTGAAGAAGTCGTCCAGCAGAAACACTTGCCCGGAGTAGTCGAATGGCAGGACAAAAGCCAGAGTGCCGGCAGGCGCGTTGGCATCGGAGCCGAGGACGTAGCGTTGCGAGTGCAAGGGGGAGTACTGCGTAGCCAGCATCTTGGCCAGCAGCTTTTGCACGTTGCTACGCACCAGTTCCAGAATGTCATCGGTCACCTGGGGCAGTTCGAAAAACGTTTCCAGGATCTGTGCGGTCTCGGGCGATAGCTGTGCGGCCGAAGCCCTGTCCAGGTTGCTGTGGCAGGTCACCAGGTGGTGCACGGCAATGCGATGGGCATCGCGTATCTTGCGGGCGTGGCCGGGGAACAGGCGCTGGATCCGGCGCATGCCGACGGCCAGGATCACCGTGTCTGCACGAGAGGCGCGCCAACGACTGAAACGACCGCTGAGGTTGCTCAGGGCCCCACCGTACTCCAGCGGCAAGGGCTGGGCCGGGTCGATGAGCCAGCGTTTATTGGTGGCTAGCAGCAGCCGTGGGCCGGGCTCGCCATTGCGTGTTTGCAGGTACCAGTGGCTGGCTGACTCGCGTGCGTGATAAATCCGGCTGTTGAGGTCGACGAAGCAGTCCTCGCCTGTGACCGTGCGATAGACCTGGGTCGAAGGGTCCAGTTGCAGCGATGCCAGTTCCTGTCCCGGGGCTTCATAGTGCCGCAGTGTGGTGTCGTATTGCGCAAGCTTGCGTACGTTGTTCCAGAATTGTGCCTTGGGTTCCCCAGCGCTTGCGTTTGCGCCGAGCAGCAGGGCCTGGACCAGGCCCAAACCCAGCTGGGCCAGCGCCTCACTCCAGTGGTGTCTGCCGATGCTGTCCAGCGCCTGCACGGCGGCAAGTTCCACTTGCCAGCATGCCAGCAGGGAGCCGAGCCTGCCGGGAAGGAACAGGCTGACGGTTTGCCAGAGCTCGCCAAGCAGTTGGGTGAAGGCCTGCCAGCGAACCTTGTCGGCAGTGCTCAGTTGAGCCTTGGCCATGGCCTGCAGCTGTTGCACGTTATCCAGAAACAGCCAACGCAGGATGTTGCCCTGGATGGGGCGCAGAACCAGGTGCGGTGGCGCCGGCCGGCTCCAGGGCAGGTCGAAGTCGGACTCGAGGATGACCGGCAGGTGCGGCTCGCTGAAACCGCCATGGGCATAACGCTTGCGCGTGTCCGGCGGCAGGCGCGACAGCAGCAATTGCTGCAGCGCCTGGTCGGTCTTGAGCTGTTGCAGCAGATCCTGCTCATGGCGGAACTGGCGCAGCGGGGCGCTGGCTTCATGGGGGCAGTAGAGTAGCAGCGGGCCCTGGCTCCCGGGGCTGATCAGGCACAGGCCGGGCACCGGGTCGGGGGCAAGGTCGGCACATTGCAGCAGCAGGGGCATCAACTCGACCTTGCCGCCGTCGATAGCGGCACGGCTGCTGCTTTGCGGCATCAGCATCAGTTGCTGGATGCAGGCCAGGCCGCGGTCATCCAGCGCTCCCTGCAGCCGTGCGCGCCAGGCGGTTTCCAGCAACTGGCCAGGTAGCTGCTGACAGAACAGTTTCAGGCGTTGCTCATAATGCGCGTCGCTTGGCTCGAAGGTTGCCCGCAACAGCAACTGGTAGCGGCTACCGATATCCACTTGTCGGACCAGGTTGCGCAGGTAGCTGGCGTTCAGCGCTTTCGGCGGCTGCGCGCCGGTTGCGAGCTCGATGTGCAGAATAGGGTTTTGCCAGTCATGGAAGTGGTTCTGGGCGTAGCTGACCAGGGACTGGCGGTGGCGTTCATAGGCGGCGGGAATCGCCGAGGGAATCTGGCCGATGGCGACGGGGGCGGCGATCCAGCGGTTGCTGGTCACCTGGATATCGTCAGCGTGCAGGCTGGCATGGCCAAAATCCAGGTCCAGCTGCTTTTGCAGGTGTTCACGGCTGTACTGATCGAGTGTCGGCACCTCAAACAGGTAGTCGCGTGCGCCACTGCCGCTGGCCAGGCTGCCGAGCAGCGCCTGCAGGTAATGCTGGCGCTGTGCTGTAGAGGCGTTGCTCAGCCACTCGGGCAGCTGGCTGCCTTGCTGGAGATCCAGGGCCAGATCGTCCAGGCGCTGCAGGGCTTGCATGCCCCTGTCGAGGCTATCGTGATCATGGGCGAGTCGCTCCAGTTCGCTGGCCGGCAGGCCAGCAGCCAGGCCCTGCTCGAAGCCTGCGAGCAGGTCACTGTAGCGTTGCACCGTGGTGGCCGGCCCTGGGAAGGCGGAACTCAGCCAGGTCGGCGGCGGCCGTTGGGCCGCGCCCGGCAGGCGCCGTTCCAGGGTCAAGCACAGGCTTCGCAGACGGCGCTGGTAGGCCTGGGTGTACTGCGCATCGCGGGCAAGGATTTTCTCCAGGCGCAAAGGCAATGCCTGGGCGACCTTGTTCAGGGCCTGTTCCAGTACGGACCAGGGCAAGCGTGTGGCCAGCTCATCTGAGTCAACCGATTCGGCGACCAACTGATAGCGTTGCATGACAGGCCGTGCCGCCTGTTGTGCCGCAACAAAGTGCCAGGCGAGAGCGTGCAGCGGCTGTGTGGCTTGTGCGGCAGCAGGGCGCACGGTAATGGCGGTGAGTGGTACCTGTGGTGTCAGCAGCCCACCCAGGTGCAGGTGAAGCAGCGCCTGGGTGATGGCGCGCAGGCCCGGGCGCTGGCTTTGCATGAGGCCATAGTCGTCCAGCAGCTGTTGCAACAGGTGGGGCTCGCTGGCGGTCGATGCCGGGTTGGCCAGGGTGGCGGCGACCTGTTGCAGGACCCTCAACGAGGGACGGGCGGGGTTCAGGGGCGCGAGGTCCGCCAGTTGCGGGTCGAGCAGGGCACCCAGTTCGCGTGCCTGCTGGAAACAGGCATGCAGGTCGATGCCGCTCGGCTGAGCCAGGTTTGCGGCCAGGCGTTGGCGTTGTCCGTCGAGCAGGCTGTCGACGAAAGGCTGCAAGCCCGGCGCCGCGAGGGCCACCAGCTGGCAGTTGTCGAACGCCAGTTTGCTCAGGCGCAGACGTTGTCCGGGTGCTGCGCATTCGAGCCAGTGTGGGCGGGAATGGGGGGCGCTGATGCTCGCCAACAACGCCTTGGCACTGGGGAAGCGTTCCAGTCCATGGCGGGCACTGTAGGTGAAGCAAGGTGCGTCGTAGGGATTGCCGGAGGCGATGACCAGCAGCGCATCGAGGAGGATTGCAGGCTGATCCGCAGCCATCAACGCGACGGCGTAGGTGCGCAGTAAAGGTGTGTCGCCCGGGGTCAGCCAGCTCGACAGATTGCGGTACTCCAGGGCGCCGAGTGCACCTTGCTGGTGGGCCTGTTCGATGACGTGCTGCAAACGACAGCGCAGCAGCGACGCCAGTTGCTCGCGGCGGCTGGGTTTACCTGCCGGGGCATTCGACCAGTAATGCTCCAGAATACGTTGGCACTGCTTGGGCAGGATCTCGCGTGCGCGTTGCAGTGCCGTGCCCGGCGTTGCCTCGTCACTGCTGGCGCGATCATTGATGAACCATTGTCCGCTGAAGCGGGCCTGCGGCTCGCGCAGCAGGTCCAGCAGCAGGTCGTCCAGGGGCGCGGGTGTGGCGGCGGCATCGGCGTACGGAGCCAGGTAGCCGATCGAACCCGGTCTGTGCGCGGAGCCCTTGAAGGCGCGATTGAGCGTGATACTGATGGCCTGTTCGGCCTCGGGCTGGTTGCTCAACAGTTGGTGCATCTGCCAAAGCGCACGGTTCAGGTTGCTGTTGAGCGTGAGCATCAGGTGGTCGAACAGTGGTACGTCCAGCAGGTTGACCTGCACTTGGACGAACTGGCGGGTGGCCAGCCATCCTTGTTGCTCCGGGGTGGCATAGCGTACATAGGCCAGGGCGGTGCTTGGCTGGCCCAGCTTCTTGAGTATTTCACCCTTGGCCTGGTGACGGTCGACCAAGCGCTGCAGGCCGATATCCGGGTTGTAGAGGAACACCCTGGCAGCCCTGTCGCTGATGAATACGCTGCTGTCCAGTGGCAATGCCTGGCCCTCGGCGCTCAGGGCGTCGAGGCCGTCGAGTCGCCAATAGGCAGCGGACGTTGGCGTTTGAGGGGGGGCAGCGAGCAGTTGAAGCAGCCGGTACTCCTCGTCGTCGAGCAGACCGGCTGCGTGCTCCCGGGTCAGATGCTGGAGAAAACCCGTACGCAGGGCATCACGGTGAAAACTGGGAAGATCGCGCAGTGGCATGGGTAGGCCTCGTCAGAGCTCAAGGTATGCCGGGATGCCAACTGGCCCCGGTGCCCTTCAGTCTGCCGAGGCACTTGTGCGCCGAGGCATTACATAGATCAATTTCCAGCCTTGATACTGGTCCAGATCCGCGTGCGCAGACGGTCGATCTTCGCTGGCATCGCCTCCAGGGCAAACAGCTTGCCGAGCATCTTGTCGCTTGGGTAGATCATGGTGTTGGCCTTAAGGGCCGGGTCCACCAACGTGTCGGCCTGCTGGTTGCCGTTGGCGTACTGCACGTGGTCGCTGATGTTGGCCATCACCTCGGGCTGCAGCAGGTAGTTCATGTAGGCGTAACCGGCCTTCTCGTCGGGTGCGTCGGCCGGCATGGCGACCATGTCGAACCACATCGGCGCGCCTTCCTTCGGAATCGAATAGCCGACCTTCACCCCGTTCTTCGCCTCATCGGCACGGTTTTTCGCCTGCAGCACATCACCCGAGAACCCCACCACCACGCAGACATCGCCATTGGCCAGGTCGCCTGTGTATTTGGAGGAATGGAAGTAGCTGATGTTCGGACGGACTTTCATCAGCAATTCCTTGGCCTTGTCATAGTCCTTGGGGTCCTGGCTGTGGTGTGGCAGGCCCAGGTAGTGCAGGGCGATAGGCAACAGTTCCGGGCCGTTGTCGAGCACCGCCACGCCGCAGCTTTTCAGCTTGCCGATGTACTCGGGCTTGAAGATCAGGTCCCAGGAATCTACCGGGGCGTCGTCGCCCAGTACGGCCTTGACCTTGTCGATGTTGTAGCCGATGCCGGTGCTGCCCCACAGGTAGGGGAAGCCATACTGGTTGCCGGGGTCATTGACTTCAAGGGCCCTGAGCAGCACCGGATTGAGGTTCTGCCAGTTCGGTAGCTGGCGCTTGTCCAGTGGCTTCAGGGCCTTGCCCTGGATCTGCCGGGCCATGAAATGGTTGGACGGGAACACCACGTCATAGCCGGAGTTGCCGGTCATCAGCTTGCCGTCGAGGGTTTCGTTGCTGTCGAACACATCGTAGGTCGGCACGATACCGCTGGCTTGCTGGAACTGCTTCAGGGTATCGGGAGCGATGTAGCTGGACCAGTTGTAGATTTTCACCGAGTCGGCCGCCTGGGCGACGGATGCAGCCAACAGCAGCGGGGCGAAGAACAATGGGCGCATGTCTGGATTCCTTGCTTTGTTTGTTGTTATCGAAGGAGGCAGGCGATCAAGTGATCAGAAAATCAGGACATAGGTTTTGCGCACGGTTTCCTGGATGTCCCAGATACCGGTGCTGTTGGCGGGGAGCATGATGGCGTCGCCCGCTTCGATGGTCAGCGGCTGACCGCCATCGGGGGTGAAGGTGCAGCGGCCTTTGATGAAGTGACAGAACTCCTGCTGCACGATCTGCCGACGCCAGCGGCCCGGGGTGCATTCCCAGATGCCGGTCTCGACGCCGTCGCCGCGTTCGACAGCGGTCACCGAGGCGATCGAGACCGGTTCGCCCAAGGGGACGGCAACCGGGTTGGAATCGTGCAGCACAACAGTGTCGGTGTTCTTGAACTGGGTAATGCCCATAGCGGTGGATCCTGTTCAGGGGGAGCGAAAAGTCAGCGCATGAAACCTTCCATGAAGTCCGCCACGCCGCTGGCCAGGCGCCGGCGCCAGGGGGCGCTGGCTGGATTGGCGAGGGTCTGGTCCTCATGGACGAAACTCTTGATGATCGCGTTGTAACCCAGCCAGCGGCATGGCTCCGGCTCCCAGCCTTTGAGGCTGGTCAGCGCGCTGTCGGGGTGGACCCAGGGCTGCTCGGTGAGCGAACTGCGCCGTTCCAGGATCAGGTCGGCCAGGGTGCGGCCGCCCAGGTTGCTGGCGCCCACGCCCTCACCGCCGTAGCCGCCGGCCAGGGCGATGCCTTGCCGACGGTCACAGAGCATGTGCGGCCGGAAGCGCCGGGCCATGCCCAGGTTGCCGCCCCAGGCGTGGGTGATGGCAACGTCCTTCAGTTGCGGGAACAGTTCACCGAACAGGTAGCGGCGCAACTCGATCTCGCTCTGGGTGAGGTCGAAGTTCTCGCGCAGGCGGCCGGCAAAGCGGTAGCCGCCACGGGCACCGAATACCAGGCGGTTGTCGGCACTGCGCTGTCCATAGGTGACCTGGCGGCTGTTCTCGCTGAAGGCCTGGCCACGGTTGAGGCCGATCTTTTCCCACACCTGTTCGGGCAGTGGCTCGGTGGCCACCAGCAGGCTCTGTACTGGCATCTGGTAGCGGCCCAGTGGCGGCAGGTTCACCGAATAACCTTCGACAGCCGGCACCACCCACTGGCATTTGATCCGGGCCTGGGCGGTGCGCACTTCGCCGCTGCGCCAGTCGATCACCGGGCTGTTCTCGTACAGGCACACGCCCAGGCGTTCAACGCTGCGGGCCAGGCCACGGACCAGACGGGCGGGTTGGAGGGTCGCGACATTGGGGTTGAAGATGGCCCCGTACGGCTTGCGGATGCGCAATTGCCTGGCCAGTTGTTCGGGGCTCAGCCAGCTGTAGTCCTGCTCGCTCAGGCCTTGCTTGTAGAGCTTGTCCAGGTAAGTGCGCAGGGTGGCTTGCTGCTCCGGATAGCGTGCCGCGCAATACAGCACGCCGCCCTTGCGGTAGTCGCAGGCGATGTCTTCGCGCTCCAGGACCTGGTGCACCTCATCGGGAATGCCGTGCAGCAGGTCATAGGACGCCCGGCGTTGCTCGGGGGAGCTGGCCGCCAGCAGGCGGTCTTCGCCCAGCAGATTGCCCATCAGCCAACCGCCGTTGCGCCCGGAGGCGCCAAAGCCTGCAATGTTGGCTTCGACAATGGCGATGTTCAGCTGCGGGGCCTGTTGCTTGAGGTAGTAGGCGGTCCACAGCCCGGTGTAGCCGGCGCCGATGATGCACACATCGACGTCCAGGTCCCGGTGCAGGGCGGGGCGCGGGGTCAGCGTCTCATCCAGCTGGTCCATCCAAAGGCTGATCTTGCGCCATGCCTGCATTGTGTTGGGCTCCACATCCGTTACGGTCTGTGGCGATCCTAGAAGCTGGCGGGGGCTGTTGTCCTAGCTGCGTGCACGCAGAGAATTCTGTTTCATCCAGGCCTTGGGCGAGAGCCCTGTGTGCTGGCGGAAGCACTTGTAGAAGGCGGACAGCGAGTTGAAGCCGGCAGCGAACGCCAGGTCGTCGACCTTGGTGCTGGCCGGTGCCTGTTCCAGGCTGGCCAGCAGGTGCTGCAGGCGCGCCTGGTTGACGTAGCGGTAGAAGCTCTGGCCCAACACCTGGTTGAGCAAGTAGGAAATCTGGTTGCGGCTGTAGCCACTTTCCTGGGCGACCTGCTGCAGGTCCAGTTCCGGATCCAGGTAGGGTTGCTGGTGCTGGAAGTATTGTTCCAGGTCCTGGGCCATGGTGCTCAACTGGCGGGGTGACAGGCCCAGGCGACTGGTGGCCGGGCGCAGGCCGCCGGGCTGGGCCTGGCCGCCCTGGCGCACCAGCGTTGCGTACTCGTTGACCTGCCAGATCAGGCCATCCCTGACGGTGATGGCTTCGCTGGACTGGAACGCCACCAGGCCCTCGCCACCCTGGACCGTGACCTGGTACTGGATAAAGGCGGTGCAGCCGTCGACGCGGATGCGGTCGCTGTGGACGATGTCTTCACCGGCTTGGCGGGGCAGGCAGGCGCGCACGTAGTCGCGCAGTTCGCGATGGCCGAGCACGCGGTTCTGGAAGAAGTCGTGGTACTGGATGTCGGGGTGATACAGGGCCATGACCCCGTCCAGGTCCCGATGCTTCCAGCACAGGTGGTAGCGAAGGACGGTGGCGGCGGTGTCCGGGGTTTGTTCCGGGCCGTCGGGGAGGGAGGATGCAGCCATGACAGCGCTCTGCGGCGGTAAAGCCCAAGAGTGCCGTATGGCCGAAGCGGCTTCAACTGCCGGGTTTCTGTGCGGATCGCATCGCCGGCTATGCCGGCTCCCACAAGGGTCAGTGGATCCTTTTCCTGTGGGAGCCGGCGATGGGCTGCAAAGCGGCCGTTTAGAGGAACTGCTCCGCGTAGTGACAGGCCACCTGCCGCGTTCCCACCTGGCGGAACGCCGGCTCCTCCGATGCGCAACGCTCGGTGGCATACGGGCAACGCTTGTGGAAAGCGCAACCGGACGGTGGATTCAGCGGGTTGGGCAGCTCGCCTGCGATCTTGATCTTGGGCTTGAGCGGATCAGGGTGAATGGTCGGGGTGGCCGACAGCAGCGCCTGGGTATAGGGGTGCAACGGCTTGTTGTAGATATCCTCCTTGGGGCCCATTTCCGCCGGGCGCCCGAGGTACATCACCAGCACCTGGTCGGCGACATGGCGCACCACCGCCAGGTTGTGGGAGATGAACACGTAGGCGGTGTTGAACTCCTTCTGCAGGTCCATGAACAGGTTCAGCACCTGGGCCTGGATCGACACGTCCAGCGCCGAGGTCGGCTCATCGGCCACCAGCACCTTCGGTTGCAACATCATCGCCCGGGCCAGGGCGATACGCTGGCGCTGGCCACCGGAGAACATATGCGGATAACGCTGGTAGTGCTCCGGACGCAGGCCGACCTGTTGCATCATCGCCTGGACCTTTTCCCGGCGCTCGGCCTTGCTCAGGTTGGTATTGATCAGCAGCGGTTCGGCCAGTTGGTCGCCGATCTTCTGCCGAGGGTTGAGCGAGGCGTAGGGGCTCTGGAACACCATCTGCACATCCTTGCGCAGTTGCTTGCGCTCGGCCTTGTTGGCCCCGGCCACTTCATGCCCGGCAATCTTCAGCGACCCGGAAGAAGGCTCTTCGATCAGGGTCAGCGCCCGGGCCAGGGTCGACTTGCCACAGCCGGATTCGCCGACCACGGCCAGGGTCTTGCCGGCCTCCAGTTCAAAGGACACCCCGTTCAGCGCACGGACCAGGGCATGGCCCTTGAACAGGCCACGGGAAACTTCGTAGTGACGGGTCAGTTCACGGGCGGTAAGGACGACAGTCATTACGCCACCTCCTGGTTCAGCGGGTAGAAACATCGGACCTGGCTGTGGGCCTGGGGATCGAGGCTGGGGCGCTGCCGGCGGCAGTTGTCCTGCACATAGGGGCAACGCGGTGAGAGCAGGCAGCCCTCGGGCCGGTCGTAGCGACCGGGGACGATACCGGGCAGGGTCGCCAGGCGCTCGGCGCCTTCACTGTGCTCGGGGATCGCCGCCAGCAGCGCTTCGCTGTAGGGGTGCGCGGGCAGGTCGAACAGCTCCGGCACCTGGCCGACTTCCACGGCTTGCCCTGCATACATCACGCAGACCCGCTTGGCGGTTTCGGCCACCACGGCCAAGTCGTGGGTAATCAGGATCAGGGCCATGTTCTGCTCTTTCTGCAGGTTGAGCAGCAGTTCCATGATCTGCGCCTGGATGGTCACGTCCAGGGCCGTGGTCGGCTCGTCGGCGATCAGCAGCTTGGGTTCGCCGGCGATGGCCATGGCAATGGCGACGCGCTGGCTCATGCCGCCCGATAGCTGGTGCGGGTAGGCGTCCAGTCGGCTTTCGGGCGCCGGGATTTCAACTTTCTTGAGCAGTTCCAGGGCCCGTTGTCGGGCCGCTTTGCCGCGCAGGCCAAGGTGCTGGCGCAGGACTTCCTCGATCTGGAACCCCACGGTGTAGCTGGGGTTGAGGGCGGTCATCGGGTCCTGGAAGACCATCGCCATATCCTTGCCCACGACCTTGCGCCGCTGGCGGCCGCTGAGCCTGAGCATGTCGTTGCCGTCGAAGCTCAGGGCGTCGGCGGTGATCCGCCCGGGGGCGTCGATCAGGCCCATCAGCGCCATCATGGTCACCGATTTGCCCGACCCGGACTCGCCGACAATCGCCAGGACCTCGCCTTCGTTCACGTTCAGGTCCAGTCCATCGACCACAGGCACCGCGTTGGCGTCGCCAAAGCGCACATTCAGATTCTTGATTTGCAGAAGTGACATGGCGATCTCCTCAGGCGGCATTCTTGAGTTTCGGGTCCAGCGCATCGCGCAGTCCGTCACCCATCAGGTTGATTGCCAGCACGCTGAGCAAAATGGTCAGGCCAGGCAGGCTGACGACCCACCAGGCGCGTTCGATGTAGTCGCGGGCCGAGGCCAGCATGGTGCCCCACTCGGGGGTCGGCGGTTGCACGCCCAGGCCCAGGAAGCCCAGGGCGGCGGCATCGAGGATTGCCGACGAGAAGCTCAGGGTGGCCTGGACGATCAGTGGCGCCATGCAGTTGGGCAGGACGGTGACGAACATCAGGCGTGGCAGGCCGGCACCGGCGAGGCGGGCGGCGGTGACATAGTCGCGGTTGAGCTCGCCCATGACCGCAGCACGGGTCAGGCGCACGTAGGAGGGCAGCGAGACGATGGCAATGGCGATCACGGTGTTGATCAGGCCTGGGCCGAGGATGGCGACGATGGCCACGGCCAGCAGCAGCGACGGCAAGGCCAGCATCACGTCCATCAGACGCATGATCGAGGGGCCGAGGATGCGCGGGAAGAACCCGGCCAGCAGGCCGAGGAAAACCCCCGGGATCAGCGAGATCAGCACCGACGACAGGCCGATCAGCAACGACAGGCGTGCGCCTGTGATCAGCCGTGACAGCAGGTCGCGACCCAGTTCATCGGTGCCGAGGATGAATTGCCAGTTGCCACCTTCGAGCCACACCGGCGGGGTCAGCAGGAAGTCACGGTACTGCTCGCTGGGGTTGTGTGGTGCGACCCAGGGTGCGAACAGCGCGCAGAACACGATCAGGCACATGAACATCAGGCCGGCGACTGCGCCCTTGTTACGCGAGAAGGCCTGCCAGAACTCCTTGTACGGCGACGGGTAAAGCAGGCTCTGGTCGACAGGGGTGGCCGGGGTGGTCACGGTTTTTGCAATTGGGGTTGTCATGACGAAGGCCTCAGCGCTGATGACGGATGCGTGGGTTGGCCAGGCCGTAGAGGATGTCCACGACGAAGTTGACCAGGATCACCAGGCAGGCAATCAACAGGATGCCGTTCTGTACCACGGGGTAGTCACGGGCGCCGATGGCTTCGATCAGCCATTTGCCGATGCCCGGCCAGGAAAAGATGGTTTCGGTCAGGACTGCACCGGCCAGCAAGGTGCCGACCTGCAGGCCGAACACGGTCAGCACCGGAATCAGCGCGTTGCGCAGGCCGTGCACGAACACTACCCGTGCTGGCGACAGGCCCTTGGCCCGGGCGGTGCGGATGTAGTCTTCGCGTAGCACTTCGAGCATCGAGGAGCGGGTCATGCGGGCGATCACCGCCAACGGGATGGTACCCAGGACGATGGCCGGAAGGATCAGGTGCATCACGGCGTCCTTGAAGGCGCCTTCTTCATCGCTGAGCAGGGTGTCGATGAGCATGAAGCCGGTTTTTGGCTCGATGTCGTAGAGCAGGTCGATGCGTCCGGACACCGGGGTCCAGCCCAGGCTCACGGAGAAGAACATGATCAGGATCAGGCCCCACCAGAAGATCGGCATCGAGTAGCCGGCCAGGGAAATCCCCATCACCCCGTGGTCGAACAGCGATCCGCGCTTGAGCGCGGCAATCACCCCGGCCAGCAGGCCGACCACCCCGGCGAACACCAGGGCGGCAAACGCCAGTTCCATAGTGGCCGGGAACAGGGTGAGGAATTCGTGCCAGACGCTTTCGCGGGTGCGCAGGGATTCGCCCAGGTCGCCCTGGGCCAGTTTGCCGACGTAATCCAGGTACTGCTCGGGCAAGGGTTTGTTCAGCCCCAGGCGCTCCATGGCCTGGGCGTGCATCTCGGGGTCGACCCGGCGTTCACCCATCATGACTTCCACCGGGTCGCCCGGTATCAGTCGTATGAGCGCGAAGGTCAGCAAGGTGATGCCGAAGAAGGTCGGGATCAAAAGTCCCAGGCGCCGGGCAATAAAACTTAACATCTTCTGGTGTACCTCATCAGCCGCTAAGGCATGCCCGTCGACACCCGGATAGGGTGCCGACGGTCGTTCTTGTTCTACTTCACCTGGGTAGTGGCGAAGTTGTTATTGGTGAGGGGGTTGATGTGGTACCCCTCCACGTTGTCACGCATGGCGGTGAACATCTTCGGATGCGCCATGCTGATCCACGGTTGATCTTCATCGTACACCGCCAGCGCCTCTACATAGAGCGCTGCACGCTCATTCGCATCGGTGATGGTGCGTGCCTTGTCGATCAACGCCTGGAATTTCGGGTTGCACCAGCGGGCATAGTTCTCGCCACTCTTGACCGCATCGCAGCTGAGCAGCGGGGTCAGGAAGTTGTCCGGATCGCCGTTGTCGCCGGCCCAGCCGGCCGAGACCATGTCCGCTTCGCCGTTCTTGGCGCGGCGCAGCATCTCAGCCCACTCCATGACCCGGATATCGACTTTCAGGCCGATCTTGCCCAGGTCGGCCTGGAGCATTTCCGCGCTCAGGCGTGGGTTGGGGTTGGTTGCGCCACCGCCGTTGCGGGTGAACAGGGTCAGTACGGTACCCGGTGGTACGCCGGCGTCCTTGAGCAGGGCACGGGCCTTGTCCAGGTCGCGGGGCGGGTTGCGGTTGGTGGTGTTGTAGCCGATCAGGGTCGGTGGGTAAGGGTTGACGCCGACCAGGGCATTGCCCTTGCCGAACAGCTGGTCGACGTGGGTCTGGCGATCGAAGGCGATATTGATGGCTTTGCGCACACGCACATCGCTCAGGTACTTGTGCTCGGTATTGAGCGAGATGTAGCCGGTGGTCAGGGCTTCCATCTCGGCCACCTTCAACGTGGGATCGGCCTTGATGCTGGGGATGTCATCGGGCTTGGGGTACAGCGCCACCTGGCACTCATTGGCCTTGAGCTTCTGCAGGCGCACATTGTTGTCGCTGGCGATGGCGAAGATCAGCGCATCGGCGGGCGGCTTGCCACGGAAGTAGTCGGGGTTGGGTTTGTAGCGGACCTGGGCGTCCTTGTTGTAGCGCTGGAAGATGAACGGACCGGTGCCGATCGGTTTGCTGTTGAGGTCGCCGGTCTTGCCGGCCTTGAGCAGCTGGTCGCCATACTCGGCCGAGTAGATCGAGGTGAAGGCCATGGCCAGGTCGCTCAGGAACGGCGCTTCCGGGCGGGTGAGGGTGAAGACCACGGTGTGCTCATCGGTCTTCTCGACGCTTTTGAGCAGGTCCTTGAAGCCCATGCTCTCGAAATACGGGAAGCCGACGCTGGTCTTGTCGTGCCAGGGGTGATTCGGGTCGAGTTGACGACGGAAGCTCCATAGCACGTCGTCGGCGTTGAACGCGCGGGTCGGCTTGAAGTAATCGGTGGTATGGAACTTGACCCCTTCGCGCAGGTGGAAGGTGTAGGTCAGGCCATCGGCACTGATCTCCCAGCGCTCGGCCAGGGCCGGCTGGATCTCGGTGGTCCCGGGCCTGAAGTCGACCAGGCGGTTGAACACCGTTTCGGCCGAGGCGTCGGCGGTGACGGCCGTGGTGTACTGGACGATGTCGAAGCCTTCCGGGCTGCCCTCGGTGCAGACCACCAGCGGCTTGGCCGAAAGGCCCGCCGCAGCACTCAACAGGACGGCTGCCAGGGCAGCCTGTAGCGGTAGCAGTTTCATGAAACCTCCCGGCTATTAATTGTAGCCAGCGTAGTCGCCGCGACAGGTTCGGTGAACCGGTCGCGGCTGTGGACGCTAGAGAATGTTGAACGGAATGGTGGTCACGATGCGCAGTTCGTCCAGGCTGCCGTCGCCCTGATTCTTGCTGGCGCGGTGCGCGGTGTAGGTGGCGCGGACGGTGGTGTCCTTGAGTGCACCGTTCTGCACCGTGTAGCTGCTGCCGATGCCCCACTCGTAGTGGTTCTCGTCGTCCAGGTTTTTCACGTCGTAGCCGGTGCCGGTGTAATGGGTACCGTCGATGCCCCAGCCGCGGGCGTTGTACAGGTTGAACTTGAGGCCGGGAACGCCGTACTGCGCCATGTTCAGCACATAGGCGATCTGCATGGACTTCTCGTTCGGGCCGTTGAAGTCCGAGAGCAGGGAGTTGGCCAGGAAGATGGCGTTGGTTTCGTGCAGGTAGTCGAAGTACTCGTTGCCGTTCACCTGCTGGTAGGAGAAGGTCAGGCTGTGGGCCTGGTGGTTCAGGCCCAGCGCCAGGCTGTAGGTGTCGTTGTCGATTTCACCCAGTTTGCTGCGGCCTTCATCCTTGGTCTTGTAGTAGTTCAGACCGGTGGTCAGACTCAGGACCGAGCTGTCGCCCAGTTCGTGGTTGGCCCCGAAGTAGTACTGGTTCCAGAAGTCTTCGACCTTGGACACGTAGAGGCTGGTCTTGAGGCTCTGCAGCGGCTGGTAGTTGAGGCCGGCCATGCTGACGCGGTCGGTTTCCGCGCCGTTGGCGCCGTATTCGGAGCGGAATTTGCTCAGGCTCTGTTCGGTACGCGGCGATACGCGGTCGAAGGTACCGGCATCGAACGACAGGTTGTCGAACTCTTCGCTGTGCAGGCTCACGCCCTGGAAGCTCGAGGGCAGGGCACGGTTGCCGATGTAGGTGATCACCGGGGTGTCGACCGAGTGACGGCCGGCTGTCAGGGTGGTGTTGGAAACCCGGGCCTTGACGTTGGCCAGGCCCATCTTGCTCCACTGGCCGATGACATCACCGTCGCTGTGGGTCAGGGTCCGGTTGTTCGGCCCGGCCACGGCCGCACGGCCCTGCTCCAGGGCGACGGCGTTGTAGGCGGCGACTTCGGTGGCAAAACCGATGGCGCCCTCGGTAAAGCCCGAGCTGTAGTTGAGGATGGTGCCCTGCACCCAGTTGTCACGGCTGTGAGTGTCGTGGCGGGTGCCGTCGCTCTTGTAGTACTTCCACAGTGGCGCACGGGTGGCGCGCTCGCGGGCGTACCAGTTGCGGGTGGAGCCCGACAGACTCTGCTCCTCGAAGAAACCCTTGGCTTGGCTCTGGGCGCTGGTGGATTTGACGCTGAGCGGCACGAAGTCCTGGCTGACGGGTTCGGCCAGTGCCAGCGTGGAGAGGCCGGTGAGGGATAAAGCCAGTACTGCGGTGGTGGATGGTCTCAAGGTAAAGCTCCCTTTCTTTTTTTTTTGTAATTGGCGCCCGGCCTTGTGAGCTGGGCGTTTTTTGCGGTGGAACAAGGGTTGCAAACGTTTGCACGCAAATTGAAGGCTGCAGAAGTTCGCGGGCGTGGATTGCACGCCCGTGAGCGCCTGCAGGGTTACTCGACGCTTACACCGGAAAAGATGTTGCGTCCGAAGGGACTGACCTTGAAGTCCTCGACCTTGGCACGGATCGGCTGGTTGACCGTGGAGTGGGCGATCGGGGTAATCGGCACCTGCTGCTTGAGGCGCTGCTGGGCCTGTTGATAGAGCGCGGTGCGCTGTTCCCGGTCGGTGAGGGTCTTGGCCTTCTTGACCAGGGCGTCGTACTGCGGGTCGCACCACATGGAGTAGTTGTTGCTGCCGATGGCATCGCAGCTGTACAGGGTGCCCAGCCAGTTGTCCGGGTCACCGTTGTCGCCGGTCCAGCCGATCAGCGAGATATCGTGCTCGCCGTCCTTGGTGCGCTTGAGGTATTCGCCCCATTCGTAGCTGACGATCTTGACCTTCAGGCCGACCTTGCCCCAGTCGGCCTGGAGCATTTCGGCCATCAGCTTGGCGTTGGGGTTGTAGGGGCGTTGCACGGGCATGGCCCACAGGGTGATCTCGGTGCCTTCCTTGACACCTGCGGCCTTGAGCAGTTCGCGGGCCTTGTCCGGGTTGTAGCCGGCGTCCTTGATGCTGTGATCGTAGGACCACTGGGTGGGCGGCATGCTGCCCACGGCCAGTTGCCCGGCGTGCTGGTACACCGACTGGACGATGGCCGCCTTGTTCACCGCCATGTCCATGGCCTGGCGCACCTGAAGCTGGTCGAACGGCTTGTGCTGCACGTTGTAGGCGATGTAGCCGAGGTTGAACCCGGGGTTTTCGATGACCTGCAGGTTCTGGTCGCTCTTGAGCGCCGCAAGATCGGCCGGGCGCGGGTTGAGGGTGACCTGGCATTCGTCCTTGCGCAGCTTCTGGATGCGTACCGACGGGTCGGTGTTGATCGAGAAGATCAACTGGTCGAGCTTGACCTGGGCCGGGTCCCAGTAGTCCTTGTTGCCGCGATAGCGGATCTGCGAGTCCTTCTGGTAGCGCTGGAACACGAACGGCCCGGTGCCGATCGGTTTCTGGTTGATGTCGCTGGGGCGTCCGGCGCTCAGCAATTGCTCGGCATACTCGGCGGACAGGATCGCGGCGAAGCTCATCGCCAGGTTCTGCACGAAGGCGGCATCGACGCTGTTGAGGGTGAACACCACGGTCATCGGCGAGGTCTTCTCGACCCGGGCGATGTTCTTGTCCAGGCTCATGCTGACGAAGTAGGGGAACTCCGTGGGGTAGGCCTTGCGGAACGGGTGCTCGCGGTCGAGCATGCGGTTGAAGGTGAACAGCACGTCGTCGGCGTTGAGGGGGCGGCTGGGGGTGAAATCCTTGTTGCTGTGGAACTTCACGCCTTCACGCAGGTGGAAGGTGTAGGTCAGCCCGTCGGGCGACACTTCCCAGCTTTTCGCCAGGGCCGGTTTGACCGCCGTGGCGCCGCGCTCGAACTCCACCAGGCGGTTGTAGATCGGCTCGGCGGCGTCGTTGTCGGTGGAGCTGGTGTACTGGGCGGTGTCGAAGCCGCCCGGGCTGCCTTCGGAGCAGAACACCAGGTTCTTGGCCAGGCCCAGCGGGGCCTGGGTGAGCAGGCCGAGGCCCAGCAAAGCTGCAAATAGCGGGGTATGACGCATGACGATCCCTTATCTCTTGTTGTTCTCGAACGGTTCAGGGCGCACAGCCGGACGCATCTCACCAGCAGTGGCCTATCGACGGTAAGGACGTCGATACAGCGCAGCTAGGTGCGATTACGCAAGGGGGTGTGGGAGGTGTCCGAAAGCGGATGCGAATTTTCCGAGTCGATGCGCTTTCGGTTGCCCTGCCAGGCCGCCATCAGCCCACCCCGCACGCCGTGCGGCGTAGCGGAGCGGGCCAGGTGATGGCTACTTGGTTACGCTGACCCCGTAGAAGGAGTTCAAGCCAAACGGGCTGATCTTGAAGTCCTGTACGGTGGAGCGCATCGGTTGATACACCGTCGAGTGTGCGATGGGCGTCATCGGAACCTGGTCTTTGAGGCGGTGCTGGGCCTGCTTGTACAGCTCGGTGCGCTTGGCCTGGTCGGAGGTGGCCTTGGCCTGCTTGATCAGCTTGTCGTACTCCGGGTCGCACCATTTGGAGAAGTTGTTGCCGGCGATGGCGTCGCAACCGAACAGGGTGCCGAGCCAGTTGTCCGGGTCACCATTGTCGCCGCTCCAGCCAATCAGCATGGCGCCGTTCTCGCCGCCTTTGGAGCGCTTGATGTACTCACCCCACTCGTAGCTGACGATCTTGGCGTTGATGCCGATCTTCTTCCAGTCGGACTGGAGCATCTCGGCCATCAGCTTGGCGTTGGGGTTGTAGGGGCGCTGCACCGGCATGGCCCACAGGGTGATTTCGGTACCTTCCTTGACACCGGCTTCCTTGAGCAGTTGCTTGGCTTTTTCCGGGTCGTACGGCACATCCTTGATGGTGGTGTCGTACGACCATTGGGTCGGCGGCATGGCATTGACGGCCAACTGGCCGGCGCCCTGGTACACCGACTTGATGATTTCCGGCTTGTTCACCGCCATGTCCAGCGCCTGGCGGACCTTGAGCTGGGCCATGGGGTTGGCCTCATTGCTGCCCTTGATCTTGTCCATCACGTTGTAGGCAATGTAACCGAGGTTGAAGCCGGCCTGGTCAGGCATCTTCAGGTTCGGGTCGGCCTTGAGCGGTTCGATGTCGGCCGGACGCGGGAACAGGGTGACCTGGCACTCGTTCTTCTTGAGCTTCTGCATGCGCACCGAAGCGTCGGTGGAGATGGCGAAGATCAGGTTGTCGATCTTCACGTCATCGGGCTGCCAGTAGTCCTTGTTGCCCTTGAAGCGAATCTGCGCGTCTTTCTGGTACTTGCTGAACACGAACGGGCCGGTGCCGATCGGTTTCTGGTTGATGTCGGCGGGCTTGCCCTGCTTGAGCAACTGGTCGGCGTACTCGGCCGACTGGATCGAGGCGAAGCTCATGGCCAGGTTCTGGATGAACGCGGCATCGACACCATTGAGGGTGAACTTGACCGTGTGGTCGTCGATCTTTTCCACCTTGGCGATGTTCTTGTCCATGCCCATGTCGGTGAAGTACGGGAACTCGGTGGGGTAGGCCTTGCGGAACGGCATGTCCTTGTCGAGCATGCGGTTGAAGGTGAACAGCACGTCGTCGGCGTTGAACGCGCGGGTCGGCTTGAAGTAGTCGGTGGTATGGAACTTGACCCCTTCGCGCAGGTGGAAGGTGTAGGTCAGGCCGTCGTCTGAAATGTCCCAGCTGGTCGCCAGGCCCGGGATGACAGCGGTGCCGCCACGCTCGAACTGGCTCAGGCGGTTGAAGACGGTCTCGGCTGAGGCATCGAAGTCGGTTCCGGTGGTGTACTGGCCCGGGTCGAAGCCAGCGGGGCTGCCTTCAGAGCAAAACACCAGGTTACTTGCCGCCAGGGCAGAAGGTGCGCCGGCAAGCAAGCCTGCGCCGACCAGGAACGGAATGACCGCGTGTTTGAGCATGGTGGCCTCATTGTTGTCATTTTTGATTTGAGGGGGCCTTGTGAGCCGACCTGCGGATACTTATGCAGGCGCCATACCCAATGCAAGACTCTTGGAGAGGGGAGGTGAAAAAGGGTGGGACGAACGTACAGGAATGTCGCATCCGTATAATTTTTTACGGAGTTAAACGTTTGCGCATAGGGTTTTCAGTTTGTTTCGGTGACGTAGCGCTGCAGTTTGGTCACGTTTTGCACCAGAGTGGTGCGAATAGTTGCTACGCGTAACAGGGTTCGCGGCAGCCGAAGCTGCCGCGAATCAGCACAAAAGTAACATTACATCTGGACTTCGATAGTACCGTCGGCACTCAGGCTGACCTGGCTGGTGCCAGCCTCGATGTCCGGTGCAGGCGCGGCATCGCCGGCCATCTCGGCTTTCATCATCATCGGCGCACTACGGGCGTAAGGGTGTGGGTAGCCGCTGCTGTTGAGGTTCAGGTTGACCACCTTGTAGCCTTTGCCGCCCAGGGCCTCGGTGGCCAGTTGCGCGCGGGTCTTGAAGGCGTTGACGGCATCCTTGAGCAACTCGTCTTCGCTGCTCTTGCGCGTGGCCGGGGCGATGGAGAAGTCCATGCCGCCCATCTTCAACTGTTGCAGCAGCTCGCCGGTGAGTTTGGACAGGGCCGGGAAGTCGGCGCTTTCCAGGCGCAGCTCGGCGCGCTCGCGCCAGCCGGTGATCTTCTGGCCCTTGTTGTCATAGATCGGGTAGCTGTTACGGCTGCCCTGGCTGATCTTGACCTGCTTCACCTCGCGGGCCTGCTGCACCGCCTTGTTCATGGTCTCGGTAATTTCCTTGGCCAGTTTGCCCGGGTCGGTGTTCTGCGCTTCGCTGTAGAGGGTCACGACCATCAGGTCGCGCGCCACTTCCTTGCTGACTTCAGCGCGCAGCGAGATCTGGTTGTAACGCGGCGCCTGGTCGGCCAGCGCCGGCAGGCTGGCGAGCAGGCTGGTGGCCATCACGAGGGCGGCGCCGCGGCGGGAATTAAGCATGTTTGACTCCTTGAAAATGAGGCGTGGACGCTGTCGAATCCATTCCACGCAGGCCCATGAGACCTGCAGGAGTGTAGTGAGGTTCAAAAAGGCCATCATTGATGTGTAATAAAGTGTGGCGCTTTGCCGCATCACTGCAGACCGTCGCGCAGCTTCGGTATACTCGCCACGATTCGCCCTGGAGCACTCATCAGGAGAGCTCATGCTCGCCCCCGTACAATTGCTGTCCGCTACTCGCCAGAACCTCTGGCGCCTGACCTTCATCCGCATCCTGGTGCTGGCCGCCCAGGCGGGTTCCGTGGGCGTCGCCTACTGGACCGAGCTGCTGCCGCTGCCATGGTTCTCGCTGGTGGTCACCCTTGGCCTGTCGAGCCTGCTGTGCGCCTTCACGGCCCTGCGCCTGCGTCTGTCATTGCCGGTCACGGAGCTTGAATACGCCTTCCAGCTGGCCTGCGACCTGTTGATCCACAGCGCCTTGCTCTATTACTCCGGAGGCTCGACCAACCCCTTCGTGTCCTATTACCTGGTGCCGCTGGCCATTGCCGCGGTGACCTTGCCCTGGGTCTATTCACTGGTGCTCTCGGGCATTGCCCTGGCCGCCTACAGCCTGTTGCTGGTTCAGTTCTACCCGCTGGAGACGTTCCCCATGGCACGGGAAAAGATGCAGGTCTATGGCATGTGGCTGAGCATCGCCCTGGCGGCGGCAGTGATTACCTTCTTTGCCGCGAAAATGGCCGAAGAGATGCGTCGTCAGGAACAGTTGCGTGCCGAGCGCCGCGAAGAGGGCCTGCGCGACGAGCAATTGCTCGCCGTTGCCACCCAGGCTGCAGGCGCGGCCCACGAACTGGGTACGCCGCTGGCGACCATGAGCGTACTGATCAAGGAAATGCGCCAGGACCACAGCGACCCGCTGCTGCAGGAAGACCTGGCGGTGCTGCAGGACCAGGTCAAACTGTGCAAGGAAACCCTGCAGAACCTGGTGCGCGCTGCCGAAGCCAACCGGCGCATGGCCGTGGAAGATCAGGAAGTCACGGCCTGGCTGGATGAAGCCCTGAATCGCTGGCACCTGATGCGCCCCGAAGCCAGTTACCGCTTCCAGCGCCTGGGGCAGGGCAGTGTGCCGCGCCTGGCGCCGCCGCCGGACCTGACCCAGGCGTTGCTGAATCTGCTCAACAATGCCGCCGATGCCTGTCCGGACGAGCTGGAAGTGCACCTGGACTGGGATGCGCAGGACATGGTCATCAGCATCCGCGACCATGGCCCGGGTGTGCCGGCGGCCATCGCCGAGTCGATCGGCAAGCCGTTCTTTACCACCAAGGGCAAAGGCTTCGGCCTGGGCCTGTTCTTGAGCAAGGCCAGCGTCACCCGTGCTGGCGGCTCGGTAAAACTCTATAGTCATGAGGAAGGCGGTACGCTCACCGAGCTACGTCTGCCGCGTGATGCGCGAGGAGAAGTGTGATGAGTGATGAAATCCAGGTTGAAGGCGAGGAGCTCCCGCACCTGCTGCTGGTCGATGATGACGCCACCTTTACCCGGGTCATGGCCCGGGCCATGAGCCGTCGTGGTTTTCGCGTGAGCACCGCAGGTTCTGCCGAAGAAGGGCTGCTGCTGGCCCAGCAGGACGTGCCGGACTATGCCACCCTCGACCTGAAAATGGACGGTGACTCGGGCCTGGTGCTGCTGCCCAAGCTGCTCGAACTCGACCCCGAGATGCGCGTGGTGATCCTCACCGGTTACTCGAGCATTGCCACCGCCGTCGAGGCGATCAAGCGTGGGGCCTGCAACTACCTGTGCAAGCCGGCCGATGCCGATGACGTGCTGGCGGCGCTCTTGTCCGAGCATGCCGACCTGGACAGCCTGGTGCCGGAGAACCCGATGTCGGTCGACCGCCTGCAGTGGGAGCACATCCAGCGTGTGCTGACCGAGCACGAAGGCAACATTTCCGCCACGGCCCGGGCCCTGGGCATGCACCGGCGCACGCTTCAGCGCAAATTGCAGAAGCGCCCGGTCCGCCGCTGAACCGTAGCCGCTGCCGCCAGGCTGTGATCGGCCGTGAAACGGCCGCAAAATCGAGTGGCCCGGGTTGCGCTGCTGTGCAGTCGATCGCAGCCTGGCGGCAGCGGCTACGGCCCGAGCACCATCCATCGACACAGCAACCGGTGAGCTGGCGTATCATTAGCCGCCTAACGACAGCCACCGGATCCCCCCAGCATGCTCGCCCTTTTTCTGCAGACACTGAACATCACGGCCCCGGTCTTTGCCATGCTGTTCATGGGCGTGCTGCTCAAGCGCATCAATGCGATCAATGATGGCTTCATCCACACGGCCTCGTCGCTGGTGTTCAACGTCTGCATGCCGGCGCTGCTGTTCCTGGGGATCTACCACGCCGACCTGACGACCGCCGTGCAGCCGGGTCTGCTGCTCTACTTCGCCATCGCCACCCTGGTCGGCTTTGGTCTTGCCTGGGGCCTGGCGATCTGGCGCTGCCCGCGTGAAGACCGCGGGATCTACACCCAAGGTGCGTTTCGCGGTAACAACGGGGTGATCGGCCTGGCACTGGCGGCGAGCATGTACGGCGACTACGGTATCTCCCTGGGCGCGGTTCTCGCCGGGCTGGTGATCCTGCTCTACAACTCGTTGTCGGTGGTGGTGCTGGCGGTCTACAGCCCCAGCGCCAAGTCCGATCCCTGGAGCATCCTCAAGAGCATCCTGCGCAACCCGCTGATCATCAGCGTGCTGCTGGCCGGGGTGCTGGCCTACGGGCAAGTGGCGCTGCCGAACTGGTTGTTGACCTCGGGCGACTACCTGGCGCAGATGACCCTGCCACTGGCGCTGATCTGCATCGGCGGCACCCTGTCACTGGCCTCCTTGCGCCAGAGTGGTTCGCTGGCTGTCAGCGTCAGCCTGCTGAAGATGGTCTGGCTGCCGTTGCTGGCTACCTTCGGGGCCTGGCTCTGGGGCTATCGCGGAGCGGAACTGGGTATCCTGTTCCTGTACTTCGGCAGCCCGACGGCGGCGGCCAGTTATGTCATGGCCAGGTCCAGCAACGGTAACCATGAGCTGGCCGCGGCGATTATCGTCATAACCACCCTGATGGCCGCTATTACCACCAATATCGGCATCTTTTTCTTGCAGTGGGGCGGCTGGATCTAGATCCTGTCGCAAAAATAACTCAAACACTGCCTCTCCACCTTCGAGGACACTTCATGCAAGACGAGCACACCCCGGAGCGGTTGCATCGCGGGTTGAAAAATCGCCATATCCAGTTGATCGCCCTGGGGGGCGCCATCGGGACCGGCCTGTTTCTGGGCATCGCCCAGACCATCCAGATGGCCGGCCCGGCCGTGCTGCTGGGCTATGCCATTGCCGGCCTGATGGCCTTCTTCATCATGCGCCAATTGGGCGAAATGGTGGTCGATGAGCCGGTTGCAGGCAGCTTCAGCCACTTTGCCCACCGCTACTGGAACGAGTTTGCCGGTTTCGTCTCCGGCTGGAACTACTGGGTGGTCTACGTATTGGTGGGGATGGCCGAGCTGACCGCCGTGGGCATCTACGTGCAGTACTGGTGGCCGGACTTCCCGACCTGGGCGACTGCGGCGATCTTCTTCGTGGTGATCAACCTGATCAACCTCACCCAGGTGAAAGTCTATGGCGAGCTGGAATTCTGGTTCGCTTTGGTCAAGGTGATCGCCATCGTCAGCATGATCGGTTTCGGCGCCTGGCTGCTGGCCAGCGGCAACGGCGGGCCGGATGCCAGTGTCGCCAACCTGTGGCAGTTCGGTGGTTTCTTCCCCAATGGCATTACCGGGCTGGTGATGGCCATGGCGGTGATCATGTTCTCGTTTGGCGGCCTGGAGCTGGTGGGTATCACCGCTGCCGAAGCGGACAACCCACGCTACAGCATTCCTCGGGCCACCAACCAGGTGGTGTACCGGATCCTGATTTTCTACATCGGCGCCCTGGCGGTGCTGCTGTCGCTGTACCCCTGGCAGAACGTGGTGCAGGGCGGTAGCCCGTTCGTGATGATCTTCCACAACCTGGACAGCAACCTGGTGGCGACCATCCTCAACGTGGTGGTGCTGACGGCGGCGCTGTCGGTGTACAACAGCTGCGTGTACTGCAACAGCCGCATGCTGTTCGGCCTGGCCAGCCAGGGCGATGCGCCGCGGGCCTTGCTCAAGATCAACCGTCGTGGCGTGCCGCTGACCGCGCTGGGTGTCTCGGCCCTGGCCACCGGCCTGTGCGTGCTGATCAACTACCTGATGCCGGGCGAGGCGTTCGGCCTGCTGATGGCCCTGGCGGTGTCGGCGCTGGTGATCAACTGGGCCAGCATCAGCATCACCCACCTGAAGTTCCGCCGGGCCAAGCAGGCGGCCGGTGAGTCGACCTTCTACAAGAGCTGGGGGCATCCGCTGACCAACTACCTGTGCCTGGCGTTCATCGGGCTGATCCTGGTGGTGATGTACCTGACCCCACCGATTCGTATCTCCGTGCTGCTGATCCCGGCCTGGATCGCCGCACTGGGTGTGGCGTTCTGGCTGAAGAAAAAGGGCCAGAAGGCCGCCGTCGCCAGCAACTGACGGCCTTGCCCGAAGTGATCGATCAGCCCTGCTGGTAGCTGTCGATCACTTCCTGGGCGGCGCGAAACGCATCGATGGCGGCTGGAACGCCGGCATACACTGCGCAATGCAGCAGCGCTTCGCGAATCTCCTCGACCGTGCAACCGTTGTTCAAGGCGCCACGCACGTGGCCCTTGAGCTCCTGCGGACATTTGAGCGCGGTCAGCGCGGCCAGCGTGATCAGGCTGCGGGTTTTCAGCGGCAGGCCCTCACGGCTCCAGACGCTACCCCAGGCGTGTTCGTTGACGAAGTCCTGCAGCGGCTGGGTGAATTCGGTGGCATTGCCCAGTGCGCGATCGACAAAGGCATCGCCCATGACCTGGCGGCGAACCTGTTCGCCGGATTGAGTGTTGTCGCCCATGTTGTTTTCCTTAGTGTTGGCGGCGCCAGGCGCGCAGGGTCGTGTACAGCAACAGCGACCCGAGCACTGGCAGTGCGTAGAACAGCATCAGTTTTTCCAAGCGGCTGGCCAATGGCATGCCGGTGGTGAAGGCCACCACGTGCAGACCATAAGCCAGGTACAAGCCAAGAAACACCAGACCTTCGGCGCGGGTCACCCGGTAGCCCGAATAGAACACCGGCAGGCTCAAGACGGCGACGCCGAGCATCACCGGCAGGTCGAAATCCAGGGCGTTGGGCGAGATCGACAGCGGCTGCGGCGTGACCAGGGCGGTCAGGCCCAGCACGGCCAGCAGATTGAACAGGTTGCTGCCGATCACGTTACCTACGGCGATCTCCCGTTCACCGCGCAGGGCGGCGATCAGCGAGGTGGCCAGTTCCGGCAGTGAGGTGCAGACCGCGACCACGGTCAGGCCGATGACCCGTTCCGACAACCCCAGGTCGACCGCCACTTCGACGGCGGCTTCCAGCAGCAAGTGCCCGGCCAGGCTCAGCAGGCCAAGGCCCGTGAGCATCAGCAGCAGGCTGGTGAGCCAGAACCTGCCGCCTTGCTGCGGTCGCGGGCCGGGAGCGGGGTAGGTACGGGCGTAGTGACGCGATTGATGCCAGAGGATCGCCAGGTAAGCCATCAGGGCGCTCAGCAACAGTGCGCCTTCGACGCGTCCGAGCATTTCGTTGAGGGCCAGCAGATAGACCAGCAGGCTGGCACCGATCATCAGCGGGATATCCAGGCGCACCAGTTGCCGCGAGACCCGCAGTGGAATGATCAGGGCGGCCAGGCCCAGGGTCACCAGGATGTTGAAGATGTTACTGCCGATCACGCTGCCCAAGGCGACGTCCGGGGCGCCGGTGTAGGCGGCTTGCAGGCTGACAGTCAGTTGCGGCGCACTGCTGCCGAACGCCACCAGGCTCAGGCCGATGATCAGCGGTCGTACCTGCAGGCTGGCCGCCAGGCGCAGGGCCGCGCGCACCAGCAGTTCGGCGCCGGCGATCAGCAATAGCAGGCCGAAGGCCAGTTGCAGCAGGCTGAAAGTGGGTAACGCGGCCAGGTCGAAAATGATGAAACTCCGTTTCAGGGTCAGTCGCTGAGACTTTGTACCCGTACCCGCGCCGTTCCGCTACGGACCATGCCGAGTTTTTCTGCGGCGGCGCGCGACAGGTCGATCAGCCGGCCGCGGGTATGGGGGCCACGGTCGTTGATGCGCACCACCACGCTGCGGTCGTTGTTCAGGTTGGTGACCTTGACCCGGGTGCCGAAGGGCAGGCTGCGATGGGCAGCGGTCAGGGCATTCTTGTTGAAGGGCTCGCCACTGGCAGTACGTTTGCCGTGGTGACGGGAGCCGTAATAGGAAGCGGTGCCGGTCTTGTCGTAACCGCGGGGATCAATATCGTGGCTGGCGCAGCCGGCCAGCAGGGAAAAGAGCGCGAGTGCGCTGGACAGACGCCAGATCAAATCAGTTGCTCCCAGGTGAGTGATCACCCGTGGGAGCCGGCGTAGCCGGCGATGGGCTGCGGGGCAGCCCCAGTAGCAAGGCTACGCCTTGCATCGCCGGCTACGCCAGCTCCCACAGGGTGACGCGAATTACCCTTCGAGCTTGCTCTTGAGCAATTGGTTCACTTGCTGCGGGTTGGCCTTGCCTTTGGAGGCTTTCATGGCCTGGCCGACGAAGAAGCCGAACATCTTGCCGCGCTTGGCTTCATCGGCGGCGCGGTACTGTTCGACCTGCTCGGCGTTGGCGGCCAGCATCTCGTCCAGGACCTTCTCGATCGCGCCGGTGTCGGTGACCTGCTTGAGGCCTTCGGCTTCGATGATCTGGTCGGCATCGCCTTCACCGGCCGCCATCTTCTCGAACACCACCTTGGCGATCTTGCCGCTGATGGTGTTGTCGAGGATGCGCTTGAGCATGCCGCCCAGCTGCGCGGCGCTGACCGGTGCCTGGTCGATTTCAAGGCCCAGCTTGTTGAGCAGGCTGCCCAGTTCGACCATGACCCAGTTGGCGGCAAGCTTGGCATCGCCACACACACCCACCACCTGTTCGAAGTAGTCGGCTTGCTCGCGGCTGGAGGCCAGCACGCTGGCGTCGTAGGTCGACAGGCCGAACTGGCTCTGGAAGCGCTCGCGCTTCTGCGGCGGCAGTTCCGGCAGGGTGGCGCGCAGGGCATCGAGGTAGGCACCCTCGATCACCACCGGCAGCAGGTCCGGGTCGGGGAAGTAACGGTAGTCGTTGGCTTCCTCCTTGCTGCGCATGGAGCGGGTCTCGTCCTTGTTCGGGTCGTACAGGCGGGTTTCCTGGATGACCTTGCCGCCGTCTTCGATCAGTTCGATCTGGCGCTGCACTTCGCTGTTGATGGCGCGCTCGATGAAGCGGAACGAGTTGACGTTCTTGATCTCGCAGCGGGTGCCGAACTCGACCTGGCCCTTTGGCCGTATCGAGACGTTGCAGTCGCAGCGCAGCGAACCTTCGGCCATGTTGCCGTCGCAGATGCCCAGGTAGCGAACCAGGGCATGGATGGCCTTGACGTAGGCAACGGCTTCCTTGGCGCTGCGCATTTCCGGCTCGGAAACGATTTCCAGCAACGGCGTGCCGGCACGGTTCAGGTCGATACCGGTGGAACCGCTGAAGTCTTCGTGCAGGCTCTTGCCTGCGTCTTCTTCAAGGTGCGCACGGGTAATGCCGATGCGCTTGACCGTGCCATCTTCCAGGGCGATGTCCAGGTGGCCCTTGCCGACGATCGGCAGCTCCATCTGGCTGATCTGGTAACCCTTGGGCAGGTCGGGGTAGAAGTAGTTCTTGCGCGCGAACACGTTGTGCGGGCCAATCTCGGCGTCGATCGCCAGGCCGAACATGCAGGCCATGCGTACCGCTTCCTGGTTGAGCACCGGCAGTACGCCGGGCATCCCCAGGTCGACCAGGCTGGCCTGGGTGTTCGGCTCGGAGCCGAAGGTGGTGGCGCTGCCGGAGAAAATCTTCGACTGGGTGGCGAGCTGGGTGTGGATCTCCAGCCCGATGACAACTTCCCATTGCATGTGATGGTCCCTCAGAAGCCGTTAGGTGCGCGAGTGTGCCAATCAGTCACTTGCTGATAGCGGTGCGCGACGTTGAGCAGGCGGCCTTCCTGGAAATACGGGGCCAGCAGCTGCACGCCGACCGGCAGGCCGTCGACGAAACCGGCCGGCATCGACAGGCCTGGCAGGCCGGCGAGGTTGGCGGTGATGGTGTAGACGTCTTCCAGGTACGCGGCGACCGGATCGTTGTTCTTGGCGCCGATCTTCCAGGCCAGGTTCGGCGTGGTCGGGCCGAGGATCACGTCGACCTCGTCGAAGGCGGCCATGAAGTCGTTCTTGATCAGGCGGCGGATCTTCTGCGCCTTCAGGTAGTAGGCGTCGTAGTAACCGGCCGACAGGGCGTAGGTACCGACCATGATCCGGCGCTGGACTTCACTGCCGAAGCCTTCGCCACGGGAGCGCTTGTACAGGTCGGTGAGGTCGACCGGGTTCTCGCAGCGATAGCCGAAGCGCACGCCGTCGAAACGCGACAGGTTGGACGAGGCTTCGGCCGGGGCGATCACGTAGTAGGCCGGAATGGCATGCTGCATATTCGGCAGGCTGATTTCCTTGACCACGGCGCCGAGCTTTTCCAACTCCTTGACGCTGGCCTGGACCAGTTCGGCGATGCGCGGGTCGAGACCGGCACCGAAGTACTCCTTCGGCAGGCCGATACGCAGGCCCTGCAACGAGCCGTTGAGGCTGGAGCTGTAGTCCGGCACTGGCTCATCGATGCTGGTGGAGTCCTTGGCGTCGAAGCCGGCCATGGCCTGCAGCAGCAGGGCGCAGTCTTCGGCGGTGCGGGCCAACGGGCCGCCCTGGTCGAGGCTGGAGGCGTAGGCGATCATGCCCCAGCGCGAGACGCGACCGTAGGTCGGTTTCAGGCCGGTGAGGTTGGTCAGCGCCGCGGGCTGGCGGATCGAGCCGCCGGTGTCGGTGGCGGTGGCACCCGGCAGCAGGCGTGCGGCGACCGCGGCGGCGGAACCCCCGGACGAGCCGCCCGGTACGTGCTCCAGATTCCACGGGTTCTTCACCGGGCCGTAGTGGCTCGACTCGTTGGCCGAGCCCATGGCGAACTCGTCCATGTTGGTCTTGCCCAGGGTCACGGTGCCGGCTGCGGCCAGCTTGGCTACTACCGTGGCATCATAGGGTGCCTTGAAGTTGTCGAGCATCTTCGAGCCGCAGCTGGTGCGCACGCCCTGGGTGCAGAACAGGTCCTTGTGGGCGATCGGCGCGCCCAGCAGGGCACCGTTCTCACCAGCGGCGCGACGGGCGTCGGCGGCGCGGGCCTGGCCGATGGCCAGCTCTTCGGTGACGCTGATGAAGCTGTTGAGTTGCGGATCGAGCTGGTTGATCCGCGCCAGCAGGGTGCGGGTCAGCTCTTCCGAGGAAAAGGCTTTGTCGGCGAGTCCGCGGGCGATCTCGGCCAGGGTCAGTTGATGCATGGCAGGCTCTATTCCCTTACTCGATGACTTTCGGAACCAGGTACAGGCCGTTTTCCGTCGACGGAGCGATGGCCTGGTAGGAGTCGCGCTGGTTACTTTCTGTTACCACATCGGCGCGCAGGCGCTGACTGGCTTCAAGGGGGTGGGCTAATGGCTCAATGCCAGTGGTGTCGACCGCTTGCATCTGGTCGACCAGTCCCAGAATACTGTTCAGGGCATCGGTAGTGCGTGGCAGCTCGCTTTCATTGAGGCCCAGCCGGGCCAGATGAGCGATCTTTTCCACGTCGCCGCGTTCAAGCGCCATGGGGATCTCCTGAGGAAACAAAGAAACGGAATGGGTCCGCGATGAGGAACATGCTGGCAGATTTACGGTCATAAGGCCGCGATTGTGTGCTGGCTTGCTCGGAAAAACTGCCAATTTAACATATTGGCGCCTTGCCCAAAATCCCCGCCGTTGTTAGAGTTTGCCGCACTTTTTTACCCACGCGTTGCCTAGGGTCACTTTCCCATGTTCAAGAAACTGCGTGGCATGTTTTCCAGCGATCTTTCCATCGACCTGGGCACTGCCAACACCCTTATTTACGTGCGTGAGCGCGGTATCGTCCTGAATGAGCCCTCGGTTGTGGCCATTCGTACGCACGGCAACCAGAAAAGTGTCGTCGCCGTCGGTACCGAAGCCAAGCGCATGCTGGGCCGTACGCCCGGAAATATTGCTGCCATTCGTCCGATGAAGGACGGTGTGATCGCCGACTTCAGCGTCTGCGAAAAAATGCTCCAGTACTTCATCAACAAGGTGCACGAGAATAGCTTCCTGCAGCCAAGCCCGCGGGTGCTGATCTGCGTGCCATGCAAGTCGACCCAGGTCGAGCGTCGTGCCATCCGTGAATCGGCCCTGGGCGCCGGTGCCCGTGAAGTGTTCCTGATCGAAGAGCCGATGGCCGCCGCAATCGGTGCCGGCCTGCCGGTCGAGGAAGCCCGTGGTTCGATGGTCGTCGATATCGGTGGTGGTACCACCGAAATCGCACTGATCTCCCTGAACGGCGTGGTCTATGCAGAATCCGTACGCGTCGGTGGTGACCGCTTCGACGAAGCGATCGTGACCTACGTGCGTCGCAACTACGGCAGCCTGATCGGCGAATCCACCGCCGAGCGCATCAAGCAGGAAATCGGCACCGCCTACCCGGGCGGCGAAGTGCGTGAAGTCGATGTCCGCGGCCGCAACCTGGCCGAGGGCGTGCCACGTGCCTTCACCCTCAACTCCAACGAGGTGCTCGAAGCCCTGCAGGAATCGCTGGCGACCATCGTCCAGGCGGTCAAGAGCGCGCTGGAGCAATCGCCGCCGGAGCTGGCCTCGGACATCGCCGAGCGTGGCCTGGTGCTGACCGGTGGTGGCGCCCTGCTGCGCGACCTCGACAAGCTGCTGGCCCAGGAAACCGGCCTGCCGGTCATCGTCGCCGAAGACCCGCTGACCTGCGTCGCCCGTGGCGGCGGTCGTGCCCTGGAAATGATGGACAAACACACCATGGACCTGCTCTCCAGCGAATAAGCCGGCAGCAGTCAACATGCCGCCCGGTTTACAGCGAGCACCCGGGGTGCTACCTGTATGTGCCGGGCAGACGTCCGCGTGGGCGTCGTTTTCCGTCAAACCACAAGCAGGCCGGTGCAGTGCCTTATGAATGACCTCTTGAATCGTCGTCCACGAGGAGCGGCCCATTAAACCGCTTTTCACCAAGGGCCCTTCGTTGGGCGTGCGCGTGCTCGTGCTGGTCGTGCTGGCGATCACCCTGATGGTGGTCGATGCGCGCTTTACCCTGCTCAAGCCGGTGCGCAGCCAGATGGGGCTGGTGCTGATGGAGTCCTATCACGTCACCGACCTGCCGCAGAGCCTGTGGGCAGGGGTTGCCAGCCAGTTTGGCAGTCGCACCGAACTGATCGCCGAGAACGAAAAACTCAAGACCGAAGCCCTGCTGATGCAGGGGCGCGTGCAGAAGCTCGCGGCCCTGACCGAGCAGAACGTGCGCCTGCGCGAGTTGCTCAACTCCTCGGCATTGGTCAACGAGAAGGTCGAGGTCGCTGAACTGATCGGCGTCGATCCCAACCCGTTCACCCACCGCATCCTGATCAACAAGGGCGAGCGTGACGGTGTGGTTCTTGGCCAGCCGGTGCTCGATGCCCGTGGCCTGATGGGCCAGGTGGTCGAGTTGATGCCTTATACCGCACGGGTCCTGCTGCTGACCGACACCACCCACAGCATTCCGGTGCAGGTCAACCGCAACGGCCTGCGGGCAATAGCCAGTGGTACCGGCAATCCGGAACGCCTGGAGCTGCGCCATGTGGCCGACACGGCGGACATCAAGGAAGGCGATCTGTTGGTGAGTTCCGGCCTGGGCCAGCGTTTTCCTGCCGGCTACCCGGTGGCCACGGTCAAGGAAGTGATCCACGACTCCGGCCAGCCATTTGCCATCGTCCGGGCCATCCCCACGGCCGCGCTCAATCGCAGTCGCTACCTGTTGCTGGTGTTCACCGACAGTCGTACCCCCGAGCAGCGCGCTACAGACGCCGCCATGGCCCAGGAAGCCGCCGATCGCCAGGGGCTGACGGGCCCGGCTGAGCCTGGCCAGCCTGCCACGGTGCCTGCCCCGGCGCCGGCAACCGCTACCCCGGCCCCGGCGCCCGCTTCCGGGCAGGCGCCTGCAACCGCAGCACCGGCGGTGTCCGGGGCAGCCCCGGCGCCCGCCAGTAGCACTGCACCGGCCCCTACCCGGGAGAGACATTGATGGTAAGTACCCGCAGCCGCAACGGCTGGGTCGTCTGGCTGACATTTGTCATCGGCCTGCTGCTGAGCGTTTCGCCGTTGCCGCAATTCATGGAAGTGTTCCGGCCCATGTGGCTGGCCCTGCTGCTGGCATTCTGGACCCTGGCCCTGCCGCACAAGGTCGGCATGACCACGGCCTTTGTCCTGGGCCTGGCTGAAGACGTGCTGTACGGCACCCTGCTGGGGCAGAACGCCCTGGTGCTGACCCTGATCACCTTCCTGGTGCTGTCGTTGCAACAGCGCCTGCGGATGTTCCCGATGTGGCAGCAAAGCCTGGTGATCCTGGTGATCTTCGGTCTGGCCCAGTTGGTGCAACTGTGGCTCAGCGCCCTGACCGGCAACCGCCTGCCGACCCTCGCCCTGATCTGGTCGGCGGTGATCAGCGCCTTGCTCTGGCCGTGGATCAGCTTCGCCTTGCGCGGGCTGCGCCTGCGCCTGGGTATCAACTGAATCCCGCCTTCGCGGCGTTGACAGGGAGAAGTCACGATGACCTTGCTGTACCTGGCTTCCGGATCGCCTCGCCGCCGTGAGTTGCTGACCCAGATCGGCATCCCTTTTACTTCGCTCAGCGTCCCGATCGACGAAACCCCGCTGCCGGGCGAAGTGGCCGTGGCTTACGTCGAGCGCCTGGCGCAGGCCAAGGCCGCTGCCGGACTGTCCACGCTGCAGGCGCACGCCAAGGTGGCCGTGCTCGGCGCCGACACCGCCGTGGTGCTGGACGGGCGCATCCTGGGCAAGCCCGAGAACAGTGACGATGCCCTGGCCATGCTGGCCGCCCTGTCGGGACGCGAACACCAGGTGCTGACCGCCGTGGCGGTCGCCGATAACCAGCGCTGCCTGAGTGTCTGCGTGGCCAGCCAGGTGCGTTTTCGCCAGATATCCCCACAAGAGGCCCAGGCCTACTGGGCGAGCGGCGAACCGCAGGACAAGGCCGGTTCCTATGCCATCCAGGGTCTGGGTGCGGTGTTCGTACAACGCCTGGAAGGCAGCTATTCGGCCGTGGTCGGACTGCCGCTCAACGAAACCGCCGAGTTGCTCGGGCAGTTCGGCATCCCTTGCTGGCAAGCCTTGTCGGCCGGTTGAGCGAGGACCAGAGAAGACTGCTAGCCAGTCGCCCGCGGGCGATCCATCATTACCGAAGTCCTTTGACGAGAGCCTGCCATGAGTGAAGAGATTCTGATCAATATCACACCGATGGAATCACGCGTGGCGGTGGTGGAAAACGGTGTTCTTCAGGAAGTGCACGTCGAGCGCACCCAGCGTCGCGGTATTGTCGGCAATATCTACAAAGGCAAGGTGGTACGGGTGCTGCCGGGCATGCAGGCGGCATTCGTCGACATCGGCCTGGATCGCGCAGCCTTCATCCACGCCTCGGAAATCTCCCTGCGTGAAGGCCCGGCCGTGGAAAGCATCAGCGCCCTGGTGCACGAAGGCCAGAGCCTGGTAGTGCAAGTGACCAAGGACCCCATCGGCTCCAAGGGGGCGCGACTGACCACCCAGCTGTCGATCCCTTCGCGCTATCTGGTGTACATGCCGCGTACCAGTCATGTTGGCATTTCCCTGAAGATCGAAGACGAAGCCGAACGCGAGCGCCTCAAGCAGGTGGTCACCGATTGCGTCGCCCAGGAAAACATCCAGGATGCAGGCGGCTTCATCCTGCGCACGGCGGCCGAAGGCGCCGGTGCCGATGAGATCCTCATGGACATCCGCTACCTGCGCAGGCTCTGGGAGCAGATCGGCAACCAGATCAAGACCGTGGGCGCGCCAACCGAGATTTATGAAGACCTGGGCCTGGCCCTGCGCACCCTGCGAGACCTGGTCAATCCGAAGATCGAGAAAATTCGCATCGACTCCCGGGAAACCTTCCAGAAAACCACGCAGTTCGTCGGCGAACTGATGCCGGAAATCGCCGACCGCCTCGAGCACTACCCAGGCGAGCGGCCGATCTTCGACCTCTATGGTGTGGAAGATGAGATCCAGCGTGCCCTGGAGCGCAAGGTGCCGCTCAAGTCCGGCGGCTACCTGGTGGTCGATCCTGCCGAAGCGATGACCACCATCGACGTCAACACCGGGGCGTTCGTCGGGCACCGCAACCTGGAAGAGACCATTTTCAAGACCAACCTGGAAGCGGCCACCGCCATCGCCCGGCAACTGCGCCTGCGCAATATCGGCGGGATCATCATCATCGACTTCATCGACATGGAGGACGAGGAGCACCAGCGCCAGGTACTGCGGACCCTGGAAAAGCAGCTCGAACGCGATCACGCCAAGACCAACATCATCGGCATCACCGAGCTTGGCCTGGTGCAGATGACCCGCAAGCGCACCCGCGAAAGTCTTGAACAGGTGCTGTGCGAGCCCTGCCATTGCTGCCAGGGGCGCGGCAAACTGAAAACCCCCGAGACAGTTTGTTACGAGATTTTCCGCGAAATTCTTCGTGAAGCCCGTGCCTATCAGGCCGAAGGCTATAGAGTGCTGGCCAACCAGAAAGTCGTGGACCGCCTGCTGGATGAAGAGTCGGGCAACGTGGCGGAGCTTGAAACCTTTATCGGCCGGACCATCCGCTTCCAGGTCGAATCCATGTATTCCCAGGAACAATACGATGTGGTGCTGCTCTGACGCATTCTGAATGCACCTGGCGGCGTCCAGGGCTGGCAAAGCGCTCGGTTGCGGCCATAGTTAAGGCACGAGTTGGAGGGCCATTGCCATGGAGCGTCTGATGCGCGTCCTGGGCGCGATGACCCGCTGGGGCCTGGGGATCAGTGCCTTGCTGGCTGTGCTGGTGGCGCTGTATGTCAGCCTTGGCCGACAGCTGGTGCCGCTGGTGGCCGAATACCGCGCCGAGGTTGAAGACAGGGCCGAGCAAGCCCTGGGCATGCCCGTGCACATTGGTGGCCTGGAAGGGCACTGGAGCGGCCTGGCGCCGGTGCTGTTGGTCAATGACATCCAGGTGGGCGAAGGATCCAGTGCGTTGCGCCTGGACGGGGTCAAGGTGGTGCCGGACCTCTGGGCCAGTCTGTCCGGTCGACAACTTCGCCTGGCCAACCTTGAGGTAGGTGGCCTGCAGCTGCGACTGCGTGAAGATGAGCAGGGTGCCTGGGCGCTGGACGGGCTGCCGAAAACCGATGACCGTCCGCTGGACCCTGAGCAGCTGCTGCGGCGCATGCAACTGGTGGGCAAGGTCACGGTGCTCGACAGCCAGGTCACCCTCGAGCCTTTCCAGCGCGAGCCCATGACCCTGACCTATGTCAACCTCGGCCTGCGTACCGGCAGCGTTCGCCAGCGCCTGGATGTGCGCCTGACCTTACCTGACGGCCAGCCCGTGGCCATGAACCTGAGCAGCCGCATTCTTGCGGCGCACTGGCGTGACGGCCAGGTCGACGCCTACCTCAGCCTGCCCCAGAGCGATTGGGCCCGCTGGCTGCCACCGCGACTGCTGGGCCAATGGCAGGCAAAGGAACTCAAGGCCGGTGGTGAATTCTGGCTGACCTGGGCCAAGGGGCAGTTGCACAGCGCGACCGTTCGCCTCAATGCACCGCAGCTGCAGGGGGGATATACCGGCCGCAAGCCGGTCAAGGCCGAAAACCTCGCACTCAACGCCTGGTTCCAGCGTCAGCCCAACGGTTTTGATGTAAAGCTCGACTCACTGGCCATGAGCCTGGGCAAGACGCGCTGGGAGTCGCACCTGCAACTGAACCAGACCGCAGCCAGCGAAGGGGTCGAGGAGACCTGGAAGATCCAGGCCGATCGCCTGGACCTGACGCCGCTCACACCACTGATCGAGTCCCTGGCCCCACTGCCGGAAAAGGTCATGGCGGTGGTGCAGGGGCTGAAGGTCACCGGCAGCCTGCGCAATGTCCAGCTCGACATTCGCCCTGAGGCCCGCGGTGACCAACGCCTGGCATTCGCCGCCAACCTGGAGCGGGTCGGCTTCAACGCCTATCACGGCGCGCCAGCGGCGGGCAATGTCAGCGGCAGCATCAGCGGTGACCTCGGTCAGGGCGAACTGCGCCTGGATACCGACGCGTTCATGCTGCATCTCTACCCAATTTTCGCCAAACCCTGGCAGTACCAGAAGGCCAATGCGCGCCTGACCTGGCGCCTGGACCAGGAAGGCTTCACCCTCATTGCCCCCTACCTCAAGGTGCTGGGCGAGGAGGGCAAGATCGCCGGCGATTTCCTTATTCGCCTGCTGTTCGAGGAAGGCCGCGAGGACTACATGGACCTGCGGGTCGGCCTGGTCGAGGGCGATGGCCGCTACACCGCCAAGTACCTGCCCGAGGTGCTGAGCCCGGCCCTGGACGAGTGGCTGCGCACGGCCATCCTCAAGGGTGCGGTCGATGAAGGCTATTTCCAGTACCAGGGTTCGCTCAACCATGGTGCACCGGAGCAGGCACGCAGCATCAGCCTGTTCTTCAAGGTCCACGATGCTGCGCTGGACTTCCAGCCGGGCTGGCCGCAGGTGCAAAAAGTCGATGGCGATGTGTTCATCGATGACAACGGTGTGCGCATCAATGCGCGGCGGGGTCAGTTGCTCGATACCCAGGTCAGTGACGTCCAGGTCAATATTCCCCATGTCGCCTCGGGCGAGCACAGCCACATGTACCTGGACGGTGCCTTTGACGGTGGCCTGGGCGATGGCTTGAAAATCCTCCAGGAAGCGCCGATCGGCACCGCTGATCTATTCGCGGGCTGGGAAGGCAAGGGCAGTCTCAAGGGCAAGCTCAAACTGGACGTTCCCCTGGCCAAGGGCGAGCGGCCCAAGGTGGTGGTGGATTTCGACACCAAGGATGCACGCCTGAAAATCGCCGCACCTGTGCTTGAGCTGAGCCAGCTCAAGGGCGGCTTTCGTTTCGATTTCGACAAGGGCCTGAGCGGCCAGAACATCAGCGCGCGCGTGTTCGACAAACCGATGACCGCGCAGATCTTCGCCGAAGGCAAGCCCGGCGAGATACAGACCCGGGTCGAAGCCAAGGGCCAGGTGGCGCTCGCGACCCTGACCCAGTGGCTGCAGGTCAAGCAGGCATTGCCACTGTCCGGCGAACTGCCTTATCAACTGCAGCTCAACCTGGGCGGTCGCGACAATCAGCTCAAGGTCGACTCCAGCCTCAAGGGTCTGGCCATCAATCTGCCGGCGCCGTTCGGCAAAGCGGCCGACGAAACCCGCAACAGCCAGTTCGGCATGACCCTGCAGGGGCCCGAGCGGCGATTCAACGCCCGCTATGCCGACGTCGCCAACCTGCTGTATGCCGCGCCCATGGACAAGATCGACCAGGGGCGGGGTGAACTGCTGTTCGGCAGTGGCAGCCCGCAACTGCCTGACGGCCGGGGCGTACAAGTGCGTGGCCGGCTGGCCGAGCTGGATCTTGCGCCCTGGCAGCAACAAATGGGCAGTCTGGCCGGCAATGCCCCGGGGGACAGTGCTCGACAGATGTTGCGCGGTGTCGAGCTCAGTATCGGCCGGCTCAAGGCCTTTGGCCTTGAGCTGAACCAGGCGGTGGTGCGTCTGGTGCGCGGCAGCAGCAACTGGGCATTGCGTCTGGACAGCAAGGAAGTCATCGGTAACGCGCGCGTACCTGATGCCAGGGACGCGCCCATGGTGGTCAACCTGCAGACCATCCATTTGCCGCCCCAGGATCCGGCCGAGGTGACTGTGCCCAACGCGCCCGATCCGATGGCCGCCATCGACCCACGCAAGATTCCGTCCATCGACCTGAGCATCGACAAGCTGTTCCGTGGCGACGACCTGCTCGGCAGCGCGGCGGTCAAGGTCCGTTCGACCGCCAAGGGCATCGCCCTCAAAGACCTGGACCTCAACCTCAAGGGGTTGCAAATCGACGGCAGCGGTGGCTGGGAAGGTGCGCCGGGCGCCAGCGGCAGTTGGTACAAAGGACGCCTGGAGGGCAAGAACCTGGCCGACGTGCTCAAGGCCTGGAATTTTGCCCCTACCGTTACCAGCCGCGATTTTCGTATGGATGTCGACGCGCGCTGGCCGGGATCGCCCGCCTGGGTCAGCCTGGGCCGGTTGTCCGGCAGCCTCGATGCCGCCTTGCGCAAGGGTCAGTTCGTTGAGGTCGAGGGCGGCGCCCAGGCCCTGCGGGTGTTCGGTCTGCTGAACTTCAACTCCATTGGCCGGCGTTTGCGCCTGGACTTCTCCGACCTGTTCGACAAGGGCCTGAGCTACGACCGGGTCAAGGGCCTGCTGGTGGCCAGCGAAGGTGTTTATGTCACCCGCGAACCGATCACCGTGACCGGACCCTCGAGCAACTTCGAACTCGATGGCACCCTGGACATGGTCCGCGACCGGGTCGACGCCAACCTGCTGGTGACGCTGCCGGTGACCAACAACCTGCCGTTGGCGGCCTTGATTGTCGGTGCGCCGGCGGTCGGAGGCGCGCTGTTCCTGGTCGATCGCCTGCTCGGCGACCGGGTGGCACGCTACGCCAGCGTGCACTATCGCGTCGAAGGTCCGTGGAAAGAGCCTAAAATCAGCTTTGTAAAACCTTTCGAGAAATCCCGCCAGGAGCGCCCATGAAGTCAGCAGTGATCCAGATGGTCAGCCAGAGCGATATTCCGGCCAACCTGGAACAGGCCCGGCGCTTGCTCGAACAGGCGGCACAGGGCGGCGCGCGCCTGGCGGTGTTGCCAGAAAACTTTGCCGCCATGGGGCGGCGCGACACGGCTGCGATCGGCCGTGCCGAAGCCTTGGGTGAGGGGCCGATCCTGCCCTGGTTGAAACAGACCGCCCGCGACCTCAGGTTATGGGTGGTGGCCGGCACTTTGCCCTTGCCGCCGGTCGGCCAGCCCGAGGCCAAGTCCCATGCCTGCTCGTTGTTGATCGATGAGCAGGGGCAGACCGTGGCGCGCTACGACAAGCTGCACCTGTTCGATGTCGATGTGGCCGACAATCGTGGCCGCTACCGCGAGTCCGATGACTACGCCCATGGCAGCCAGGTGGTAGTGGCCGATACTCCGGTGGGGCGTCTTGGTTTGAGCGTCTGCTATGACCTGCGTTTTCCGGAGCTGTACAGCGCCTTGCGCGCGGCCGGGGCCGAACTGATCAGCGCTCCGGCGGCCTTCACCGCGGTGACCGGGGCGGCGCACTGGGAAGTGCTGATCCGTGCCCGGGCCATCGAGACCCAATGTTACGTCCTGGCCGCCGCCCAGGGCGGGATTCACCCGGGGCCACGGGAAACCTATGGCCATGCTGCGATCGTCGACCCCTGGGGGCGCATCGTCGCCGAACAGGCTAGCGGAGAAGCAGTGCTGCTCGGCGAACGCGACAGCAGCGAACAGGCGTCCATCCGGGCGCGGATGCCGGTGGCCTTGCACCGGCGCTTTTTCTCGCAGGACGCCTTGCGGCCTGCGCACACCTCGGAGTGACTATGAGCGAGATGTTATCCACTGTCAGCGAGCACCTGCTGGCGCCGGGAGGCCTGACCCTCGACAGCCTGCAATCGGTGCTGGGTGAGTTGGCAGGTCCAGGCATCGATGCCGCCGACCTGTATTTTCAAGGGCAGATTTCCGAATCCTGGGCCCTTGAGGACGGGATCGTCAAAGAAGGCAGTTTCAACCTCGACCAAGGTGTGGGCGTACGTGCCCAGTCCGGCGAGAAAACCGGCTTCGCCTACAGCAATGCCATCAACCTCGAAGCCCTGACCTCGGCGGCCCGTGCCGCCCGTTCGATTTCCCGCGCCGGCCAGCATGGCAGTGTCCAGGCCTTCAAAAGCCAGGATGTCACCCAGCTCTATGGCAGCGACAACCCGCTGGAAGTGATCAGCCGGGCCGAGAAAGTCGAGCTGCTCAAGCGTGTCGATGCCGCCACCCGCGCCCTGGATCCGCGCATCCAGCAGGTCAGCGTGAGCATGGCCGGGGTCTGGGAGCGCATTTTGATCGCCGCGGCCGATGGCAGCCTGGCGGCGGACGTGCGTCCGCTGGTGCGCTTCAATGTCAGCGTCATCGTCGAGCAGAACGGTCGACGTGAGCGGGGCGGCCATGGCGGTGGCGGGCGTACCGACTATCGCTATTTCACCGATGAGCGGGTCATGGGCTTTGCCCGTGAAGCGCTGCGCCAGGCGCTGGTCAACCTCGAAGCGATCCCTGCGCCGGCAGGCACTTTGCCGGTGGTGCTGGGTTCGGGCTGGTCCGGGGTGTTGCTGCATGAGGCGGTCGGTCATGGCCTGGAAGGCGACTTCAACCGCAAGGGCAGCTCGGCCTACAGTGGCCACATGGGCGAGAAGGTCGCTTCCAGCCTGTGCACCATCGTCGATGACGGCACCCTGGAAGGGCGCCGCGGCTCCTTGAGCGTGGATGACGAGGGCACCCCTACCGAGTGCACCACGCTGATCGAGAACGGCATCCTCAAGGGCTACATGCAGGACAAGCTCAATGCCCGGTTGATGGGCATGGCGGTCACCGGCAACGGTCGTCGCGAATCCTACGCGCACCTGCCGATGCCACGTATGACCAACACCTACATGCGTGCCGGTGAAAGCGATCCGCAGGAGATCATCAAGTCAGTCAAGCGTGGGCTCTACTGTGCCAACCTCGGCGGTGGCCAGGTGGATATCACCAGCGGCAAGTTCGTGTTTTCCACCAGCGAAGCGTATCTGATCGAGGACGGAAAGATTACCGCCCCGGTCAAGGGCGCGACCCTGATCGGCAATGGCCCGGAAGCCATGAGCCGGGTATCGATGGTGGGTAACGACCTGTCCCTGGACAGCGGCGTGGGCACCTGTGGCAAGGATGGTCAGTCGGTACCGGTAGGCGTTGGCCAGCCGACCTTGAAGATCGATGCGATCACCGTGGGTGGCACGGGCGCATGAAGTTGAAACCGGGCGGGCAGGGCGCCTGCCCGGTCGCGGGGCTCAAAGCAGGCCGCGTTGAACCTCGTCCAGGGTGCGGATGTACTTGAAGATCTTGCGGCTGGAGGCCGGCGGCTTGTTGGTCTTGAGCTCATGCTGAGCCTGGCGGATCAGTGAGCGCAGCTGCTGGCGGTCGGCTTCCGGGTATTCCTGGACGAATTTTTCCAGGACCTCATCGGTGCCGTCGATCAGCCGGTCGCGCCAGCGTTCGAGGTTGTGGAAACGCTCGTTGTACTGGCGCGATGAAGCGTCGAGCTGGTCGAGCAGCGCATTGATCGCGTCGATGTCCTGGTCACGCATCAGCTTGCCGATGAACGACCGGTGACGCCGTTTGGCCTCGTTCGCGGTGTGCCGCTTGTGCTCTTCCAGGGCCCTGCGCAGTTCGTCGGTCAAGGGCAGCTTGGCCAGGGTGTCGGGCTTGAGCGTGGTAAGGCGCTCGCCCATATCGACCAGCGCCTGCATATCGCGCTTGATCTGGGTTTTGCTTTTTTCGCCTTCGAAGGCGTTGTCGTAAGAATCAACCATGGGGGCAGTCCGCTGAGAATCGCCGCCATGATAACCAGTCGGGGGCCGCTTGTCCGGCCCGGTCGTAGAATGACCCGTGCCGAACGCAGAATTTGAGTGGAGAAAACCATGAGTTCAGTCCAGAGCGTAGGTCCACAGGCCCTGCCGGCGTTGCAGGAGCAAGTCGAACAGATTATCGCCGAGGCCAAGCGCCAGGGTGCCAGCGCCTGTGAAGTGGCGGTGTCGCTGGAGCAGGGGCTGTCGACTTCGGTTCGCCAGCGTGAAGTGGAAACCGTGGAGTTCAACCGCGACCAGGGCTTTGGCATCACCCTGTATGTGGGGCAGCGCAAAGGTTCGGCCAGTACTTCGGCCAGCGGCAGCGAGGCCATTCGCGAGACCGTGGCGGCAGCGCTGGCGATTGCCAAGCATACCTCCGAGGACGATTGCGCCGGCCTTGCCGACCCGGCCCTGATGGCGCGCGAGCTGCCGGACTTCGACCTGTATCACGCCTGGGACATCACCCCGGAACAAGCCATCGAGAAAGCCCTGGCCTGCGAGGCGGCGGCGTTCGACGCCGATGCGCGGATCAAGAACGCCGACGGCACCACCCTCAATACCCACCAGGGCTGCCGGGTGTACGGCAACAGCCATGGCTTCATCGGTGGCTACGCTTCGACCCGCCACAGCCTGAGTTGCGTGATGATCGCTGAAGCCGAGGGGCAGATGCAGCGTGACTACTGGTATGACGTCAACCGCCAGGGCGAGTTGCTGGCCGATCCGCGCAGCATCGGCCAGCGCGCCGCGCAACGGGCGGCCAGCCGCCTGGGGGCGCGGCCGGTGCCGACCTGCGAGGTGCCGGTGCTGTTCTCCGCGGAACTTGCCGGGGGGCTGTTCGGCAGCTTCCTGTCGGCGATTTCCGGTGGCAACCTGTATCGCAAGTCGTCGTTCCTCGACGGCGCCATTGGGCAGCGGCTGTTCCCTTCCTGGCTGACCCTGGACGAGCGTCCGCACCTCAAGCGTGCCTTGGGCAGCGCCGCATTCGACGGCGATGGCCTGGCGACCTACGCCAAACCGTTCGTCGAAAAGGGCGAGCTGGTGTCCTATGTGCTGGGCACCTACTCCGGGCGCAAGCTTGGCTTGCCGAGTACCGCCAATGCCGGGGGGGTACATAACCTCTATGTCACCCACGGTGTTGAAGACCAGGCCGCGCTGATCCGGCGCATGGGTCGCGGGTTGTTGGTGACCGAGCTGATGGGCCACGGCCTGAACATGGTCACCGGGGACTATTCCCGTGGTGCTGCGGGCTACTGGGTCGAGAATGGCGAGATCCAGTTCGCCGTCCAGGAAGTCACCATCGCCGGCAATATGAAGGATATGTTCCAGCAGATTGTCGCCATCGGCAACGATCTGGAAACCCGTAGCAATATCCACACCGGTTCGATCCTGATCGAACGGATGACGGTGGCAGGTAGCTAATCCCGTTCCTGCCTGAAAAGCCCGGCCATGCGCCGGGCTTTTTGTTTTCTATTGGAATCACCTTGAACTGATTCTGATTATCAATTAATAATGAATATCATTATCTAGGCGATGATGTTCATGAAACCCGTCCTTCACGAATTGCCCTACCTCGAAAACTGGCGCTGGCTCAGTCGCCGCATCCGTTGCGCGATGGAGCCGGACGAACCCCGGTTGATCGAACATTACCTGGCCGAGGGTCGCTACCTGGTGTGCTGCACCGAAACCTCGGCCTGGACCGTCGCCCTGACCTCATTCCGCCTGCTCCTGGATACTGCCTGCGATCGCATGCTGCCCTGGCATTGGCGCTGCCTGTGCCTGGACCAGGCCTGGAAGCCGCTGTTGCAGCTGCGCAAGCTCGATGGCGGCGAACAGGGGCAGCGCTGGCAGCCCTTCGCCCTGCAACTGGCGAACTGCACGCTGCTGCCTTCGATTTCTTTCGCTGAACTGATGCAAGGACTTGATGATGAGTAATACCCGAATCGAGCGTGACAGCATGGGTGAACTGCAGGTACCGGCCGAGGCCCTGTATGGCGCCCAGACCCAGCGCGCGGTGAACAACTTCCCGATCAGCCAGCAGCGCATGCCGACCCAGTTCATTCGTGCGCTGTTGCTGGCCAAGGCCGCTGCAGCCAAGGCCAACATCGAACTCAAGCAACTGGAAACCGAGCAGGGTGCAGCCATTGTCACGGCGGTGGAGCAACTGCTGGCGGGTGACTTTATCCAGCATTTCCCGGTGGATATCTTCCAGACTGGCTCGGGCACCAGCTCGAACATGAACGCGAACGAAGTGATCGCGACCCTGGCCAGTCGTGTGTCCGGTACCACGATCAACCCGAACGACCACGTCAACTGTGGACAAAGCAGCAACGACATCATCCCGACCACCATCCATGTCAGCGCCGCCTTGGGTCTGCATGAACAACTGCTGCCGGCACTCAGGCACCTGGTGCAGGTGATCGAGCACAAGGCAGAAGCGGTGCACCCGTTCATCAAGACCGGCCGCACCCACCTGATGGATGCCATGCCGGTGCGCATGAGCCAGGTGCTGGGCGGTTGGGCGGCACAAATCAAGGGCGCGATCACACACCTGGAGTCAACCTTGCCGGCGCTGCAGTCCCTGGCCCAAGGCGGCACCGCAGTCGGCACTGGAATCAACGCCCATCCTGAATTTGCCGCACGCTTCAGCCAGCAGCTCAGTGAACTGACCCGGGTGCCGTTCACTCCGGGTCAGAACCTGTTCGCCCTGATCGGCTCCCAGGACACCGCCGTGGCCCTGTCGGGCCAGCTCAAGACCACTGCGGTGGCACTGATGAAGATCGCCAACGATCTGCGCTGGATGAACTCAGGTCCCCTGGCGGGCCTGGGCGAGATCGAACTGGAAGGCCTGCAGCCAGGTTCGTCGATCATGCCGGGCAAGGTCAATCCGGTGATCCCGGAGGCTACCGCCATGGTCGCCGCCCAGGTCATCGGCAATGACACCACCATTGCCGTGGCCGGTCAGTCGGGCAATTTCGAGCTCAATGTCATGTTGCCGATCATTGCCCAGAACCTGCTGAGCAGCATCGAACTGATGGCCAATGTCAGCCGCCTGCTAGCCGACAAGGCGATCGCCAGCTTCAAGGTCAACGAACCCAAGCTCAAGGAGGCCCTGGCGCGCAACCCGATCCTGGTGACCGCCCTCAACCCGATCATCGGCTACCAGAAGGCCGCCGAGATCGCCAAGACCGCCTACAAGCAGGGCCGTCCGATCATCGATGTGGCCCTGGAGCACACCGACCTGCCGCGCAGCCAGCTGGAAGTGCTGCTCGACCCGGAAAAACTCACTGCTGGCGGTATCTGATACCGCACCGGAGGTTTGTCATGCAGCACTGGAAACGCACCACCGAAATGGCCAATCACCTGTTCGACCAGGGCGAGTTGGTCGATGCCCGCGAGTTGTACTTGCAGGCCCTGGCCTTGGCCCAGGTGTTGTTCGAGCGCTGGCATGACGCCGATGAAGCGGTGGCGGTGTGCGTGATCGCCCATCACAACCTGGCCGACCTTCACCTGCGTCTGAACCAGCCCCAGGAGAGCGCGGAATACCTCTGCGCGATCCACCAGCGGCTGTTGCAGGCCATGCAGGATCAACGCCTGGCGCCAGCGCTGCGACAAGCGGCGCTGCGTCACAGCGGCAAGACCTACACCGAGTTGTTGAGTTTCATCAGCGAGTACGGCCAGTACCCGCGAACCGAACGTCTGCTCCATAGCCACAGTCCGCAACCGGCAGTACTTGCTGGTGAGGACTGCACCGGGTCTTCAGCACTTCACTACGGAATTCACTGAAAAATGCCTCATACCTTGCCTGCATTGCCTTACGCCTACGATGCGCTGGAACCACACATCGACACCCAGACCATGCAGATCCACCACAGCAAGCACCACCAGACCTACATCAACAACCTCAATGCGGCCGTAGAAGGCACCGAGTGGGCCGAGTGGCCGGTCGAGCGACTGGTGGCCAAGGTCAAGCAATTGCCCCTGCAATTGCAGGCGGCGGTGATCAATCAAGGCGGCGGCCATGCCAATCATTCGCTGTTCTGGAACGTCATGTCGCCCTCGGGCGGCGGTCAGCCAATGGGTTCGGTGGCCAACACCATCGATGCGCAACTGGGCGGCTTCGAGGCGTTCAAGGATGCTTTCACCAAGGCGGCGCTGACGCGCTTTGGCAGTGGCTGGGCCTGGCTCAGCGTAACCCCGGAGAAACGTCTGGTGGTCGAAAGCAGCGGTAACCAGGACAGCCCGCTGATGCACGGCAATACCCCGATCCTCGGCCTGGATGTCTGGGAGCACGCTTACTACCTGCTGTACCAGAACCGTCGTCCCGATTACATCAGCGCCTTCTACAACGTGATCGACTGGTCCGAGGTAGAGCGCCGCTATACAGCCGCGTTGGCGTGAGTCGTTTCATTATGCGTACGCAGGTGTTGTCCGTCGGTGGCGTGCGACTGTTTCGTCTCGCCTTGGGTACTGTGCTGTTGCTGGCCGGCGGTGCCTTGCTGGTTGCCCAGGGCATCGCCTGGCTGGATCTTGAGCCGCGCATGTTGCGCGCGCTCGAGGGCGGTGCCTTGTGTGCGCTGGGCACGGCACTCGGGGCGGTGCCGGTATTGGTGATCCGTAGCATGCCTGTGGCCCTGGCCGACACCTTGCTGGGCTTCGGTGCCGGGGTGATGCTGGCCGCGACGGCCTTCTCTCTGATCATCCCCGGCCTGGATGCAGCCCAGGCCATCGGCCTGGGTAAATGGGGAGCGGGAGGGCTGATCAGTGTCGGCCTGTTGTCGGGTGCCTTCTGCCTGTACCTGGTCGATCTGAAGGTGTCTGGTGCCTCGCCGCAGGCGCTGGTGGGCAGTGCACAGCAGCCGGTGATTGCCGCCCGGATCTGGGTCTTCGTGATCGCCATCATTGCTCACAACATTCCTGAAGGCATGGCCATTGGTGTATCGGCTGGGGGCGGCATGCCCGATGCCGACAGCCTGGCCATGGGTATCGCCTTGCAGGATGTGCCGGAAGGCCTGGTCATCGCCCTGGTGCTGGCCGGTGCAGGCATGGCGCGGTTCAAGGCCTTTTTGATCGGTGCGGCGTCAGGGGTGGTCGAGCCGCTGGCGGCGCTACTGTGCGCCTGGCTGGTGAGCGTGGCCGAACTCCTGTTGCCACTGGGGTTGGCGTGCGCGGCAGGGGCAATGTTGCTGGTGGTGACCCAGGAAATCATTCCCGAGTCGCGCAGCAATGGCCATCATCGCCTGGCGAGCCTTGGGCTGTGTGTCGGTTTCTGCCTGATGATGGTGATGGATACGGCGCTGGCTTGAAGGGGAGGCGGGGGCGATCACTCGCCCTCGTCGAAGTAGTTGTTGATCAGCTCGATCAGCGCTTCCAGGGCTTCGTCCTGTTGCTCGCCTTCGGTGTGCAGGTGTACCTGGGTGCCTTTGCCTGCGGCCAGCATCATCACGGCCATGATGCTCTTGCCGTCGATCAGTTTGTCCGGTGCCCGTCCCACCCGCACGCTGCAGGGGAAGCGTCCGGCGACGCCAACGAACTTTGCCGCAGCCCGGGCGTGCAGCCCCAGCTTGTTGATGATGGTAATTTCACGAGCGGGCATCGCGGCAGGGGTCCTGTGGGCTAGAGGTCGCGGTGGCGAACCTGGACATTCTTCAGTGAGTGCTGCAGCACTTGGCCCAGGCGCTCGGTCAGGTACACCGAGCGGTGGTGTCCGCCGGTGCAGCCGATGGCGATGGTGACATAGGCGCGGTTACTGGCGGCAAAGCGCGGCAGCCATTTGAGCAGGTAGCTGGAGATGTCCTGGAACATTTCCTCGACATCGGGCTGCGCCGCCAGGTAATCGATCACCGGTTGCTCAAGGCCTGAATGCTCGCGCAACTCGGGCTTCCAGTACGGGTTGGGCAGGCAGCGCACATCGAACACCAGGTCGGCGTCCACCGGCATGCCACGCTTGAAGCCGAACGACTCGACCAGGAACGCGGTGCCGGGCTCCGGCTGGTTGAGCAGGCGCAGCTTGACCGAGTCACGCAACTGGTAGAGGTTCAGGTTGGTGGTGTCGATCTTCAGATCAGCAAGGTCGGCGATCGGTCCGAGCAGTTCGCTTTCGACCTTGATCGCTTCGGCCAGGGAGCGATTGGCGTTGGTCAGCGGATGGCGCCGACGGGTTTCCGAGAAGCGCTTGAGCAGGGTCTCTTCGTCGGCGTCCAGGTACAGCACGTCACACTGGATATGCCGGCTGCGGGCATCTTCAAGCAGTTCGGGGAAGCGAACCAGGTGACTGGGCAGGTTGCGCGCATCGATCGATACGGCGACCTTGGGTTGCATCAGCTCGGTGTTGATCAGCGCGTTTTCGGCCAACTGCGGCAGCAACCCGGCAGGCAGGTTGTCGATGCAGTAATAGCCGTTGTCCTCCAGTACCGCGAGGGCGGTGCTCTTGCCGGAGCCGGAGCGACCGCTGACGATGATCAGGCGCATGGGTCAGTGCTCGTTCTGTACGTCCAGGACAACCTGGTACAACGCTTGGCTGCTGCCGGCGGCCCGCAGGCGCTCACGAACCTCCTTGCGGTCGAGCATGCTGGCGATCTGGCGCAGCAGTTCCAGGTGTGCATCGGTGGCCGCTTCCGGAACCAGCAGGACAAACAGCAGGTCGACCGGGGCGCCGTCGATGGCATCGTAATCAATGGGGGCATCCAGGTGCAGCAGGGCGCTGACGGGCGCAGTGCAGCCTTCGAGCCGGCAGTGGGGAATGGCAATGCCATTGCCAAAACCGGTGGAACCCAGTTTTTCGCGAGCGACCAGCTTTTCGAAGACGTCTTGCATCTCCAGCTCGGGCACTTGCTCGGCGATCACGTTGGCGACCTTTTCCAGGGCGCGCTTTTTACTGCCTCCCGGCACGTTCACCAGGGAACGGCCGGGGGTCAGGATGGTTTCAAGTCGGATCATGGATGAGGGGGATCAGCGGGCTGCTGCACCTTGCAGCAGGCTCTGCTGTTTTTCCTTGTGTTTTTTCAGTTGGCGGTCGAGCTTGTCGGTCAAGGCGTCGATCGCTGCATACATGTCTGCGTGTTCGGCATTTGCAACCACTTCGCCGCCGGGAATAAACAGCGTCGCTTCGATTTTCTGCTGCAATTTCTCGACCTTCATGATCACCGTCACGTTGGTAATCCTGTCGAAGTGACCTTCCAGCCGTTTCAGTTTCTGTTCGACGTACTCGCGCAGCGGTTGGGTGACTTCTACATGCTGTCCACTGATATTGACTTGCATACAGCTTCTCCTTTGTTGCCCGTGCATAAAGAGGCAGGTATTGCGCCTGCCACTGAACTGCTGTGGCATATCTCAGGGGCTACATCAGTCGCTTGCGTTCGCTCGACGGTGCGATGCCGAGAGACTCGCGGTACTTGGCGACGGTGCGACGGGCTACCTGGATGCCTTGTGCCTCCAGTAAACCAGCGATCTTGCTGTCACTCAATGGCTTTTTCTGATTTTCCGCTGCAACCAGTTTTTTGATGATCGCGCGGATCGCCGTGGACGAGCATTCACCGCCCTCGGAGGTGCTGACGTGGCTGGAGAAAAAGTACTTCAGCTCGTAGATTCCCCGCGGGGTGTGCATGTATTTCTGGGTGGTCACCCGGGAAATGGTCGACTCGTGCATGCCGACCGCTTCGGCGATGTCGTGCAGCACCAGCGGTTTCATCGCTTCGTCGCCATGGTCGAGGAAACCACGCTGGTGCTCGACGATCTGGGTGGCGACCTTCATCAGGGTCTCGTTGCGGCTCTGCAGGCTCTTGATGAACCAGCGGGCCTCCTGCAACTGGTTGCGCATGAAGGTGTTGTCGGCGCTGGTGTCGGCGCGTCGCACAAAGCCTGCGTACTGCGGGTTGACCCGCAGGCGTGGCACGGCTTCCTGGTTCAGCTCGACCAGCCAGCGCTCGTTGTCCTTGCGCACGATCACGTCAGGAACCACGTATTCGGCTTCGCTGGACTCGATTTGTGAGCCCGGGCGCGGGTTGAGGCTCTGGACCAGCTCGATGACCTGGCGCAGTTCTTCTTCCTTGAGCTTCATGCGTCGCATCAACTGGCTGTAGTCGCGGCTGCCCAGCAGGTCGATGTAGTCCTTGACCAGGCGCTGAGCCTCGGCCATCCACGGCGTACTGGCGGGCAGCTGGCGCAGTTGCAGCAGCAGGCACTCGCTGAGGTTGCGTGCGCCGATGCCGGCGGGCTCGAACTGCTGGATGCGGTGCAGGACGGCTTCGACTTCGTCCAGTTCGATATCCAGTTCAGGATCGAAGGACTCGCAGATTTCTTCGAGGGATTCGTCCAGGTAGCCCTGGTTGTTGATGCAGTCGATCAGCGTCACGGCAATCAGCCGGTCGGTGTCGGACATCGGTGCCAGGTTCAACTGCCAGAGCAGGTGGCTCTGCAGGCTTTCGCCAGCCGAGGTGCGGGTGGTGAAGTCCCACTCGTCATCGTCGTTGCTGGGCAGGCTGCTGGCGCTGGTCTGGTAGATATCTTCCCAGGCCGTGTCGACGGGCAGCTCGTTGGGAATGCGCTCGCTCCATTCGCCTTCATCCAGGCTGTCCACGGTCGGCGTGGTTTCCTGGAAGCTGGTGTCCTGGGTTTCGGCAACAGGCTTGCTTTCGGCGTTGTCGGCCATCGGGTCGCTGTTGTCGAAGTCGTCGCCTTCTTCCTGGCGTTCGAGCATCGGGTTCGATTCCAGCGCTTCCTGGATTTCCTGCTGGAGGTCCAGGGTAGAAAGCTGGAGCAGACGGATGGCCTGTTGCAACTGAGGAGTCATCGTCAGTTGCTGGCCCATTCTTAGGACGAGCGATGGTTTCATGGCAGGGGCTTAACACCTTTTTCGCCGGCGCACATGCGCCATCCACTACAAGGGCACCGAAGCGCCAACTTTAAGCAAATTATATGCCTGAAATTGGAGCGTTTGCCTAGGGTGCTGTAACAATTATGCCGTATGGAAACGGATCTGCAGCCCCGGCAAACGCCGTGTCGCTTCGAACTTACAAGCGGAACTCGTGGCCCAGGTACACCTCTTTCACCAGGTCGTTGGCCAGGATGGTCTCTGCATCGCCTTCAGCGATCAGTTGGCCATCGTTGACGATGTAGGCGGTTTCGCAGATATCCAGGGTCTCACGGACGTTGTGGTCGGTGATCAGCACGCCAATGCCCTTGGCCTTGAGGTGGTGGATGATCTGCTTGATGTCGCCGACCGAGATCGGGTCGACACCGGCAAAGGGTTCGTCGAGCAGGATGAATTTCGGCGCGGTTGCCAGGGCGCGGGCGATTTCGACGCGGCGGCGTTCACCACCGGACAGGCTCATGCCGAGGTTGTCGCGAATGTGGCTGATGTGAAATTCCTGCAGCAGGCTTTCCAGTTCCTTGCGTCGACCGGCGGCATCGAGGTCCTTGCGGGTCTCGAGGATCCCCAGGATGTTGTCGGCCACCGACAGCTTGCGAAAGATCGAGGCTTCCTGGGGCAGGTAGCCAATGCCGGCACGGGCGCGGCCGTGCATCGGCTGGTGGCTGACATCCAGGTCGTCGATCAGGACGCGGCCCTGGTCGGCCTGGACCAGGCCGACGATCATGTAGAAACAGGTGGTCTTGCCGGCGCCGTTGGGGCCGAGCAGGCCGACGATCTGGCCGCTGTCGATGGACAGGCTGACGTCGCGAACCACTTGTCGGCTCTTGTAACTCTTGGCCAGGTGCTGGGCTTTGAGGGTCGCCATTTACTCGGCCTTCTTCTTGGGCTGGATCACCATGTCGATGCGCTGACGCGGCGTGGCCACGTTGCTGCCACCCCGACCGGCGGTCGCCACCTGGGTCTTGGTGTTGTAGACGATCTTCTCGCCTTCGGTGGTGTTGCCTTCGTTCTCGACCTTGGCGCGGTCGGTGAGAATCACCAGTTCTTTCTGCGCCTGGTACTGGATGGTCACGGCCCAGCCCTTCATCTTGTCCGGCTTGGCGGCGCTCTGTTGCTGTTCGAAGTAGGCGAGGTTACCCACCGAGGTCACCACGTCGATGTCGCCGCTGGCAGCGCGGGTGATGGTCACGGTGTTGCCTTTGATCATCATCGAGCCCTGGGTGATGATCACATCGCCCTTGTAGGTGGCGACGCCTTGCTTGTCATCCAGGTGCGCATCGTCGGCCTGGATGCGGATAGGCTGGTCACGGTCAGTCGGCAGGGCCCAGGCGCTCGCGCTTCCCAGTGCTGTGCTCAGGCTGAGCAAAAAGGGGAGGGTTTTAACGAGCCTCATACTGTCCTCTTACGTTGGACAACAGGTCCATCCTGCCGTCTTTCAAATACGCCTTCATTCCCTTGCCCGTAGTCACGCCACCGGCGCCGTCGATTTTAACGGCTTGCTCGGTTTGCGCATATTGCTTCTGCGGGAACACCGTCATGCGGGTGGTGGTAATGATGGTAGTGCGGTTTTTTTCATCGGTGCGGGCTACCCGTACCGAGTCGATCAATTCCACCTCGCTGCCGTCCGGGTTGACTTCGCCCTTGTCGCTTTGCACGTGCCAGGGGTAGGTCGTGCCGCGGTACAGTTGCAGGTCAGGCTTGGTCAGCAGGGTGATTTCGCTGGTCTTGAGGTGTTCGACCTTGTCGGCGGTCATCTCGTACTGCAGCTTGCCATCGGGCAGGAACTGCACGCTGTGGGCGTTGGTGGCGTAGTAGTCGATGGCATTTTCGTCGACACGGGCAACCGGCTTGTCGAGGAAGCTTTCAGGGCCGATGTTCCAGTAGCCGACTGCCACCAACAAGGCGGCAATCACGCTGAACAACGCAATGGTGCGGATTTTTTTACTGAACATGTATCGCTCTACAGGTAGTGGGCGTTTGCCGCATCGAGATTGCCCTGGGCTTGCAGGATCAGCTCGCAGAACTCGCGGGCTGCGCCTTCGCCGCCACGGGCCATGGTGACCCCGTGGGCATGCTCGCGGACAAAGGCTGCGGCATTGGCCACGGCCATTCCCAGGCCGACCCGGCGGATCACCGGCAGGTCGGGCAGGTCGTCGCCCAGATAGGCGACCTGTTCATAGCTTAGGTTGAGCTGGCCAAGAAGCTCGTCCAGGACCACCAATTTATCTTCGCGCCCCTGGTACAGGTGGGGGATGCCGAGGTTCTTCGCCCGGCGTTCGACCACCGGGGTCTTGCGACCGCTGATGATCGCCGTGGTCACGCCCGAAGCCATGAGCATCTTGATGCCCTGGCCGTCGAGGGTGTTGAAGGTCTTGAACTCGCTGCCGTCTTCGAGGAAGTACAGGCGACCGTCGGTCAGTACGCCGTCCACATCGAACACGGCAAGCTTGATGGCCTTGGCGCGTTGCATCAACTGCTCACTCATTACATCACCCCGGCGCGCAGCAGGTCGTGCATGTTCAGGGCACCGACCGGGCGCTCGTTCTTGTCGATCACCACCAGGGCGTTGATCTTGTGGTCTTCCATGATTTTCAGCGCCTCGGCGGCAAGCATGTCGGGGCGGGCGGTCTTGCCGTGGGCGGTCATGACCTCTTCGATACGGGTGGTGTGCACGTCGATATTGCGGTCGAGGCTGCGGCGCAGGTCGCCGTCGGTGAAGATCCCGGCCAGGCGTCCGTCGGCCTCGAGGACCACGGTCATGCCCAAACCTTTGCGAGACATTTCAAGAAGAGCGTCCTTGAGCAGGGTGCCGCGGCTTACCTGTGGCAACTCGGTGCCTGCGTGCATGACATTCTCGACCTTGAGCAGCAAGCGCCGCCCGAGCGCGCCACCGGGGTGCGAGAAGGCGAAGTCTTCGGCCGTGAACCCGCGGGCCTCGAGCAGGGCGATGGCCAGGGCGTCGCCCAGCACCAGGGCCGCAGTGGTCGAGGACGTAGGCGCCAGGTTCAATGGGCAGGCTTCCTGCTCGACCCGTGCATCCAGGTTGACCTCGGCGGCCTTGGCCAGCGGCGAATCGGGGTTGCCGGTCAGGCTGATCAGCTGGATGCCCAGGCGTTTGATCAGCGGCAGCAGGGTAACGATCTCGGCGGTGGAGCCGGAGTTGGACAGGGCCAGGATCACATCGTCACGGGTGATCATGCCCATGTCGCCGTGGCTCGCCTCTGCCGGGTGGACGAAAAATGACGGCGTTCCAGTGCTGGCCAGGGTGGCGGCGAGTTTTTTGCCGATGTGCCCCGATTTGCCCATTCCGACCACGACGACCCGGCCCTTGCTGGCCAGGATCAGTTCGCAGGCTTTGACGAAATCGGCGTCGATGTGGGCCAGCAGGCCTTCTACCGCCTTGACTTCAAGGTCGATAGTGCGCCGTGCGGATTGGATCAGCTCGCTGGATTGGCTCATGTCGGAAACGGCTTGGCTGATGAAAAGGCGCCGATTATAGCGACAATGCGCAAAACCCTCACCTTGTGATTGTCATACGGTCGTCTATCTAGCTTAACCATAGCTGAATGATCGTGGCGGCGGCCTTGGGGCACCGCTATCAGCGGTGATATAGTTTGCCGCCTGTTCGGTCCGCTCGGGGCGGGCGTGTCTCCATGAAGGGGGCGCGCGTCTGAGTGAGAAGGCCGTATCGCAAGGAGTCTAGATGAGCGTTGATAACGCCTACGCGGTCGAATTGAAGGGGGTTACCTTCAAGCGCGGTTCGCGCAGCATTTTCAATAATGTCGATATACGCATTCCCCGTGGCAAGGTCACCGGCATCATGGGACCCTCCGGATGCGGCAAGACCACATTGCTGCGCCTGATGGGCGCGCAGTTGCGCCCAGCCAGCGGCGAAGTCTGGGTCGCCGGGCAGAATCTGCCCGCGCTGTCGCGTAGCGACCTGTTCGATGCGCGCAAGCAGATGGGTGTGCTGTTCCAGAGCGGTGCGCTGTTCACCGACCTCGATGTGTTCGAGAATGTGGCATTCCCGCTGCGGGTGCATACCCAGCTGTCCGACGAGATGATCCGTGACATCGTGCTGATGAAGCTGCAGGCCGTCGGGCTTCGCGGTGCCATCGAGCTGATGCCCGACGAACTCTCCGGCGGCATGAAGCGCCGTGTCGCCCTGGCCCGTGCCATTGCCCTGGATCCGCAGATCCTCATGTACGACGAGCCCTTCGTAGGCCAGGACCCGATCGCCATGGGCGTTCTGGTGCGCCTGATCCGCCTGCTCAACGACGCCCTGGGGATTACCAGCATCGTGGTGTCCCACGACCTGGCCGAAACGGCCAGTATTGCCGACTACATCTATGTGGTCGGTGATGGCCAGGTGCTGGGCCAGGGGACGCCGGACGAGCTGATGGGCTCGGATAACCCGCGCATTCGCCAATTCATGAAAGGTGATCCGGACGGTCCGGTGCCGTTTCACTTTCCTGCGCCGGATTACCGCGCCGATCTTCTGGGGAAGCGTTGATGCGCAGAAAATCCTTGCTCGAACGTATCCGTCGCTTTGGCCGAACGGCCATCGACGTGCTGGCCGTGTTCGGTCGTTCCTTTCTGTTCCTGCTGCATTCACTGGTCGGTCGCAGTGGCACCGGTGGCGGGTTCCAGCTGCTGGTCCGCCAGCTTTACTCGGTCGGCGTGCTGTCGCTGGCGATCATCGTGGTGTCGGGTGTGTTCATCGGCATGGTGCTGGCCCTGCAGGGTTTCAACATCCTGACCAAATACGGGTCGGAGCAGGCGGTCGGGCAGATGGTCGCGTTGACCCTGCTGCGCGAACTGGGCCCGGTGGTGACCGCGTTGCTGTTCGCCGGGCGTGCAGGTTCCGCGCTGACCGCCGAGATCGGCAACATGAAGTCCACCGAGCAGCTGTCCAGTCTGGAAATGATCGGTGTCGATCCACTCAAGTACATTGTTGCCCCGCGCCTGTGGGCCGGCTTCATTTCCTTGCCGTTGCTGGCGCTGATCTTCAGCGTGGTCGGTATCTGGGGCGGTTCCTGGGTTGCCGTGGACTGGCTTGGGGTCTATGAGGGCTCGTTCTGGGCCAACATGCAGAACAGTGTTTCCTTTACCGACGATGTGCTCAACGGGGTGATCAAAAGCCTGGTGTTTGCCTTCGTCGTGACCTGGATTGCCGTATTCCAGGGTTATGACTGCGAGCCCACCTCAGAAGGGATCAGTCGTGCCACCACCAAGACCGTGGTCTATGCCTCATTGGCAGTCCTGGGTCTGGACTTTATTCTGACCGCCTTGATGTTTGGAGATTTCTGATGCAAAACCGCACCCTGGAAATCGGTGTCGGCCTGTTCCTCCTGGCCGGGATCCTGGCGCTGATACTGCTGGCCCTGCGTGTCAGCGGCCTGTCGGCGAGCCCGAGCAGCGACACATATAAACTTTATGCAAATTTCGACAATATCGCCGGTTTGACGGTCAGAGCTAAAGTGACCATGGCCGGTGTAACCATCGGCAAGGTCACGGCCATCGATCTGGATCGTGACACCTTCACCGGTCGAGTGACGTTGCAGCTGGAAAAACGCGTAGACAACCTGCCTGTTGACTCCACTGCCTCTATCCTCACCGCGGGGTTGCTCGGCGAGAAGTACATCGGTATCAGCGTGGGCGGAGAAGATGCGGTGCTCAAGGATGGTGCGACCATTCACGACACCCAGTCGGCGCTGGTGCTGGAAGATCTGATTGGCAAGTTCCTGCTCAATACCGTTGGCAAAGAAGCTAAATAAGGAGTTTCCATGATTTCTATCCTGCGACGCGGCTTGCTGGTGTTGTTGGCAACGCTGCCGTTGATGGCGGGCGCAGCCACCCAGTCGCCCAAAGAAGTGATCCAGGGCACCACCAACCAGTTGCTGGCCGACCTGAAGGCCAACAAGGAGCAATACAAGTCGAACCCGAGTGCGTTCTATGATGCGCTCAATGCCAACCTCGGCCCGGTGGTGGACGCGGACGGCATTTCGAAAAGCATCATGACCGTCAAGTACTCGCGCAATGCGACGCCTGAGCAGCTGCAGCGCTTCCAGGAGAACTTCAAGCGCAGCCTGATGCAGTTCTATGGCAACGCCTTGCTCGAGTACAACAACCAGGGCATCACGGTCGGCGCCGAGAAAAAGGACGGTGATGACCGTGCCAGCGTCGACATGACGGTCAAGGGCAACAACGGCGCCATCTACCCGGTTTCCTACACCATGACCAAGCTGGGCGGTGAGTGGAAAGTGCGCAACGTGATCGTCAACGGCATCAACATCGGCAAGCTGTTCCGTGATCAGTTCGCCGACGCCATGCAGCGTAACGGCAACAACCTGGACAAGACCATCGACGGCTGGGCCGGCGAAGTGGCCAAGGCCAAGGAAACCGCCGAAGACGCGAGCGGGAACAAAGCGCAATGACCGACAGCAGCATCACCCTCGGCGAGGACGGTGTGCTGAGCCTCGGCGGCGTCCTGGACTACCGCACCGGTCCCGCCCTGCGCAAGCAGGGCCAGGCCTTGATCGCGGCCAGCAGCTACGCGGCGCTGGTGCTGGACTGCTCGAAGGTCGAGAAGTCCAGTAGTGTCGGCCTGTCCTTGTTGCTGGCGTTCATGCGCGACGCCAAGGCCGGTGGCAAGGCCGTGCAAGTGCGCGCCATGCCGCAGGACATGCGTGAAATCGCCGAGGTTTATGACCTCGACGAGGTACTGGCGGAGTAATGACCGCCGGTCGACGACGAGCCCCTCTGTCAGAGTCCTCGTTTACGGGGTTCGCAGGCGAGGGGCTTTTTTGTATCATGGCCGACCCGCGCGCACAGGGCGCCGATTGAGGTTGAGCATGCAGGCCGTAGAAGTTAAGAACTTCCTTGAAGAAAAGTTGCCGGGAACCCGGGTCGAAGTTGAAGGCGAAGGCTGCAACTTCCAGTTGAACGTGATCAGCGACGAGTTGGCGGGCCTGAGCCCGGTCAAGCGTCAGCAGCAGATCTATGCTCATCTTAATCCGTGGATCACCGATGGCAGCATCCATGCGGTAACCATGAAATTTTTCAGCAGCGCAGCCTGGGCTGAGCGCAACTGAGCCTAAATTGGCGGCGAGACACAAATGGACAAACTGATTATTACTGGCGGCGCTCGTCTTGACGGCGAAATCCGCATTTCCGGTGCCAAGAACGCGGCCCTGCCGATCCTGGCAGCCACCCTGCTGTGCGATGGCCCGGTCACCGTCGGCAACCTGCCGCACCTGCACGATATCACCACCATGATCGAGCTGTTCGGTCGCATGGGCATCGAGCCTGTGATCGACGAGAAGCTCTCGGTCGAAATCGATCCACGTACCATCAAGACCCTGGTCGCGCCGTATGAGCTGGTGAAGACCATGCGTGCCTCGATCCTGGTGCTGGGCCCCATGGTCGCCCGCTTCGGCGAGGCTGAAGTGGCCCTGCCTGGCGGTTGCGCCATCGGCTCGCGTCCGGTCGACCTGCACATCCGCGGCCTGGAAGCCATGGGCGCGAAGATCGAGGTCGAAGGTGGCTACATCAAGGCCAAGTCGCCTGAAGGCGGCCTGCGTGGCGCGCACTTCTTCTTCGACACCGTCAGCGTGACCGGTACCGAGAACATCATGATGGCCGCTGCCCTGGCCAAGGGCCGCAGCGTGCTGCAGAACGCCGCGCGCGAGCCTGAAGTGGTCGACCTGGCCAACTTCCTGATCGCCATGGGTGCCAAGATCCAGGGCGCCGGTACCGACACCATCACCATCGATGGCGTCGAGCGCCTGGGTTCGGCCACCTACCGGGTCATGCCCGACCGTATCGAGACCGGCACCTACCTGGTCGCCGCTGCCGTTACCGGTGGCCGCGTCAAGGTCAAGGACACCGATCCGACCATCCTCGAAGCCGTCCTCGAGAAGCTCAAGGAAGCCGGCGCCGAAGTCACCACCGGTGAAGACTGGATCGAGTTGGACATGCACGGCAAGCGGCCAAAGGCCGTCAACCTGCGTACCGCTCCGTACCCGGCATTCCCGACCGACATGCAGGCGCAGTTCATCTCCCTGAACGCCATTGCCGAAGGTACTGGCGCGGTGATCGAAACGATCTTCGAAAACCGCTTCATGCACGTGTACGAAATGCACCGCATGGGCGCGCAGATCCAGGTCGAAGGCAACACCGCCATCGTCACCGGCACCAAGACCCTCAAGGGCGCGCCAGTCATGGCTACCGACCTGCGGGCTTCGGCCAGCCTGGTACTCTCGGCCCTGGTGGCCGAAGGCGATACCCTGATCGATCGCATCTACCACATCGACCGTGGTTACGAGTGCATCGAAGAAAAACTGCAGATGCTGGGCGCCAAGATCCGCCGCGTACCGGGCTAGTCTGCCAATGGCGCAGGGACGCGCCAGCCAGTTGCTGCACCGAATTGAATGCGGTCGGGCCCAGGGCCCGGCCGGCTGTAGCCGCATAAGGACCGACGTTTCCCATGTTGACCATCGCGCTATCCAAGGGTCGAATTCTCGACGACACCCTGCCGCTGCTGGCAGAGGCCGGTATCGTCCCGACCGAAAACCCGGACAAGAGCCGCAAGCTGATCATTCCGACGACCCAGGACGACGTTCGCCTGCTGATCGTGCGGGCTACCGACGTGCCGACCTATGTCGAGCATGGCGCTGCCGATCTGGGCGTGGCCGGCAAGGACGTGCTGATGGAGTACGGCGGCCAGGGCCTGTATGAGCCCCTGGACCTGAAGATTGCCCAGTGCAAGCTGATGACCGCTGGCGCCGTCGGTGCCGCCGAGCCCAAGGGCCGTTTGCGGGTGGCGACCAAGTTCGTCAACGTTGCCAAGCGTTACTACGCCGAACAAGGCCGTCAGGTCGACATCATCAAGCTGTACGGCTCGATGGAGCTGGCGCCGCTGATTGGCCTGGCCGACAAGATCATCGACGTCGTCGATACCGGCAACACCTTGCGTGCCAATGGCCTGGAACCCCAGGAACTGATTGCCACCATCAGCTCCCGGCTGGTGGTCAACAAGGCTTCGATGAAGATGCAGCATGCCCGCATCCAGAGCCTGATCGACACCCTGCGCCAGGCTGTCGAATCGCGACACCGCGGCTGACCTCTGCGCGCGACCTTCGCTGTCGCGCCCGTCTATCCGCGTCATAGCCACTTTTCTCGGGTGCCCGCGCGGATGGACTGGTAGCTTAGGGCGCCTGAGCATTCGCCATTTATTGAGGCCCTCGCTATGACCACGTCCACTGCAATTGCCCGACTCAATGCCGCCGACCCGGATTTCGCCCGACATCTGGATCATCTGCTGAGCTGGGAAAGCGTGTCTGACGACGCGGTCAACCAGCGGGTGCTGGACATCATCAAGGCCGTGCGCGAGCGCGGCGATGCCGCCCTGGTGGAATTCACCCAGCGTTTCGACGGCGTTCAAGCCGGTTCCATCGACGACCTGATCCTGGGCCGCGAGCGCCTGGAACTGGCCCTGACCCGTATCACCGCGGAGCAGCGCCAGGCCCTGGAAACCGCTGCCAACCGCGTGCGCATCTACCACGAGCGGCAAAAGCAGGACTCCTGGAGCTACACCGAGGCCGACGGCACGGTGCTGGGCCAGAAAGTGACCCCGCTGGACCGTGCTGGCCTTTACGTGCCGGGCGGCAAAGCGTCTTACCCCTCGTCGGTGTTGATGAATGCCATCCCGGCCAAGGTCGCGGGTGTCGGCGAAGTGGTCATGGTCGTGCCGACCCCGCGTGGGGAAGTCAATGAACTGGTCCTGGCGGCGGCCTGCATCGCCGGCGTCGACCGGGTCTTCACCGTCGGTGGCGCCCAGGCGGTTGCGGCCCTGGCCTATGGCACCGAAAGCGTGCCGCAGGTGGACAAGATCGTCGGCCCGGGCAACATCTACGTGGCCACTGCCAAGCGCCATGTGTTCGGCCAGGTCGGTATCGACATGATTGCCGGCCCTTCCGAAATCCTCGTGGTCTGTGACGGCCAGACCGATCCGGACTGGATCGCCATGGATCTGTTCTCCCAGGCCGAGCACGACGAAGACGCCCAGGCCATCCTGGTAAGCCCCGACGCCGCCTTCCTGGACAAGGTTGCCGCCAGTATCGACAAGCTGCTGCCGACCATGGAGCGCGCCGAAATCATCAAGACCTCGATCAACGGCCGTGGTGCGCTGATCCAGGTGCGCGACATGCAACAGGCCATGGACGTGGCCAACCGTATTGCCCCTGAGCACCTGGAACTGTCGGTGGCCGACCCACAGGCCTGGCTGCCGCAAATCCGCCATGCCGGCGCGATCTTCATGGGCCGCCACACCAGCGAAGCGCTGGGCGACTACTGCGCCGGTCCCAACCACGTCTTGCCGACGTCCGGCACCGCGCGTTTCTCGTCGCCTCTGGGGGTGTATGACTTCCAGAAGCGTTCGTCGATCATCTTCTGCTCCGAGCAGGGCGCCTCACAGCTCGGCCAGACCGCTTCGGTGCTGGCGCGTGGCGAATCGCTGACCGCTCACGCCCGCAGCGCCGAATACCGCATCCTTGCCGACAAGAAGGGGAACTGAACATGAGCAAATTCTGGAGCCCCTTCGTCAAGGACCTGGTGCCCTACGTCCCGGGTGAGCAGCCGAAGCTGGCCAGGCTGGTCAAGCTCAACACCAACGAGAACCCCTACGGCCCATCGCCCAAGGCGCTGGAAGCCATGCGCGGCGAACTGAGCGACAACCTGCGCCTGTACCCGGACCCCAACAGCGACCTGCTCAAGCAGGCGGTGGCGGACTACTACGGGGTCAAGGGCAACCAGGTGTTCCTCGGCAACGGTTCCGACGAAGTGCTGGCACACATTTTCCACGGTCTGTTCCAGCACGGTGCACCGCTGCTGTTCCCGGACATCAGCTACAGCTTCTATCCGGTCTACTGTGGCCTGTACGGCATTCCGTTCGAGCCGGTGGCACTGGACGAGCAATTCCAGATCCGCGTCGAGGATTACGCCAGGCCCAATGGCGGCATCATCTTCCCCAACCCCAACGCGCCCACCGGTTGCCTGCTGGCGCTGGAGGCCATTGAGCAGATGCTCAAGGCCAACCCGGAGTCGGTGGTGGTGGTCGACGAAGCCTATATCGATTTCGGCGGGCAGACAGCCATCAGCCTGGTCGACCGCTATGACAACCTGCTGGTTACCCAGACCCTGTCCAAGTCGCGCTCGCTGGCTGGGCTGCGGGTAGGCCTGGCAGTCGGCCATCCGGACCTGATCGAGGCCCTGGAGCGGATCAAGAACAGCTTCAACTCCTATCCCCTCGATCGCATGGCGATCGTCGGGGCAGCGGCGGCGTTCGAGGACCGTGCCTACTTCGACGAAACCTGCCGCAAGGTCATCGAAAGTCGCGAGCATCTGGTGAGCGAGCTCACTGCCCGTGGATTCGAGGTGCTGCCTTCGGCCGCCAACTTCATCTTCGCCCGTCATCCGCAGCAGGATGCCGGCGAGCTGGCCGCCAGGCTGCGCGAGCAAGGGGTGATCGTGCGTCACTTCAAGCAGGCGCGGATTGCCCAGTTCCTGCGCATCACCATCGGCACACCGGAGCAGAATCAAGCGTTGCTTGATGCGTTGAGCTGACGCGGGCTACCCAATCGCCGGCTATGCCGGCTCCCACAGGGGTGTCATGAACCTTGTGGGAGCCGGCGTAGCCGGCGATTGCATTTGTGCAACCTATGGCGTTAACCTTGCCACTTAAATTCATCCGATGATTGGATGTCATGACCGTACTCATCAAACGCTCCCTGGTCGAACAAGCCGTCGACCAACTGCGCCAACGCATCGCCACGGGCGCCTGGGCCGTCGGCCAGCGCCTGCCCACCGAACCTGAACTGGCCACTGAACTGGGCATCAGCCGCAACACCGTGCGTGAGGCCATGCGGGTGCTGGCCTTCAGCGGCCTGGTCGAAGTCCGCCAGGGCGACGGCAGCTACCTGCGCACGGCGGTCGATCCACTGCAGGCGATGCAGGCGCTGTCGCGCTGCAGCCCGGAGCAGGCCCGGGAAACCCGGCACATCCTTGAAGCCGAGGCCATCGGCCTGGCGGCGGTGCGCCGCACCGATGCAGACCTGCGAGCCCTGCGCGAAGCGCTTGAACACAGCAGCGCGCATTTTCACGATGACCTTGAGCGTTACATCGGTTGCGACCTTGTTTTTCACCAGCGTCTGGTCGATGCCGCGCACAACCCGGCCCTGAGCGAGCTGTACCGGTACTTTTCCGGAGTGGTGGCGGCGACCTTGCACCACAACCTGTCCCACGCGCCGCGATGCCAGTCGGTCTTCGACCTGCACGGGCAGATTCTCGACGCCATAGAACAACGCGATCCGGACAAGGCCAAGGCCCTGAGCCGGACCCTGATCAACGAATCCTGACCTTGCGAGACTGCCATGGCCCGTGACACTGCCCCGAACGCTGCCCCGGCTCAGGGGGCCGAGCTTGAAGAACTGCTGATCGATGCCGAAGCCGACGACGAACAGGTACAGACGCAGCCCTTACTGCTCCAGCGGCCCTGGTTGCTATTGCTCGGTCTGGTGCTGGTGGCGCTCAACCTGCGTCCGGCGTTGTCGAGCATGGCGCCGCTGCTCAGCCAGGTTTCCGACAGCCTTGGCCTGAGTGCGTCCCAGGCCGGCCTGCTGACCACCTTGCCGGTGCTCTGCCTGGGCCTCTTTGCGCCGCTGGCGCCGGTGCTGGCGCGACGCTTTGGCAGCGAGCGGGTGATCCTCGGCATCCTGCTGACCCTGGCGGCCGGCATTGCCGTGCGCAGCGCCTTCGGTGCTACGGGGCTGTTCCTCGGCAGCATCATGGCTGGGGCCAGTATCGGTGTGATCGGCGTGCTGTTGCCGGGTATCGTCAAGCGTGATTTCCCGCAACATGCCGGCACACTCACCGGGGTCTACACCATGGCCCTGTGCCTGGGGGCAGCCATGGCGGCCGGCGCCACGGTACCGCTGAGTCAGCACCTGGGTGACAGCTGGTCGCTGGGCCTGGGCTTCTGGCTGGTCCCGGCGCTGCTGGCGGTGCTGGTCTGGTTGCCCCAGGCGCGCCAGGGGCATGGTGCGCACCATGTGGCCTATCGGGTGCGCGGCCTGTTGCGCGACCCGTTGGCCTGGCAGGTGACCCTGTACATGGGGCTGCAGTCTTCGCTGGCTTACATCGTCTTCGGCTGGTTGCCGTCGATCCTGATCGGTCGCGGCCTGACCCCGACCCAGGCGGGCCTGGTACTGTCCGGTTCGGTGATCGTGCAACTTGTCAGCTCCCTCGCGGCGCCGTGGCTGGCGACGCGTGGCAAGGATCAGCGCCTGGCGATCGTGCTGGTCATGCTGCTGGCCCTGGCCGGTTTGTTCGGCTGCCTGTACGCACCGCTGGAAGGTTTGTGGGGCTGGGCAATTGTCCTGGGCCTGGGGCAGGGCGGTACCTTCGCCCTGGCGCTGACGCTGATCGTGCTGCGCTCCAGGGACGCCCACGTGGCGGCCAACCTGTCGAGCATGGCCCAGGGCGTGGGTTACACCCTGGCGTCCATGGGGCCGTTCGCGGTTGGCCTGGTGCATGACCTGACCGGTGGTTGGAGTGCGGTGGGCTGGATCTTTGCCGTGCTGGGTATTGGCGCCATCGGCTTTGGCCTAAAGGCCGGACGCAACCTGCAAGTGCAAGTGGTCAGCGAGCGAGTTTGACGCTATCGCGGGGCAAGCCCGCTCCCACAGCTCTGGTAGGAGCGGGCTTGCCCCGCGATAGTTTTTGCCACTATGGTGCGGGTCCAATCATTGGACACGGACCCGCCATATGAGCGACGCCAACACTGCCTTGATCACGCGCTTCTACCAGGCGTTCCAGCGTCTGGATGCCGAAGCGATGGTTGCCTGCTACAGCGACGATATCGTCTTCAGCGACCCGGCCTTCGGTACCTTGCGCGGCAAGGATGTCGGTGACATGTGGCGCATGCTCACCACCCGTGCCAAGGACTTTTCCCTGACCTTCGACGGTGTGCGCGCTGATGAGCGCGGCGGTAGTGCCCACTGGATCGCCCGCTATCTGTTCAGCCAGACCGGGCGCACCGTGGTCAATGACATCCAGGCACGTTTTGTGTTTCGTGACGGCAAGATCTGCGAGCACCACGACAGCTTCGACCTGTGGCGCTGGTCGCGTCAGGCATTGGGCACCACAGGGGTGCTGCTGGGCTGGTCACCACTGCTGCAGGGCAAGGTACGTGCCCAGGCGCAGAAAGGCCTGAGGGCGTTTCAGGCGGGGCGTTGAGGCGCTAAGCTGTGCGCTTTGCCGTTGATAGTAGCCACCGTGTCCGAGCCCATCCCCGAACCGCTGAACAAACCCTGGTATGTCTACCTGGTGCGTGCCGCCAATGGTTCGCTCTATTGCGGGATCAGCGATAACCCGCAGCGGCGCTTCCTGGCTCACCAGAAGGGGCAGGGCGCGCGTTACTTCAGTACCAGTCCGGCAGTGGCCCTGGTGTACGTCGAGTCCTGGCCGAGCAAGGCCGAGGCCTTGCGCCAGGAGCGACTGGTGAAGAAATTGCGCAAAAAGGCCAAGGAGGTCCTTGTTGCTGACTACGCCGCCCAGCCAATTTCCTGAGTGGTGACCTTACCGTGGGTTGCACCCTGCGGACACGGCGGCTTCATGGGAAACATAAGGACGGAAAGGTTCCAGATTCCAGTTGTCCTTGGAGCGATACTCGGTCAGCAGGCAAACAAGTTGTCGACGCATGCTGCCTGCAGATTTTTCGTTTTCGGTCCACTGTGAGTCGTTGCCATTTCTGCTCACCAGTTCATCGTACATGGCGTCAGTCTGGGCGCGCTTTCTGATTTCTCTACCATAAGACGTAGGCGTCACCTGCAGTGTCCACTCATTTTGTCCGGTATCTTTATTAAAGCGGTTTATCCACTCAGTAGACGCTATATAGAGACCAGGTTTCGGCGATGGGGTTGAAGGGGAAGTCGTATCCGTGCCAGAGGCGTACGGGTTGCAGTGGGCTGTCACCGCCTCGTCATATGAGACGTAGGGGCGAAACGGTTCCAGGTACCAGTTTTCTTTGCTGCGGTATTGGGTGAGCAGGCACACCAGTTGGCGTCGCATACTGCCCGGTGTCTTTTCGTTTTCTTGCCATTGCGGGTCGTTACCGTTTCTGGCGAGCAGTTCTTCATACATGGCATTAGTCTGCGCACGCTCTCTGATCTCTCGCCCGAAGGCCGTGGGTGTTACGCGTAAGGACCATTCATTTTTTCCAGTTTTACGGTTGTAGAGGCTGACCCATTTACTACTCATGATATAAGTTCCGGCCGCTTGTTCTGAAGTATTTTCGTTTTGGTTGTTGTTCTCCTCTTCATTGTTCTCTTCTTCGTCGGTCTCTTCTTTGTAATCTTCCAGTGAGATTTGTTGGTCGGCAGCGACATAGCTGAAACGTTCTTCTGCAGGCTTGTCGAAGTTGATCCTGAGTATTGGGACCAAATAGCCTTTGTCATAAAGTTTTTTCTGGAAATTCCGTGCGACGGTCAGTCCATCTTCTGGTTTTGGCGGCGCAGTGTCACCCAGTGATGGATAGTTGTATGTCGTTGCCGGGTTGTAGACAAAGGCATCAATGTATTTCATGTTTTCAGAGCCGTCATTGGTGTCCGAGGCATTTTTCAGCATGAACTCATTGGTGAAGGTATTAATTGCATAAGGGTTAAGCGCAGTCGTGGATGTCCTGGACTCATGGACTTTTATCATGCTGTCCCATTGGGCAGGGCTTTCGGCATCCCAGGAACACTGGGTCTTTTGTATCTGGAACAGAGGGTTGAGAATTCCAGGTGTGTACTTCTTAAGCCAGTCCGCTTCGTTGTTTACGCCTTGATCCGTGCAGGAGCCGTAAGCGATTTCCGAGTTTTTGTTGATGCGTGGACCATTACCAGCATTGGCGGGGACTATTCCATCCGATTGTCCGCACCCATACCATTTACGATCGGGGCCAGTACCTGCATCAAAGGAGTAGATACATACAAAACCACTTTCCTTGATGGGCAGTTTCAGTTTTTCGGCATCCGTTGGATTGCGCATGATCATCCCAGCAGGGTGTATCAGGGTATTGATGGTGAGGTCACGTCGAATCCAGGACCATGAAGTGGCTCCGGTCTTGATCGCATAGGGACTGTAGTCCCAAGGGAAGAAATCCCCGTCGTTGACCATTCTCAGCGATACCCCGCTGCAATAGTAGTGGCCACGGGCGGCGTCGCCTCCTACTTCGGTGCAGTGGGTGTCCGTTTTGTTGTAGTTGTTATTTATTCGCTGCGTTGTTTCGTTGGGGGGGAGCACAGGCGCCAGAAGTGCCGCGTGCGCGCTAATGACTGGGAATACAACGAGTGTGCCAACCGCCAGTAGTTTGCTGTTCATGTAAAAATACCTGCGGATTCGATTGGATGTGCTGCGAGTGTATTTGCGTGTTTTGCAGGGGGCAACTGGTATAAATATCAGGTACCCCACCTGATATTTTTACCAGTTGTTTGGATTTTCTCGGGGCGTATAGATTCGTTGGCGAGGCTGGCGGTTGCTCTAAAAACCGTAGAACAGGTTGCTGTGAAGGGCAGAGGGCCTTGATACCCATTTGCTGTCTCTGGGCTTTGTTTTTCATAGAGGATATGGAAATGAATACATCCAACAGATGTAGGCTTGTTCTTTTGGGGGTGCTGGCTTTAGGTGTGACGCGCTTCGCCACTGCAGCCCCGACGGCTGATGAAATAGGGGCGGCGACGGTCAAAGACCTGCAAGCGCTGTATTATGATGATGTGAAAGACTGTGGGGGTAAAGCCAGGCCTGCTTATTTGTGTTCTGGCGTTGTTTTTCGCGCAACGTATCCATCAAATGATTATCATACGTGGGACTATAACCCAAATTCTACAGCCGTATCATTTTCCTATCTGCGTGTAGATGCCGAATTTCGTAAGTTGGTCAGTGGTCTGAACAGCGGATTTATTTTGTATAATCAGGATGTTACACCACCGGGGCGTTACACTCTAGACTACCTGTGCTTTTTTCCTATCGATGGCGGGACCAATGCACGTGAAGAGTTAGGCTGCGGGCAAAGCCCGAGAGGGGAGGTAAGTAAGCGTTGTGACATGCAACAAATTGATACAGGGAAAAAATGGTACGATAAATATTCGGGCGAAGATGGAATGAGTAACTGGAACCAATGCGGTTTTTATTTGTCCGGAGACGCACGTACACGGTCGGCAACCGCTTTCACCGCAGGCCTGGAGGGAGGGCGGCTTGCCAGTAGTAGAACGATCACTCAGCAGAATGAGTTTAGAATCGCCAAGTGGTCCACTACCCCGCGTGGCACCTTTCCGCTGAGGGCATTCTTTTACACGACGGGAGGTTTGGAGAATGCGCAGGCGGCGCAGAAAGATTACAAAGAAACGTCAGGTTGGTTTGCTCCTGTCATTGAGCTGACATTGCCACAAACAACTGCTGAGGATGCGAAATTTTCGTATAAAAGCGCGGACCAGGTCATAGCACCAGACGACAAGGACACTGTTGTAGGGGGCGGAGGTGACGAGACCTGCGACAAAGGTTACGTGGAAAGTGCCGAATGGGTTAAACGCTACGATCCCGGTACCAAAAAAGATGAATGGACGCTGGCGGTCGTACCTACCGACTGTGGTCGGGAGGTACGGGATGAAAAGGGCGACAAGGCATTCTACGACGAGCTGGTCGCCAAGTTTGGAGCCGATCCGCAATGGCGCGAAAATGACGGTGGTGGGATGTACCGTCAAGTGGTTTGCCATATGATCATTGCCAGGCACAAATCGCCCTGGAACCTGGAACCGTTCCGGCCGGATGCCACCCAGGAGCAAGCTGCGGCACGAGGGTGTAACGTGCTGCCGGGCCAAGATACGGGCGGCGTTGCAGGCGGAAAATACATTCAGTCAACCGAATGGATCTTGCGCCACGATCCAGGCACAGGTAAAGAGGAATGGACGCTTAGTGTTACGCCCACCCAGGACGGACGAGACGTCGGCCCGGATGAAACCGATGCAATGTATCAGGAGCTGCTTGCATTAAGAGGCGCTGACTCTCAGTGGCAGGAGAATGAACGTGCAGAGGGCAGTATGCGGCGACAGTTGGTGTGCCTGTTGGTCAACTATCGACGCAAGCCTGAGTGGAACCTGGAGCCTTTCCGCCCTTACGTTTCACATGAAGAGGCCACTGCGGCCAAGTGTAACCCTGTAGAGGCTGGCGGTGCCGATACGGAACAAGCCGAAGGCAAGTACATCCAGTCGGCCAAGTGGGTCTACCGTGATGACCCGGATACCGGGGATAAGGTATGGACACTCGCGGTTAAGCCTACGGAGGACGGACGAAATGTCCGTAGCAGTGAAACGGATGCCATGTATCAGGAGTTGGTCAGCCTGCACGGCGCGGATCAGCAATGGCGAGAAAACGAAACCTCGTCGGGTAGCATGCGGCGACAGTTGGTATGTCTGATCGTCAATTACAGAAGTAAGTCGATCTGGAATCTTGAACCCTTCCGTCCTTACGTCAGTCACGAACAGGCTACGGCTGCAGGCTGCAATCCACGGTAAACGCAAAGAGCGCCCACTGTCCCGCTGTTCACGGCTGGACAGTGGTGCGTTTCAATCCTTGCGACGCTTAAGCTGATCGGTGAGTTGCGTCGGCAGGCCCTTGATGATCAAGGTGCCGGCTTGCTCGTCATACTCGATCTTCGAGCCCAGCAGGTGAGCTTCGAAGCTGATTGACAGGCCTTCGGCGCGACCGGTGAAGCGGCGGAACTGGTTGAGGGTGCGTTTGTCGGCCGGGATTTCCGGCGACAGACCGTAGTCCTTGTTGCGGATGTGATCGTAGAAGGCCTTCGGGCGGTCTTCGTCGATCAGGCCCGACAGCTCCTCCAGGGTCACCGGCTCGCCGGCCTTGGTCTGGCTGGTGGCGTAGTCGACCAGGGTCTGGGTTTTCTCCCGGGCGGCTTCTTCCGGCAGGTCCTCGCTTTCGACGAAGTCGCTGAAGGCCTTGAGCAGGGTGCGGGTCTCTCCCGGGCCGTCGACGCCTTCCTGGCAGCCGATGAAGTCGCGGAAGTACTCCGAGACCTTCTTGCCGTTCTTGCCCTTGATGAACGAGATGTACTGGCGGGAGTTCTTGTTGTTCTGCCACTCGGAGAGGTTGATCCGCGCGGCCAGGTGCAGCTGGCCCAGGTCCAGGTGGCGGGACGGGGTGACGTCCAGGTCGGCGTTCACCGCCACGCCTTCACTGTGGTGCAGCAGGGCGATGGCCAGGTATTCGGTCATGCCTTGCTGGTAGTGGGCGAACAGGACGTGGCCGCCGACTGACAGGTTGGACTCTTCCATCAGTTTTTGCAGGTGCTCGACAGCGACCCGGCTGAAGGCGGTGAAGGTGCTGCCTTCATCCAGGTATTCCTTGAGCCAGCCGCTGAACGGATGGGCACCGGATTCGGCATGGAAGAACCCCCAGGCCTTGCCTTGCTTGGCGTTGTAGCTGTCGTTGAGGTCGGCCAGGAGGTTTTCGATGGCACCGGACTCGGCGAGCTCGGAGTCGCGGGCGTGCAGCACGGCGGGGCTGCCATCGGGTTTCTTGTCGATCAGGTGGACGATGCAATGACGGATCGGCATGGGATTCTCGGTTGAAAATGGGCGGTGCTGGCCGCGATGCAAAGTGGCCAAGTGTACCTCAGCCCAGGGGGGATTCAGCGGCCAGATGTTGGCAGATATGTCGGTTGTTCGTTTTTTGTTCAGTTTTTTGCGTTTTTTCGCGCAAACCCCCGAAAAACCTGCACATTTGCCCTGTCAGAGGCGGATATTTATCTATTCGTGTGGTAGTTTTGCCCGGTCTTGCGCCCCGCGTGCGGCGCATTGCTGGCAGACCGCTCGCGTCACGTCGAACCAAACGCCGTTTTGCGTATCTACATACGCGATTGACATGGTTGTAATACCGGACCGCCGGCTACCCTGCAGGTCTGGCTCGATGACTGACGTAGCACTCTGCATACTCACTGAATTTGATAGGGAAGGAACACCACCATGGCATTGACCAAAGACCAACTGATCGCCGATATCGCCGAAGCTATCGACGCGCCAAAAACCACCGCGCGTAACGCTCTGGAGCAACTGGGTCAGATCGTTGCTGATCAACTGGAAAATGGCAGCGAAATCACCCTGCCAGGCATTGGCAAACTGAAAATCACCGAGCGTCCTGCCCGTACCGGCCGCAACCCTTCGACTGGCGCTGCCATCGAAATCGCTGCCAAGAAAGTCGTCAAGTTCGTTCCAGCCAAAGTGCTGACCGACGCTGTAAACAAGTAAGTGTAAGCAGCTTTGAAAAAGCCGCGTCCGGCTCATCCGGACGCGGCTTTTTTACGCCCGTAGGAGCGGGCTTGCCCCGCGATAGCAATAGTGGCCGCACCATCGCATCGCGGGGCAAGCCCGCTCCTACCGGGTTGTCCAGCGGCTTTGGCGCCATGCCTGGCGGGACGCTACATCCTGGAAGGTCCAGGCCACCATGCGACTCTGTTTCTGCCCCTGGCCCATTGCGACGACATGCTGTTCAACGGCACCCGCCTTCTTCAGCGCAGCCTCAATGCCCGGCAGGTTGGACGCCTTGGACACCAGTGTGGTGAACCACAGCACCTGCAGACCGTGCGCCGCGCTCTCGGCCACCAGTTGGCTGACGAAACGGATTTCGCCGCCCTCGCACCAGAGTTCGTTGTTCTGCCCGCCAAAATTCAGCACCGGCAACTTGCGCTTGGGATCGGCTTTGCCCAGGGCCCGCCATTTGCGCTGGCTGCCGCGGGTAGCCTCGTCCCGTGAAGCGTGGAAGGGCGGGTTGCACAGGGTCAGGTCGTAGCGCTCGTCGTCCTTGAGCAGGCCAAGCAGGATGTGCTTGCGGTTGCCTTGCTGGCGCAGGCTGATGGCCTTGTCCAGACCGTTGGCCTGGACGATGGCTTTGGCGGCTGCCAGGGCAACGGGGTCGATGTCCGAGCCGAGAAAGCGCCAGCGGTAGTCGCTGTGGCCCAGCAGCGGGTAGATGCAGTTGGCGCCGACGCCGATGTCCAGTGCTTGGATTTGCGCACCCCGGGGGATTTCGCCGCCGTTTTCTTGCGCCAGCAAATCGGCCAGCACATGCACGTAATCCGCCCGGCCAGGGATCGGTGGACACAGGTAGTCGGCCGGAATGTCCCAGTGCTGGATGCCGTATTGAGCCTTGAGCAAGGCGCGGTTGAAGACCCGCACAGCCTCGGGGTTGGCGAAGTCGATGCTGGGCTTGCCATGGGGATTGGTGATCATGAATCGGCCCAGCTCAGGGCTGCTCTTGATCAGTTGGGGGAAGTCGTAGCGGCCCTGGTGGCGGTTGCGCGGGTGCAGGGTAGGTTTGCTGGTCATGGTATGTCCTGGAATGCATCGCGGGGCAAGCCCGCTCCTACAAAACCCCGTAGGAGCGGGCTTGCCCCGCGATGGTGTCACTTGGATCGATTACAGCGCAGCAATCCGCGCATGCTGCTCGGTGAAGTTGGCCAGGGCCTGTTCGGCTTCGGCCAGCTTGGCGCGTTCCTTGTCGATCACCGCAGGCGGTGCCTTGTCGACGAAGGCGGCGTTGGACAGCTTGCCACCCACGCGCTGGACTTCGCCTTGCAGGCGCTGGATTTCCTTGTTCAGGCGCGCCAGTTCAGCGTCCTTGTCGATCAGGCCGGCCATCGGCACCAGCACTTGCAGATCGCCCACCAGGGCGGTGGCGCTCAGCGGCGCTTCGTCCTGCTCGCCCAGCACGGTGAAGGATTCGATCTTCGCCAGCTTCTTGAGCAGCGCTTCGTTTTCCTGCAGGCGGCGCTGGTCTTCTGCGCTGGCGTTCTTGAGGAACAGTTGCAATGGCTTGCCCGGGCCGATGTTCATCTCGCCACGGATGTTGCGCACACCGAGCATCAGCTCCTTGAGCCACTCGATATCGCCTTCGGCAGCGGCATCGATGCGGCTTTCGTTGGCCACCGGCCACGGCTGCAGCATGATGGTCTTGCCTTCGGCGCCAACCAGCGGCGCCAGGCGCTGCCAGATTTCCTCGGTGATGAACGGCATGAACGGATGGGCCAGGCGCAGCGCCACTTCCAGCACGCGCACCAGGGTGCGACGGGTGCCGCGAGCACGCTCGACCGGGGCATTCTCGTCCCACAGTACCGGTTTGGACAGCTCCAGGTACCAGTCGCAGTACTGGTTCCAGATGAACTCGTACAGCGCCTGGGCGGCCAGGTCGAAGCGGAACTGATCCAGCTGGCGGGTCACTTCGGCTTCGGTGCGCTGCAGCTGGGAGATGATCCAGCGGTCGGCCAGCGACAGCTCGTAGGCTTCGCCGTTCTGGCCGCAGTCGTCGCCCTTGTCCAGCACGTAGCGCGCGGCGTTCCAGATCTTGTTGCAGAAGTTGCGGTAGCCTTCGACGCGGCCCATGTCGAACTTGATGTCACGGCCGGTGGAGGCCAGCGAGCAGAAGGTGAAGCGCAGGGCGTCGGTGCCGTAGCTGGCGATGCCTTCAGGGAACTCGGCCTTGGTCTGCTTGGCGATCTTCTCGGCAAGCTTGGGCTGCATCATGCCGCTGGTGCGTTTTTCCAGCAGTTCGTCCAGGGTGATGCCGTCGACGATGTCCAGCGGGTCGAGGACGTTGCCCTTGGACTTGGACATCTTCTGGCCCTGGCCGTCGCGGACCAGGCCGTGCACGTAGACGGTCTTGAACGGAACCTGCGGGGTGCCGTCCTCGTTCTTCACCAGGTGCATGGTCAGCATGATCATCCGGGCGACCCAGAAGAAAATGATGTCGAAGCCTGTGACCAGCACGTCGGTGGAGTGGAAGGTCTTGAGGAATTCGGTCTGCTGCGGCCAGCCCAGGGTCGAGAACGTCCACAGGCCCGAGCTGAACCAGGTGTCGAGCACGTCGTTGTCCTGGGTCAGGACCACATCGGCACCGAGTTTGTTCTTGGTCCGCACTTCTTCTTCGTTGCGACCGACGTAGACCTTGCCGGCTTCGTCGTACCAGGCAGGAATGCGGTGGCCCCACCACAGCTGGCGGCTGATGCACCAGTCCTGGATATCGCGCATCCAGGAGAAGTACATGTTCTCGTACTGCTTGGGCACGAACTGGATGCGGCCGTCTTCAACGGCGGCAATCGCAGGCTCGGCCAGCGGCTTGGTCGAGACGTACCACTGGTCGGTCAGCCATGGCTCGATGACGGTGCCGGAGCGGTCGCCTTTCGGCACTTTCAGGGCGTGGTCGTCGACGCTGACCAACAGGCCCGCGGCGTCGAAGTCGGCGACGATCTGCTTGCGCGCAACGAAGCGGTCCAGGCCGGCATACCGGGCAGGCAGGGTGGCGTCGATGCTTTCGTTGACGCTGCCATCGAGGTTGAACACCTGGGCGGCCGGCAGGACGAAGGCATTCTTGTCGAAGATGTTGAGCAGCGGCAGGTTGTGGCGCTTGCCGACTTCGTAGTCGTTGAAGTCGTGGGCCGGGGTGATCTTCACGCAGCCGGTGCCGAACTCGGGGTCGCAGTAGTCGTCGGCGATGATCGGGATACGGCGGCCGACCAGCGGCAGTTCGACGAACTTGCCGATCAGGGCCTTGTAGCGCTCGTCCTCGGGGTTCACGGCGACGGCGGCGTCGCCGAGCATGGTTTCCGGACGGGTGGTGGCGACGATCAGGTAGTCCTTGCCGTCGGCGGTTTTCGCGCCGTCAGCCAGCGGGTAGCGCAGGTTCCACAGATGGCCTTTCTCGTCGTGGTTTTCCACTTCGAGGTCGGAGATCGCCGTGTGCAGCTTGGTGTCCCAGTTGACCAGGCGCTTGCCGCGGTAGATCAGGCCATCCTCGTGCAGGCGCACGAAGGCTTCCTTGACCGCCTCGGACAGGCCGTCATCCATGGTGAATCGCTCGCGGCTCCAGTCGACCGACGAGCCCAGGCGGCGGATCTGGCGGCTGATGTTGCCACCGGACTGATCCTTCCATTCCCAGACCTTTTCCAGGAATTTCTCGCGACCCAGGTCGTGGCGGTTCTGGCCCTTGGCCTCAAGCTGGCGCTCGACCAGCATCTGGGTGGCGATACCGGCGTGGTCGGTACCTGGCTGCCACAGGGTGTTGCGACCCTGCATGCGGCGGAAACGGATCAGGGCATCCATGATCGCGTTGTTGAAGCCATGACCCATGTGCAGGCTGCCGGTGACGTTCGGCGGCGGGATCATGATGGTGTAGGAATCGCCCGCGCCTTGCGGAGCGAAATAATTCTCGGACTCCCAGGTGTTGTACCAGGAAGTTTCAATAGCGTGCGGCTGGTAGGTCTTATCCATGCGCGGCGGGACCCTTAGGCATTTATTCAGGAAAGCCGGGCAGTATAACGGGGATAAAGGCCGGGGCGTAGCGTGAGGTGATGGCAGGAGGCAAAAACTGTGGGATTGGGGCTGCTGTGCAGCCATCGCCGGCGATGCCGGCTCCCACAGAGGTCAATGGGTGGGAGCCGGCAACGCCTGCGATGCGGGCCAAAGGCCCGCCAGATCACTCGGGACGCTGGTTGAGCAAACGCTCGAGCCGGGCATCGAGCCGGCGCTTGATCTCGTTCTCGATATGCGGGGTAAAGTCGTTGATCACGTCCTGCATGATCAGCTGCGCTGCAGCTCGCAGCTCGCTGTCCAGGTGCAGCAGGGTGTCCTGGCGCCGGGCCTGAGGGTCCATCGGGGCCGGTTCGGGCGCGGCAACGGCCGGCGCTGCTTCGGCCTCTTCGAGCAGCAACGGGATCTGCTCCTCGACGGTGTCGGTCAAAAGCGGCGGTTCAAGGGATTCATCGCCCAGCAGCTGGCGAATCGACTCAAGGTCATCGAGCAGGTGTGCGGATTGGGGCAGGGGGGTGGGTTTGTCCATCGTCTTCACAGTCGCTGTAGGCGGTGATCCTGCAGAGCATAGCCCTGTTCGCGGTAGAAACGGAAACTCTCTCGGGCAGCCTGACGGATCGTCGGCTCCTCGACCACGATTTCGGCAATGCGGGCAAAGCGCGAGGCGAACGGTGGCACCTTGAGGGCCAGGTTGATCAGCAGGTCCTGGTGGCTGCCGGCGTCATCGCCCAGGCCCAGGGCAACACTGCCGTGGGGATCGTCCTCGGCCGGGCCGTGGGGCACGAAGGCCTCACCCTTGAACGCCCACAGGCGCGCGTCCAGCTCGTCGCGCTGGGCGGCATCGCTGCACTGCAGGTAGACCCGATGCCCCAGGCGCCAGGCCTTCTCACAGAGCTTGCAGGCAAAATCCAGGCGCGCCGAGGGCGCGTCGCTGGGTAGAATGTAGAAATCGACCTTGCTCATGATCTGCCGTCCGGCCGGCTACGCTCGGGAGCGCAGCCGGTCGGCCATCACTCAGGCGTTGGCGCGATCGAGCAGGTACTGGGTCAGCAGCGGGACCGGGCGGCCAGTGGCGCCCTTGTCCTTGCCGCCGCTGATCCAGGCGGTGCCGGCGATGTCCAGGTGGGCCCAGTGGTAGGCCTTGGTGAAGCGCGACAGGAAGCAACCAGCGGTGATGGTGCCGGCCTTCGGGCCACCGATGTTGGCGATGTCGGCGAACGGGCTGTCGAGCTGCTCCTGGTACTCATCGAACAGCGGCAGCTGCCAGGCGCGGTCGTCGGCACGCTTGCCGGCGTCGAGCAACTGGCCGACCAGTTCGTCGTTGTTGCCCATCAGGCCCGAGGTATGGCTGCCCAGGGCGACGATGCAGGCGCCGGTCAGGGTGGCGATGTCGATCACCGCCTGGGGCTTGAAGCGTTCGGCGTAGGTGAGGGTGTCGCACAGCACCAGGCGGCCTTCGGCGTCGGTGTTGAGGATTTCGACGGTCTGCCCGCTCATGGTGGTGACGATGTCGCCCGGACGGGTGGCGCCGCCGCTCGGCATGTTCTCGGCGCAGGCCAGCAGGCACACCAGGTTGATCGGCAGTTGCAGTTCGAGCACGGCGCGCAGGGTGCCGAACACACTGGCCGCACCGCCCATGTCGAACTTCATTTCATCCATGCCGGCGCCCGGCTTGAGGCTGATGCCACCGGTGTCGAAAGTGATGCCCTTGCCCACCAGCACGAACGGCTTCTCGGATTTCTTGCCGCCCTGGTAGTGCATCACGATCAGGCGTGGCGGCTGGTCGCTGCCCTGGCCAACGGCGTAGAACGCGCCCATGCCCAGTTCCTTGATCTTTTTCTCGTCCAGCACGTCGACCTTCAGGCCCTTGTGGGCCTTGCCCAGGCCCTTGGCCTGTTCGGCCAGGTAGCTTGGATGGCAGACGTTCGGCGGCAGGTTGCCCAGGTCACGGGTCAGGCGCATGCCGGTGGCAATGGCGCTGGCGTGCTTGACCGCGCGCTCGACCTCGGCGACACCGGCCTTGTCGGCCAGCAGGGTGATTTTTTTCAGGGCGCGGGGTTCGGCCTTCTGGCTCTTGAACTGGTCGAAGACGTACTCGCCGTCGAGCAGGGTTTCGGCCAGCAGACGGGCCTTGCCGTAGAAAGCGTCGCGGCCGGCGATGGCCACGTCTTCCAGGGCCAGCACTGCGTCGCCGCCGTTGAGGCCTTTGAGTACGGCCAGCACGCTGGACGCCACCTTGCGCCAGCTGCGGTCACCCAGTTCGCTGTCCTTGCCGGTGCCCACCAGCAGCACGCGTTCGGCCTTGAGGTTCGGCAGGCTGTGCAGCAGCAAGGTCTGGCCGACCTTGCCAGCCAGGTCGCCGCGCTTGAGCACGGCGCTCAGGGCACCACCGCAGGCTTCATCGACCGCCTTGGCGGTGGCACCGAGTTTGCGACCTTCGCCGACCGCGAGCACCAGCGTGGCGGTTTTCAAGGAGGCGGCGGCTACGCTTTTTACAACCAGTTCCATGTCAGGATCCCCGAATGATCTGTGTCGGCGCGCTGTCTGTGCAGGCGCCTGGCCGCGTGGTCGCGTGCCGGTGATAAAGCTGCCAGTTTGAGCCTGCTTGGACCGCCCTGACAACCCCGACATGAAGCATTGCACGGCGCCAAGTGACAGGCACGGCCAATCACAGGATAATGCGCCAACTTTTGTCCGGGTTCGCTTCGGCTGAACCAACAACTATCTTGGCTGTTATGTATTCCTTGTTCGGCTGTCCGAGCCTGACAACCCAGGAGTGTCTGGTTTGATCGTCTTCCGTTATCTGTCCCGCGAGGTCCTGGTGACCTTGAGTGCCGTCAGCGCCGTGCTGCTGGTGATCATCATGAGCGGGCGCTTCATCAAATACCTGGCCCAGGCTGCCCAGGGCGTGCTCGATCCAGGTGTGTTGTTCCTGATCATGGGTTATCGCCTGCCCGGTTTCCTTCAGTTGATCCTGCCGCTGGGGCTGTTCCTCGGGATCCTGCTGGCCTATGGCCGGCTCTACCTGGAAAGCGAGATGACCGTGCTCTCGGCCACCGGTATGAGCCAGCAGCGCCTGCTGGCCATGACCATGGCCCCGGCGGCCGTGGTGGCCGCGCTGGTCGCCTGGCTGAGCCTGGGCCTGGCGCCACAGGGCGTGACCCAGGTGGCGCAGATCATCAACCAGCAGGATGCCATGACCGAGTTCGACACCCTGGTACCGGGCCGCTTCCAGACTTTGCGCGACGGCACCCGGGTCACCTATACCGAGCAGTTGTCCGAAGACCGTGGCAACCTGGGCGGGGTGTTCATTTCCGAGAAGCGCTTCTCCCAGGACAAGACCAAGGAGCGCGCGCCTTCGGTGCTGGTCGCCGAGAAGGGGCGTCAGGAGGTCGGTGCCGACGGTAACCGCTACCTGATCCTGGAAAACGGCTACCGCTACGACGGCAACCCTGGCCAGGCCGACTACCGCGCTATCAAGTACGACACCTATGGCGTGCTGCTGCCCAAGCCTGAGGTCAGTGAAGAAATCACCGACCGCGAAGCCATCCCGACGTCCGAGCTGATCGGCCACGACGGTTTGCGCGAGCGTGCCGAACTGCAATGGCGCCTGTCGTTGCCGCTGCTGGTATTCGTGGTGACCTTGCTGGCCGTGCCGCTGTCGCGGGTCAACCCGCGCCAGGGCCGCTTCCTCAAGCTGCTGCCGGCCATCCTTCTGTACATGGCGTACCTGACAATGCTGATTGCCGTGCGTGGCGCCCTGGAGAAAGGCAAGCTGCCGATCGGCCTGGGTATCTGGTGGGTCCACGGGCTGTTCCTGCTCATCGGCCTGGCGCTGATGTACTGGGAGCCGTTGCGCCTCAAGCGTGCCGCGCGTCGTGCGGAGGTGGCCCATGGTTAAGCTCGATCGCTACATCGGCAAGAGCGTGCTGCTGGCCATTATTGCCGTGCTCGGGATCATCCTCGGCCTGGCCTCGCTGTTTGCCTTCATCGACGAGATGGGCGACATCAACGACAACTACACCCTCTGGGATGCCGGCAACTTCGTGTTGCTGACCGCACCGCGGCGGCTGTACGACATGCTGCCGATGGCCGCCCTGATTGGCTGCCTGATCGGCCTGGGCAGCCTGGCCAGCAGCAGCGAACTGACCATCATGCGCGCTGCCGGCGTGTCCATCGGGCGAATCGTCTGGGCGGTGATGAAGCCGATGCTGGTGCTGATGCTGGCCGGCATCCTGATCGGCGAGTACGTGGCGCCGGCGACCGAGAACAAGGCCCAGGCCGACCGCTCCCTGGCCCAGGGCAGCGGTGAGGCGCAAAGCTCCAAGCGCGGCATGTGGCACCGCCAGGGCGACGAGTTCGTGCACATCAACTCGGTGCAGCCCAACGGCCTGCTGTACGGCGTCACCCGTTATCGCTTCGACAACGAGCGACACCTGGTCACCTCCAGCTTCGCCCGTCGGGCGCAGTACCAGGAAGATCACTGGCAGCTCAGTGACGTGACGACCACGCACTTCCGTGGTGATCACACCGAGGTCATCAAGGAGCCTGCCGTGCGCTGGGATGTCACCGTCACGCCGCAACTGCTCAACACCGTGGTGCTGGCGCCTGAGTCGCTGTCGATCACCGGGTTGTGGGACTACATCCACTACCTGTCCGACCAGGGCCTGAACAACTCCCGCTACTGGCTGGCGTTCTGGACCAAGGTCCTGCAGCCGTTTGTGACGGCAGCGTTGGTGCTGATGGCGATTTCCTTCATCTTCGGTCCGCTGCGGTCGGTGACCCTGGGGCAGCGTGTGTTCACCGGTGTGCTGGTGGGCTTCGTGTTCCGTATCGCCCAGGACTTGCTCGGGCCTTCGAGCCAGGTGTTCGGTTTCCCGCCGTTGCTGGCAGTGGTGATTCCGGCGGCGATCTGTGCCGGGGCCGGGTGGTGGATGTTGCGGCGGGCTGGTTGAGTCTTGCTGGCATGAAAAAGCCGACCTTCGGGTCGGCTTTTTTGTGGGTGTTTGTTTTTGCTTTTGTGCATTGTCAGACCAAAGCGTTGGCACTGAAGACGGTGAGCATATCCATTCCCTACGGCGGCCCCGCCGATTGGTTTCGCCTTTACGGCGACCCACTTTTGAAGGCAAAAGTGGGCAAAACCCGTGTCCCTGCATCCGGCCCTTCGCTGCGCTACGGGTACCCTCGCTACACCCTTGCTCCCGCGGGGGCGCGCCGAAGGGCCGTCCCTGGCCCTACGGCGCTCGCCGGCCATCCATGGCCGTCGCCCCACTACGCAAGGGTTCCACTCGGCCTCCTGAAGGGACGATTGATGGCGCCTGGGATATCGCGCGCTCAGAAGCAAGAGCAAAAGCAGAGCGAAGCTCGGGTTCGGCTTTGCGATTTCGCTTTTGCCTTTGTCTTTGTCTTTGTCTTTGTCTTTGCTGTTCGTACATCGCCAGTCCAGACGACACGGTTCGTCCCTTCAGGAGGCTGAGTGGAGGCATTGCGTAGCCGGGTGCAGGCCATGGATGGCCTGCAAGCACCGCAGGGCCATGGATGGCCCTTCGGTGCGCCCCGGCGGGAGCAATGCCGGAGGGAAGGGACCCGCAGCGTAGCGAAGGGCCGGATGCAGGGACGCACGGTTTGCGCCACTTTGCCATGACAAAGTGGCCCGCCGTAAGGGCGGAAAGGTGAGTTCGCGTCACCACCGCCAACGGATCAGCTCGCAACCGGCGGACCGAAGTCTTTGCTCCTGGTGCCTCGGTGAGCCAGATGTCTTGGCTGGGGCAGGTTCTGCGACCGCTTTGCGGTCGATCGCAGCCTGGCGGCAGCGGCTACGGGGTAGAAAACTATGGCTTCTTGCGCTTGGGCACATGCACCAACTGACTGTCGGAGTAGATGTCATGCCAACTGCGTTTTTGCTTGTCGACCAGCGACCAGAAAAAACCCAGCCCCAGGCACAACCAGGACGCAATCGCCACGATAAAGCGCAACAGCGCCTGCCACAGGCTGATAGCACTGCCATCGGCATTCTGCACACGAATCCCCCAGACCTGCATGCCCAGGGTCTGGCCACCATGGGTCCAGAACTTGGCAAAGAAACCGAACAGGGCGAACAACAGCAGGGTCGACAACAAAGGATCGCCATCCAGTGCGCCGGCCTCGGTCAACTGACGCATGCGCGCCTCGCCGATGATCGCCATCTGGATCATCTTGTACACGCCAGCAGTGACGATCAGCAGCGCCGTACACAACAGGAAGTCGTAGAACATGGCGGCCAGGCGACGGCCGAGGCCAACGGCTGGGAAGTCACCCTGGGGCTGTAACAGCGGCTTGGGCATACACGGGCCCTCCTTGGGCAAAACAGCCATTCTACGAAATTACGCGCGCACATCGTTGCCCTGTGACAGGGTTTACTTGCCAGGTCGCCATCGCGGGGCAAGCCCGCTCCCACCGAGCGCGCACAAAAAAGCCCCTGCTGTTGCCAGCAGGGGCTTTTTATCTCGGAATCAGGCTTCCGCGATAACTTCGTCAGCCTGCATGCCTTTCTGGCCCTGCACGGCGATGAAGGTGACTTTCTGGCCTTCTTTCAGGCTCTTGAAGCCGCTGCCCTGAATAGCGCGGAAGTGTACGAACAGATCCGGACCGCTTTCTGGAGTGATGAAACCAAAACCTTTCTCGTCGTTAAACCACTTGACGGTACCGCTCTGACGTTGGGACATTGTCTTATTTCCTTTGAAACTTAGAATTAGTAACAGCTTCTTCCAAATGAAAGAGTACTGGGCTGGGTTGCAGGAAAGTAAGAGACGTCGAACGGGTTGTAGCAACTCTCAGCGCTACTGCCCAGGTCACGAACCATAGCGACCCATGCAAACACAGTGCAGTGACTCTACGCTAACTCTGTCGGCAAAAACAAGCCCTCAAAGCCGCTGCCGCTCTACCTTTTGGTGCCCGTTCGGTCGATTTTTTCCGGCTCATTCCAGACCGTGCGACGATGCTTTTCGAAAGTTATAAAACGCGTTCGAATTCGAAAATCCGAACGCGCCATGACACTTTGTTTCAACTAACGATTCAGCCGCGGTAGTAACGCTGTGCAACGAATGGCATCTTGCTGACTTTCATTGCCACGCGCTTGCCGCGCACGATCGCCCAGACCTGTGTGTCGAGTGCGGTATGGGCGCTATCGAGGTAACCCATCGCCACCGGGCCGCCCAGGGTTGGCCCGAAGCCGCCGCTGCAGACGGTGCCGATGGCCTTGCCGGCTTCATCGACGATTTCCGCTTCTTCACGTACCGGGGTGCGCTCCAGGGGCAGCAGGCCGACACGCTTGCGCGCAACGCCGTTGCCTTGTTGGGCGAAGACCTGTTCGGCGCCCGGGAAGCCACCGGCACGCTCACCATCGGCACGGCGCACTTTGGAAATGGCCCACAGCAGGCTGGCCTCGATCGGCGTGGTCTGCGCGTTCATGTCGTGGCCGTACAGGCACAGGCCGGCCTCCAGGCGCAGGGAGTCGCGGGCGCCCAGGCCGATGGCCGCCACTTCCGGCTCGGCCAGCAGGCGTCGGGCCAGGGCTTCGGCCTGGTCGGCCGGTACGGAGATCTCGAAACCGTCTTCACCGGTGTAGCCCGAACGACTGACGAAGCAGTCAACGCCCAGCAATTTCACCGGCTGGAACTGCATGAAGGTCATCTTCGCCACGTCCGGTGCCAGGCGCGCCAGCACGGTGACCGCCGCCGGGCCTTGCAGGGCCAGCAGGGCGCGCTCTTCGAACAGCGGCTTGATCTCGCACTCATTGCCGATGTGCTTGCGCAGGTGGGCCAGGTCCTGGTCCTTGCAGGCGGCGTTGACCACCAGGAACAGTTCGTCGTTGCCAAGGTTGGCGACCATCAGGTCGTCGAGGATACCGCCCTGTTCGTTGGTGAACATGGCATAACGCTGCATACCCACCGGCAGGTCGATGATGTCGACCGGTACCAGGGTTTCCAGGGCCTTGGCGGCGTTGGCGCCGCTCAGGCGGATCTGGCCCATGTGCGAGACGTCGAACAGGCCAGCCTGTTCACGGGTGTGCAGGTGTTCTTTCATCACGCCCAGCGGGTACTGGACCGGCATGTCGTAGCCGGCGAACGGCACCATGCGCGCGCCCAGTTCCAGGTGCAGGGCGTGCAGCGGGGTCTTGTGCAGTGTATCGGTGGACATTGATGACTCCTTGGTGCTGGTAGAGGGTGTCAGCATTCGATGATGTTGACGGCCAGACCGCCGCGGGCGGTCTCCTTGTATTTGCTTTTCATGTCGGCGCCGGTCTGGCGCATGGTGCGGATGACCTTGTCGAGGGAAACGAAGTGCTGTCCGTCGCCGCGCAAGGCCATGCGCACCGCGTTGATGGCCTTGACCGAGCCCATGGCGTTGCGCTCGATGCAAGGCACCTGGACCAGCCCGCCAATCGGGTCGCAGGTCAGGCCCAGGTTGTGTTCCATGCCGATCTCGGCAGCGTTCTCGACCTGGTGCACCGTGCCGCCCATCACTTCGCACAGGGCCCCGGCCGCCATGGAACAGGCCACGCCGACTTCGCCCTGGCAGCCGACTTCGGCGCCGGAGATCGAGGCGTTCTCCTTGTACAGGATGCCGATGGCAGCGGCGGTGAGCAGGAAGCGCACCACGCCATCCTCGTTGGCACCGGGGATGAAGCGCATGTAGTAGTGCAGCACGGCCGGGACGATGCCGGCGGCGCCATTGGTGGGGGCGGTGACCACCCGGCCGCCGAAGGCGTTCTCTTCGTTCACGGCCAGGGCATAGAGGTTGACCCAGTCCAGTACCGACAGCGAATCACGCAGGCTGGCCTCTGGGTTGCTGCACAGCTGCCGGTACAGCGCCGCGGCCCTGCGCTTGACCTTCAGACCACCGGGCAGGATGCCTTCGTTGCGACAGCCGGCGGCGACACAGTCCTGCATCACTTGCCAGATGCGCAACAGGTGGCTTCGGGTTTCGCTTTCCGGGCGCCAGGCCGCTTCGTTGGCCAGCATCACCTGGCTGATCGACAGGTTCTGCGCGGTGCAATGGCCAAGCAGCTCCTTGGCGGTCTTGAACGGGAAGGGCAGCACGGTGCTGTCCTCGACGATCCGGTCCTTGCCGGCCGCGTCCTCATCGACCACGAAACCACCGCCCACCGAATAGTACTCGCGGCTGCGAATCTGCAGGCCGGCGGCGTCGAAGGCGCGAAAGATCATGCCGTTGGGGTGATAGGCCAGCGGCCTGCGGATCATCGCCAGGTGCTGTTTTTCGACGAAGTCGATGCTGTGCTCGCCCAGCAGGTTCAGTCGACCGCTGCTGCGGATCGCCTGCAGGCGGGCGGGAATGCTGTCGGTGTCGACACTGTCGGGGTGCTCGCCTTCAAGGCCCAGGAGCACGGCCTTGTCGCTGCCGTGCCCTTTGCCGGTGGCACCGAGCGAGCCATAGAGTTCGGCCTTGATGCTGGCCGTGGCGGTCAGCAGGCCATCGCGCCGCAGGCCTTCGGCGAAGCGCGCGGCAGCACGCATCGGGCCTACGGTGTGGGAACTGGAGGGGCCGATGCCGATCTTGAACAGGTCGAAGACGCTAAGTGACATGGTCGTACCCTCATTGATGGTCAAGAGTATCGCGGGGGAAGCCCGCTCCTACGGGGGTAGGAGCGGGCTTGACCCGCGATGAGGCCTCACGCGTCTTGGTAGCTCTCGATCGACGGGCAGGCGCAGACCAGATTGCGGTCACCGAAGACGTTGTCGACCCGGCCGACCGGTGGCCAGTACTTGCCTTCGACCAGGGTGGCCAGCGGGTACACCGCCTGCTCGCGGCTGTACGGATGGCTCCATTGTCCGGCGATTTCCGCGGCGGTGTGCGGCGCGTTCTTCAGCGGGTTGTCGTCCTTGTCCAGGCTGCCGTTTTCCACCGCGCGAATCTCTTCGCGGATGCGGATCATCGCGTCGCAGAAACGGTCCAGTTCTTCCTTGGATTCGCTTTCGGTCGGCTCGATCATCAAGGTCCCGGCCACCGGGAACGACATGGTCGGGGCGTGGAAGCCAAAGTCGATCAGGCGCTTGGCCACGTCGTCGACGCTGATGCCGCTGCTGTCCTTGATCGGACGCAGGTCGAGGATGCACTCGTGTGCCACCAGGCCGTTGCTGCCGGTGTACAACACAGGATAGTGCTCTTCCAGACGGCGGGCGATGTAGTTGGCGTTGAGGATCGCCATCTGCGAGGCACGCTTCAGGCCGGCGCCACCCATCATACGAATGTACATCCAGGTGATCGGCAGGATGCTTGCGCTGCCGAACGGTGCGGCACAGACCGCGCCCTGTTTGTTTTCCATGTGTGCGTGACCTGGCAGGAACGGCGCCAGGTGCGACTTGACGCCGATCGGGCCGACGCCCGGGCCGCCACCGCCGTGCGGGATGCAGAAGGTCTTGTGCAGGTTCAGGTGCGAAACGTCGCCGCCGAACTTGCCGGGAGCGCAAAGGCCGACCATGGCGTTCATGTTGGCGCCGTCGATGTACACCTGGCCGCCGTTGTCATGGATGATCGCGCAGATCTCGCCGATGGCTTCCTCGAACACGCCGTGGGTCGACGGATAGGTGATCATCAGCGCGGCGAGGTGTTCGCGGTGCTCGATGGCCTTGGCCCGCAGGTCGTCGATGTCGACGTTGCCGCGCTCGTCACAAGCGGTAACCACCACGCGCATACCGGCCATGTGGGCGGTGGCCGGGTTGGTGCCGTGGGCCGAGGACGGGATCAGGCAGATGTCGCGGCGCGATTCGCCACGGCTCTGGTGGTAGGCGCGGATGGCCAAGAGGCCTGCGTACTCGCCCTGGGAACCCGCGTTGGGCTGCAGCGACACGGCGTCATAGCCGGTGGCGGCGCAGAGCATCGCTTCCAGTTCCGAGGTCAGTTGCTGGTAGCCCTGGCTCTGATCGACCGGTGCGAAGGGGTGCAGGTTGCCGAATTCGGCCCAGGTCACCGGGATCATTTCGCTGGCGGCGTTGAGCTTCATGGTGCACGAGCCCAGCGGGATCATGGTGCGGTCCAGTGCCAGGTCCTTGTCGGCCAGGCGGCGCAGGTAGCGCATCAGTTCGGTTTCGCTGTGGTAGCGATTGAACACCGGGTGCTCGAGGATTGCCGATTGGCGCAGCAGGGTGGCCGGCAGGTGCGACTCGACCGAGGCGGCGAGGGCGGCGAAGTCCGGGATGGCCTTGCCGTCGGCGAACAGTGCCCACAGGGTTTCGACGTCCGCCTGGCGGCTGGTTTCGTCCAGCGACAGGCCCAGGCGCTGAGCATCGATCTGACGCAGGTTCAGTTGTTGTGCCCGTGCCTTGTCGTGCAGCGCAGCAGTGCTGGCGCCGGTGGTCAGGGTCAGGGTATCGAAGAAGGCTGCGCCCTCGACGGTGACGCCCAGGGTTTTCAGGCCGTGGGCCAGGATCGCGGTCAGGCGGTGGGTGCGTTCGGCGATCTGCTTCAGGCCCTGAGGGCCGTGGTACACGGCGTACATGCTGGCGATGTTGGCCAGCAGAACCTGGGCGGTGCAGATGTTGCTGGTGGCTTTCTCGCGGCGGATGTGCTGCTCGCGGGTCTGCATGGCCAGGCGCAGGGCGGTCTTGCGGAAGCGGTCGATCGACACGCCGACCAGGCGGCCCGGCATGTCGCGCTTGAACGCGTCACGGGTGGAGAAGTACGCCGCGTGCGGGCCACCGAAGCCCAGCGGTACACCGAAGCGCTGGGCACTGCCGATAGCCACGTCGGCACCGAATTCGCCAGGCGGGGTCAGCAGGGTCAGGGCCAGCAGGTCGGCGGCCACGGCCACCAGGGCGTTGGCGGCGTGGAAACGCTCGACCAGCTCGCGGTAGTCGAAGACTTCACCGTTGCTGGCAGGGTACTGCAGCAGGGCGCCGAAGAAGGCACTGACGTCGCCCAGTTCGCGCTCATCGCCGACCACTACGTCGATGCCCAGGGGTTCGGCACGGGTACGCAGCACGTCGAGGGTCTGCGGATGGCAATGCACGGACGCGAAGAAGGCGTGGCTGCCCTTGTTCTTGCTCAGGCGCTTGCAGAAGGTCATGGCTTCGGCAGCGGCGGTGGCTTCGTCGAGCAGCGAGGCGTTGGCGATCGGCAGGCCGGTGAGGTCGCTGATCATCGTCTGGAAGTTCAGCAGCGCTTCCAGGCGGCCCTGGGAGATTTCTGGCTGGTACGGGGTGTAGGCGGTGTACCAGGCCGGGTTTTCCAGCAGGTTGCGCAGGATCGGTGCCGGGGTGTGGCAGTTGTAGTAGCCCTGGCCAATGAAGCTCTTGAACAGCTGGTTGTTGCCGGCGATGGCTTTGAGCGAAGCCAGGGCATCGGCTTCGCTTTGCCCGGCGCCCAGTTCCAGGACGCTGGTGCCCTTGATGCTGTCGGGGATGACGGCGGCGCTCATGGCCTCCAGGGAGTCGAAGCCCAGGGTGGCGAGCATCTGTTGTTCGTCCGCCTGGCGTGGGCCGATGTGACGGGCGATGAATTCGTTGGCAGTGCCGAGGTTGATGGTCATGGCAGGTCCTCAGGCGTCAGCGTTGGCTTTGATCAGGCGGTCGTAGGCGTCCTGGTCGAGCAGTTGCGCGACGGCGCCGGCGTCGGCCGGGATGAAACGGAAGAACCAGCCTTCGCCCAGCGGGTCTTCGTTGACCAGCTCCGGGCTGTCGTTGAGGCTGTCGTTGACCGCTACCACTTCACCGCTCAGGGGCATGTAGACGCCGCTGGCCGCCTTCACCGATTCGACGGTCGCGGCTTCGGCAGCTTGCTCGTACTGCTGCAGCTCAGGCAGTTGCACGTAGACCACATCGCCAAGGGCGTTCTGGGCGAAGGCGGTGATCCCGACGGTGACGCTGCCATCGGCTTCGGTACGCAGCCATTCGTGATCTTCGGTGAAACGCAACTCGCTCATGGGGAATCCTCAGGAAGCAGGGGTGTTGGCGCGGTAGAGCCGCGCTCTTGATGAGGATTTCATAAGCAATAATGTGGCCAGAATAAAAAATGTCTTTTATTTCAATAGCTTATTGGTTTTTCAGAAAGGCATTAGCAAATCATTGGAACGAAAACGATACAGCTGACAAGACGAGGAAAAAAGAATGGAGGATCAAACCCTTGCGTAGACGCATGCCAAGCGGCGTGTACTTAAATCAATACAGTGTAACGAATTCGGTACAAGGCCTTTCCGGGCCAGCCCGGGAGTAGGCTGCTCAATGGGTTGGCTGGCGCCGAACATTGGCAACGCCAGCTACAGCTTGATCACGATGGCGTTGATTGATCAAAAAAACCTGGCCATCGGCACCAGCAGGAAGTCAATCTGCAATGCCCCGTAGAAATCGAGTTCAAACAGCAGGCAGGCGCTTTGTTATAGGAGGCTAACGCATACCCGCTCAATGTAGTTTGAATTCTTGCAATATATAGGTCAGTGGTTTTTAGATTTTCGGTTAAGGCCGATATATTCATGACAGTTTTTTTGTTGCGGGCTCGTAGGAGCTTTCTATTTTTCTTGTACTGACATCCACTCTCCAGTCAACGGGCTTAGTCTAAGTTTGCCAGCGCGGCCATGGCGTATAAATTCACTCGCTTCGAAACTTGTCAGGCGATATTGGTCACCGTGTGAGCAGTGTTCTCGAGCATGGAACTTATAGTGACGTATACAAATGGCATGGTGGTGTCGCTGAGCCCAGCGAATAATATTCAAGGAGATCTTCATGGCCAGTGCCTCTGCTTCCGCTCGCGCCACCAAAATTTCATTTGAAGATACACCGGATGGGCTAGATGAATAAAAGTGTTTCTGATTATACTGAAGGCGAGTTTCTTGAGTTTTTGAAAGGTATCGCTAGTGTGGATTCTGCGCTATATCCTTCGGAGCGCTCGCACACAAATGCAATATTGGAGTTCGAGCGTCTGACCCAGCACCCACTAGGCTCTGATTTGCTGTATTACCCTACTAAACATGGTCTTGCTGACTCTTTGGGTGAAGTGATTATGGTCGTCAAGCGCTGGCGAGCCGAACAGGGCTTGCCAGGGTTCAAGGACTCTTAATGCTCTATTTTTGATGAGTTAAATAGCACTCTAAAAATAATGTCGGTCATTCGTTTTTTCATTTCCACACTCTGTTCACGCATCAGTGAAGCTCAATAGCGGCACCGCTTTGACCATTTTAAAAGGTGGCTCTGGAGATCTCAGAGCCACGTCAATTCTGGCGAAGCTAAGTGATTGCAGGCAATTTGCTCGTTGACGGCAGTGAACAGGGGGCTGGCATCTCGGCTCAGTTTGCCAGCGAGCATGCGTGGCATGCATTTCAGCACTTTTGGGCGAGTTCTGGATGCTGGTTGCCAATAGCGAACAGTTTGCAGGCCAGTTCGATCATGCTGATCTCATCATGATGCGACGAGGATTGGCACCGCTCGCACTTCCCAACGAACGTGTAGGTCGTAGGGTAAAGTACGAGATTCACCACAAGCAAAGAATTGCAGAAGGTGGGGGCGTCTATGATTTAGATAATATGATAATTTTATCGCCAAAATTTCACATTGAGGCTCGCAAAGGTTAATGGTCATGGAAAAAATATCAGACAATACAGAGGCGGATTTTTTTGAATTTGTTAACTCAATTTATCATGCCGACCCTAAAATTTTTCCCAATGAACGTACGCACACCAAGGCAATTTTAGAGTTTGAGCGATTGGTTGAACATCCACTAGGCGCCAGCCTGATTTATCATCCAACCAGATATGGCCTGAAAGATGGCCCTGAGGAATTAGTAAGGGTGGTTAAAGAATGGAGGGTTGAGCAAGGCCTTCCAGGTTTCAAGGTCGAGTAATCAGCCGAGTTATTAACTAAGCCTTTGACAGTCGAAGTGTTATCGCTAGGATTTGTACGAAAAGTGCATGCACCCATTTTTGTAGGAGTGGCGGTGCGACGACTCGACTCGTCCCGCGATCGAGTGCGAAGCGATCGCAAACCGGCCTCCCGGTTGTATGAGGCACTCCGTGTAGCCAGGGATTGCTGCCGCGTTGCGGCAGATCGCGGGACGAGTCGAGTCGTCGCACCGCCACTCCTACAGGACTTTTCGTACAAATGCTAGAATTAAGTATGAAATTCATCATAAGCAAAAATTGTGGATGGTGGCGCCGTGTACGATGTAGATAATATGGTTATATTGTCACCAAAATTTCATTTGAAGATGCACCGGAGGGGTTAGGTGAGTAAAAATATTTCTGATTATACGGAAGGTGAATTTTTGATTTTTTTGAATTCTATCGTCACCGTGGACTCTACTGTTTATCCGTCGGAACGTGCACATACTCAAGCTATTCTCGAGTTCAAACGATTGACTCAGCATCCCCTAGGGTCTGATCTTCTATATTATCCGGCTAAACACGGATTGGATGGTTCTTTGGAGGAGGTAATAAGGGTGGTGAAACAGTGGCGAGCGGAGCAGGGGCTGGTGGGGTTCAAGGACTCTTAATACTCTATTTTTGATGAGTTAATTTGCGACGAACAATGGCAGAGCCTACAGCTTGATCACGATGACATTGATGATGTCGATGAAGAACGCCCTCACCATCGGCACCACTAGGAAGGCAATTTGCGAAAGCCCGTAGCGCTGGGTGACGGCTTGCATGTTGGCGATGGCCGTTGGTTTGACGCCCAGCCTTCAGTGGATCTTTACGGGCGCGGATCAAATGGATCCGTGCAGTAACTATCAGCCTTTGCTTGGAATACCGTACTTGCGCAAGCGCTGGGCAATCGCGGTATGTGAGGTTTGCAAGCGCCCCGCCAGCTGCCGCGTCGAGGGGTAGCTGGCGTACAAGCGCTGCAACAGCTCCCGCTCGAAATCGCCGACGGCCTGGTCCAGGCTCGCCACTTCGCCATCCTGCCCGTGCGCCACGGAGGTGCCGGCGATGTCCAGGTCGCCGATATCCACCACCGTGCTTTCGCAGATGGCTGCGGCGCGGAAGATCACATTCTGCAACTGGCGCACATTGCCCGGCCAGTGGTTGGCCAGCAGCGCCGCATGGGTGGCAGGCGCCAGCCGGCACTGTGGTCGCTGGATCTGCGTGCAGGCCTGCTGCATGAAGTAATGCGCCAGCAGCAGGATGTCCTGGCCGCGCTCGCGCAGGGGCGGCACTTGCAGGTTAAGCACATTGAGGCGGTAGAACAGGTCTTCACGGAAGGTGCCGTCGGTCACCATCTGCTCAAGGTTACGGTGGGTAGCGCTGAGGATGCGCACATTGACCTTGACCTCGCGGTCGCCACCGACGCGGCGGAAGCTGCCGTCATTGAGAAAACGCAGCAGCTTGGCCTGCAAGTAGGGCGACATCTCGCCGATCTCGTCGAGAAACACCGTGCCCTGGTTGGCCAGTTCCATCAACCCCGGCTTGCCACCGCGCTGGGCGCCGGTGAAGGCGCCGGGGGCGTAGCCGAACAGTTCGCTTTCGGCGAGGTTTTCCGGCAGGGCCGCACAGTTCAGGGCCAGGAAGGGCGCGGCATGGCGGCTGCTGATGGCGTGACAGGCGCGGGCCACCAGTTCCTTGCCGGTGCCGGTTTCGCCATTGATCAGCAACGGTGCATCCAGGGCGGCTACCCGCAGGGCACGGGCCTTGAGGGTGCGGATCGGTGGCGAGTCGCCGAGCAGGGCGTCGAAGCCTTCGGCATGGTCATGGTGCAGGGCCGAGAGCCGTTCGCCCATGCGGTTCGGCGGGTACAGGGTCAGCAGGCCACCGGCGTTGGTGATCGGCGTGGCGTCGAGCAGCAGGCTCTGGCCATTGAGCTGCATCTCCCGCATCGGCAGGTGGAAGCCGTTGTCCTGCAGGGTCTGGAGCAACCCGGGATCGCCGAACAGCTCGCCCACCGAGCGGCCCGCCGACTCGCGTCCGCACAGGTCGATCAGGGCCGGGTTGGCCAGCAGTACGGTGCCAGCGCTGTCGACGGCCAGCACCGGGTCGCTCATGGCGGCGAGCAGGGCATCGAGTTGCAGGTGGCGGCGCTGGCCGGGGAGGATGTCGACGACTTCCACCGATTGCACACCCTGTACATCGAACAGGGCGTCGTGCAGCTCTTCGAGTACGGCCGGGCTCAGGGTCGGGGCGTCGATGTAGACGTTGGGCGGCACCATTTCCACGGCGTCCAGGTTGAGATTGCGGGCACCGAGCAGGGCGAGCACTTCCTGGGTGATACCGACGCGGTCGATGAAACTGACGTGGATGCGCATGGGAGGGATGGATTCAAGGCTGCCGAAACGGCCAAGTATGCCCTAAATCGCGGGGCAAGCCCGCTCCCACTGCATCGGTAGGAGCGGGCTTGTCCCGCGATGGGCTCCGAGTGATTACTCGAAATGTTCTGGCTTGATCGGGTCGCCGGATTTCATGTTCAGCTGTACACGAATATCTTCGAACATCAGGTCGTAGTGCTTGTGCACCGAACCGATGTTGCTCAGGTGTTTGGGAATGCCGTACTGCTCAGCGATTTTTGTCACATTGCTGGCGAAGTTGTAGGCCTCTTCCTTGGGCAGGAAGAAGGTTTCATTCATGGCTTTTCCCTGAATCGACCCATGCATCTTGAACTGAATACCTTTGCCTTTGCTCGGGTCTGAGGCAACCTCATAGTCGAGGTTAATGTCGTAACTGACATCGGTCGGGGTCAGCGCATGGCGCTCGATGTGCAGGTGACCGGGGGTAAACATGGCCATGGCGGGCTCCTCTGGAAGGTTGAAACGGGCGGACCTGCAGATCCGCCCGACTGCAATCAACGGTAGCTGATTCCAGGTTTGGCTGTACTGACGCGCGTGCCTTTGGTGCCGTTGACGATGCCTTCGATATTCTCCAGCGAACCGATCACGGCGACCTTCCCGGTTTTACGCGCAAACTCGCAGGCTGCCTGGACTTTCGGGCCCATGGAGCCCGCAGCGAAGCCCAGCCGCTCCAGTTCGTCCGGGTGCGCTTCGGCGACCGCTTTCTGAGTGGGTTTACCCCAGTCAATATAAGCCCCGTCAACGTCGGTGGCGATGACCAGCAGATCGGACTCCAGCTGCTCAGCCAGCAACGACGAGCAGAGGTCTTTGTCGATGACCGCCTCGACGCCACTGAGCACCTTTCCGGACGCATCGTATTTGGTCGGAATGCCGCCACCACCTGCGCAGATCACAACGGTTTTGTTTTCCAGCAACCATTTGATCGGACGGATCTCGAAGATGCGCTTGGGTTTCGGGCTGGCGACCACGCGGCGGAACTTGTCGCCGTCGGCCTTGACGACCCAGCCTTTTTCCTTGGCCAGGCGCTCGGCTTCCTCTTTGCTGTAAACCGGACCGATGAACTTGGTCGGGTCCTTGAAGGCCGGGTCGTTGGCGTCCACTTCAACCTGGGTCAGCAAGGTAGCGAACGGCACTTCGAAGGCCAGCAGGTTACCCAGCTCTTGCTCGATGATGTAGCCGATCATGCCTTCGGTTTCAGCCCCGAGGACGTCCAGCGGGTAGGCTTCGTCTGGCTTGTAGGATTGCGCCTGAAGCGACAGCAAGCCAACTTGCGGGCCATTGCCGTGGGCGATGACCAGTTCGTTGCCAGGGTGAATCTTGGCGATCTGTTCGGCGGCGGTGCGGATATTGGCGCGCTGATTGTCCGCAGTCATGGGTTCGCCACGGCGCAGCAGGGCGTTGCCGCCCAATGCAACAACGATACGCATGATGATGTCCTTCTAGAGGGGGCCGGCCAGGCCGGCCCCGGGGATACTTACAGGTCGGCCAGGGTCGAGACCAGGATCGCCTTGATGGTGTGCATGCGGTTTTCCGCTTGCTCGAAGGCGATGCAGGCTGGCGACTCGAACACGTCATCGGTGACTTCGATGCCGTTCTTCAGGTTCGGATACTGTTCGGCGATCTGCTTGCCGACCTTGGTGTCGGAGTTGTGGAAGGCTGGCAGGCAGTGCATGAACTTGGTCCGTGGGTTACCAGTGGCCTTCATCAGCTCGGCGTTGACCTGGTACGGCAGCAGTTGCTGGATGCGTTCGCCCCAGGCTTCGACCGGCTCACCCATGGAAACCCAGACGTCGGTATGGACGAAGTCCACGCCCTTGACCGCGGCTTTCGGGTCTTCGGTCAGGGTGATGCGTGCGCCGCTTTCTTCCGCGTATTTCTTGCAGCGCTCGACCAGGTCGTCATGGGGCCACAGGGCTTTCGGTGCGGCGATGCGCACGTCCATGCCGAGCTTGGCGCCGATCAGCAGCAGGGAGTTACCCATGTTGTTGCGCGCGTCGCCCAGATAGGCGTAGCTGATGTCGTGCAGCGGCTTGTCGCTGTTCTCACGCATGGTCAGCACGTCGGCGATCATCTGGGTCGGGTGGTATTCATCGGTCAGGCCGTTGAACACTGGCACACCGGCGAACTTGGCCAGCTCTTCGACGATTTCCTGCTTGAAGCCACGGTACTCGATGGCGTCGTACATGCGGCCCAGGACCCGTGCGGTGTCCTTCATGCTTTCCTTGTGGCCGATCTGCGAGGAGTTGGGGTCGATGTAGGTGACGTTGGCGCCCTGGTCGTAGGCAGCCACTTCGAAGGCGCAACGGGTGCGGGTCGAGGTTTTCTCGAAGATCAACGCAATGTTGTTGCCTTTGAGGTGCTGCTGCTCGGTGCCGGTGTACTTGGCACGTTTCAGGTCGCGGGACAGGTCCAGCAGGTAACGCAGCTCGCGGGTGGTGTGGTGTTCCAGGCTGAGCAGGTTACGGTTGTGAATGTTGAACGCCATGATGATTGTCCTGTTCTGGTGAACGGAAAGGGGGATCGCTCCGGCTGCCCCTCTGGAGCAGCCGGATGATGGTCGTTTAGTAGTCGATAGGGTCGCGAACGATCGGGCAGGTCATGCAGTGACCGCCGCCGCGACCACGGCCCAGCTCGCCGGCGCTGATGGTGATGACTTCTACACCGGCCTTGCGCAGCAGGGTGTTGGTGTAGGTGTTGCGGTCATAGCCGATGACCACGCCTGGCTCCACGGCCACGACGTTGTTACCGTCATCCCACTGTTCGCGTTCGGCGGCGAAGCTGTTGCCGCCAGTTTCGACGACGCGCAGTTTCTTCAGGTTGAGGGACTCGGCCACCACGTCGATGAACGATTTGTTCTCGCGGCGCACGTCCATGCCGTAAGGCTTGCTGCTGTCCGGACGAATGACGAATGGCACGATTTCCTTGACCACTTCCGGGAAGACCGTAACCAGGTCGCGGTCGCAGAAGCTGAACACGGTGTCCAGGTGCATCGCTGCACGGGACTTTGGCAGACCGGCTACGACGACTTTTTCGACTGCGCCTTTGGCGAACAGCGATTGAGCCAGCTGAGCGATAGCCTGACGCGAGGTGCGCTCGCCCATGCCGATCAGTACCACGCCATTGCCGATCGGCATGACGTCACCGCCTTCGAGGGTGGCTTTGCCATGGTCCTTGTCCGGATCGCCGTACCAGACTTCAAATTCGGCACCGGTGAATTCCGGGTGGAACTTGTAGATGGCGGTGGTCAGCAGGGTTTCCTGACGTCGCGCTGGCCAGTACATCGGGTTCAGGGTCACGCCGCCGTAGATCCAGCAGGTGGTGTCACGGGTGAACTGGGTGTTGGGCAGTGGGTCGAGCAGGAAGCTGGAGTGGCCCAGGTAGTCACGGTACATCTTGATGACGCTGGCGCCTTCGCTGTCTGGCAGGTCTTCACCGGCCACGCCGCCGATCAGGAACTCGGCCAGCTTGCGGGGCTCCAGGCCTTCGAGCCAGCTGCGCACTTCATTGCCCAGGCCGATACCGACGGTGTCGGGGGTGATCTTGCGATCGAGAATCCATTTCAGCGCGTCAGGTTGCGCAACGATATCGGTGAGCAGGTTGTGCATTTCCAGCACTTCGATGCCGCGCTCACGCATTTTGGTGACGAAATCGAAGTGGTCACGCTTGGCCTGGTTGACCCAGATGACGTCGTCGAACAGCAGCTCATCGCAGTTGCTCGGCGTCAGGCGCTGGTGCGCAAGGCCGGGGGAGCAGACCATCACTTTACGCAGTTTGCCGGCTTCGGAATGTACGCCGTACTTAACTTTTTCCGTGGACATGGTTCATTTCCTCCAAGTTTCGAATACGGGGGGGTTACAGGGTCAGGAAGCCGTCGTACAAGCCATAGGCAGCCACCAGGGCGCCAATGACTACGGCGGCGAAGAGCAACTTCTCCACGTTGGTAAAAATCGGTTGGCCGACCTCGCGCTTGGCCTTGGCGAACAGGATCACGCCAGGGGCATAGAGCAGGGCCGAGAGCAGCAGGTATTTGACGCCACCGGCATACAGCAGCCAGATCGCGTAGATCAGGGCGATGCCGCCGATGATCAGGTCTTTCTTGCGTTCGGCCAGGGCTTGTTCATAGGTTTCGCTGCGCCATGCCAGCAGGAAGGCATAGGCCGCCGACCACAGGTAAGGCACCAGGATCATCGAGGTGGCGAGGTAGATCAGCGACAGGTAGGTACTGGCCGAGAACAGGGTGATGACCAGGAAGATCTGCACCATGGCGTTGGTCAGCCACAGCGCGTTGGCCGGTACATGGTTGGCGTTCTCGCGGCGCAGGAACTCCGGCATGGTGTGGTCTTTGGCGGCGGCGAACATGATCTCGGCGCACAGCAGTACCCAGGACAGCAGGGCACCGAGCAGCGAGATGATCAGGCCGACGCTGATCAGTACCGCACCCCAGTGACCGACCACGTGCTCGAGCACGGCGGCCATCGACGGGTTCTGCAGTTTGGCCAGTTCAGGCTGAGTCATGATGCCCAGCGACAGTACGTTGACCAGCACCAGGAACAGCAGCACGGTGATGAAGCCGATGACCGTTGCCTTGCCCACGTCAGAGCGTTTTTCTGCCCGGGCCGAGAAGATGCTCGCGCCTTCGATACCGATGAACACCCAGACAGTGACCAGCATCATGTTGCGCACCTGGTTCATCACACTGCCCAGGTCCGGGTTCATCGTGCCCCAGATGTCAGCGGTGAAGATGTCCAGTTTGAAGGCGAACAGGGCGATCAGGATGAACAACGCCAGCGGCACAACCTTGGCCACGGTGGTGATCAGGTTGATGAACGCCGCTTCCTTGATGCCGCGCAGTACCAGAAAGTGCACGGCCCATAGCAGTACCGAGGCACCGATGATGGCGGCCGGGGTGTTGCCCTCGCCGAAGATCGGGAAGAAATAGCCCAGGGTGCTGAACAACAGGACGAAGTAGCCGACGTTGCCGAGCCAGGCACTGATCCAGTAGCCCCAGGCCGACGAGAAGCCCATGTAGTCACCGAATCCGGCCTTGGCGTAGGCGTACACCCCGCCGTCCAGATCCGGCTTGCGGTTGGCCAGGGTCTGGAACACGAACGCCAGGGTCAGCATACCGATGGCGGTGATGCCCCAACCGATCAGAACAGCGCCGACATCGGCACTGGCAGCCATGTTTTGCGGCAGCGAAAAGATCCCGCCGCCGATCATCGAGCCGACTACAAGTGCAACCAGCGCACCGAGCCGTAGTTTTCCGGGAGCGTCTGACATTGAATAACTCCGTACCAGGAGAAGAGATGTGGCCAGATTAATTCCGGCAACGTATTCATATGCTGATTCAGATCAGTTCATAGGGCATTCCATTGCAAATCAGTCACTGAAAGAGCCTCCCGGAGCATGCCGACGGCGATACTGCAAGCCTTGAACGCAGGCACCTCCATGGTGTTTTAGAGCAAACGCTCTGTCAGGCTGCGAGAATTGAAGCTAGTCCGTTTCACAGGATTATCAAATTTTTGACGAGAATTTTTCTTATTTGCTTGAAGTCGCTGGAAGAACGCACAAAACTCACCAATTAGTTCGTCATGGCATAGACGTCATAGTTATGATGGCTATCATCCTAAAGACGTAATATTTATAAACGCCGACGCCAGGTATATATTTAATTCAGGGTGTACCGCCAAGGTTACAAAGACGAGACAAAGGGGATCTGCATGTCCGAACCTGGACAGAAACTGCGCCTGGGGGCGTTGATCGCGCTGGTGGTCGGCTCGATGATCGGTGGTGGGATTTTCTCCCTGCCACAGAACATGGCCGCCCGCGCCGATGTGGGGGCGGTGCTGATCGGCTGGGGGATCACGGCGGTGGGCATGCTGGCCCTGGCCTTCGTGTTCCAGACCCTGGCCAACCGCAAGCCCGAGCTCGACTCGGGGGTGTACGCCTACGCCAAGGCCGGTTTTGGCGACTACATGGGCTTCTCGTCGGCCTGGGGCTACTGGATCAGCGCCTGGCTGGGCAACGTCGGCTACTTCGTGTTGCTGTTCAGCACCCTGGGTTTCTACGTTCCGGTGTTCGGCGAGGGCAACACGCCGATCGCCATTGCCTGCGCCTCATTGCTGCTGTGGGCGGTGCATTTTCTGGTGCTGCGCGGGATCAAGGAGGCGGCGTTCATCAACCAGGTGACCACCGTGGCCAAGATCGTGCCGCTGGTGATGTTCATCGTCATTGCGGCGGTGGCCTTTCGCGCCGATATCTTCACCCGCGACATCTGGGGGCTGGGCAATCCGCAATTTGGCAGCGTGCTCGACCAGGTGCGCAACATGATGCTGGTGACGGTGTTCGTGTTCATCGGCATCGAGGGCGCCAGCGTCTACTCCGGCCGGGCGCAGCAGCGCTCGGATGTGGGCAAGGCCACGGTGATCGGCTTTATCGGCGTGCTGGCCTTGCTGGTGCTGGTCAACGTGCTGTCGCTGGGGGTGATGACCCAGCCGGAGCTGGCGGCCTTGCAGAACCCGTCGCTGGCCTCGGTGCTGGAGCACATCGTCGGCCCCTGGGGGGCATTGCTGATCAGTATCGGCCTGGCGATCTCGCTGCTCGGTGCCTTGCTGTCCTGGGCCTTGCTCTGCGCCGAGATCCTGTTCGCCACCGCCCGCGACCAGACCATGCCGCGATTTCTGGCGCGGGAAAACGCCAACCACGTGCCGGCCAACGCCCTGTGGCTGACCAACTGCATGATCCAGCTGTTCCTGCTGATTACCCTGTTCTCGGCCGGCACTTACACCAGCCTGATCTACCTGGCGTCGTCGATGATCCTGGTGCCCTACCTGTGGTCGGCGGCCTATGCGGTGCTGCTGGCGGTGCGTGGGGAAACCTATGGCGGGTCTGCCGGGGCGCGGCGCAAGGACCTGATGATTGCCGGGGTCGCGTTGGTCTATGCGATCTGGCTGCTGTACGCCGGTGGCCTGAAGTACCTGCTGCTGTCGGCGCTGTTGTATGCGCCTGGGGTGATCCTCTTCGCCCGCGCCAAGCACGAGCAGGGCCAGACCTTGTTCACCCACTGGGAGAAGCTGATCTTCGCGGCGGTGCTGGTGGGGGCGGGGGTGGCGGCGTACAGCCTGTACAGCGGCCTGTTGACCCTGTAGACGGCATCGCGGGGCAAGTTGGGTCGCCCCGCGATCGCTCCCGAATCAAACCTTGAACTGATCCATCAGCGCCATCTGTTGCGACGACAGGCTGTTGAGCTGGCTGCTCACCTGGGCCGACTCGGACGCCTGGCCGGTCAGGGTTTCGGTCACGCCACGGATCGCCGAGACGTTGCGGTTGACCTCTTCGGCCACCGCGCTCTGCTGCTCGGCGGCGCTGGCGATCTGCAGGTTCATGTCGCTGATCACCGTCACCGCGGCGCTGATCCGGTCCAGTGCCTCGACAGCCTGGTGGATCTGCCCGGCGTTGTCCTGGGCCTTGCCGTGGCTCGAATGCATGGTCGCCACCACCTCGCGGGTGTTGCGCTGGATGCGCTCGATCACCTGGCGGATTTCTTCGACCGAGTCCTGGGTACGGCGGGCCAGGTTGCGCACCTCATCGGCGACCACGGCAAAACCGCGCCCGCTTTCGCCGGCCCGGGCCGCCTCGATGGCCGCGTTGAGGGCCAGCAGGTTGGTCTGTTCGGCGATGCTGCGGATCACTTCCAGCACCGAGCCGATCTGCTCGCTGTTCTGTGCCAGCACCTCGACCTCGCCCACCGCCTTGCTGACTTCCTCGGCCAGCAAGGTGATGTCGCGGGTGCTGCGCTCGACGATCGCCATGCCTTCGCGGGCCGAGTGGTCGGCACCGCGGGCGGCATCGGCGGCACTGGCGGCGCTGTTGGCGACGTCGTGGGCGGTGGCGCTCATTTCATTGGAGGCGGTGGCGACCTGGTCGATCTCGCGGAACTGCACTTGCATGCCTTCGCTTGTGCGTCGGGCGATGGCCGAGGACTGGTCGGCAGTGGCGCGGGCCTGGGTGATGCTCTGCTTGATCTGGGCGATGGTCGGTTGCAGCTTGTCGAGGAAGCGGTTGAAGCCCGAGGTCAGCCGGCCCAGCTCATCCTGGCGGGTGTAGCGCAGGCGCTGGGTGAGGTCGCCTTCGCCGCTGGCGATGTCTTCGAGCATGCGGGCCACGGTATTGATCGGCCGGGTCACGCCCGAGGCGGTCAGCCACACCATCAACAGGCCACCGAGACCGGCCAGGGTGGCGAACAGCAGCACCTTGAGCGTGCCACTGGTACGGGCTTCTTCCAGGGTGGCCTGTAGACCGATGGCATCGGCCAGCAGCACCTGCCTGGGCAGGTCGATCAGGATGCCCCAGGCCTTGCTGTCGGCGATCGGTTGCACCGGGTGAACGGCGCGAATGATCTCGCCTTGTTCCAGCACCTGCGGCTGGCCGCCGGCGAGCTGCTGCAAGGCCTGCTGGCCGTCTGTGCCCAGGGTCTGGGCGATGTTCTTGCCAACATTGTCGGCATTGTCGCTGTTGGCTGCCAGCAGGCCGCTGGGGGCGACGATCATCAAGTGTCCGGCACCGCTGAACAGTTCCTGCTGGGCCTTGGCGGCAGCGGCCTGAAGCACGTCCAGGGCGATGTCCACGCCGGCCACGGCGATCACCTTGCCATTTTGCAGCAGGGGCACGGTGATGCTGGTCATCAGCATCTGCTTGCCACCGACGGTGTCGGAGTAGGGCTCCAGCAAGCAGGCGCGGGCACTGTTGCGCGAACAGGTGTACCAGACGTTATAGGGCGTGCCGCTGAGGTTGATCTCGGTCTTGTTCAGGTCGACATCGCTGATCACTGTGTTCAGTGCGGTGCCCTGGGCGCGGCTCCAGTAACTGGCGAAGCGTCCGCTTTCATTGCTCAAGCGCTTGGCATCGTTGGCGAAGTCGCTGTCGTTGCCCGCCATGGCGTCAGGTTCGAAGGCCAGCCAGATGCCGAGTACCTGAGGGTTGCGCTTGAAACTGGTGGCCAGGCTCTGGTTGATCGCTTCGCGCAGATCGCCAGCACTCAGGCCACGTTCACCGGCCAGTTTCTGCAGGTCGTGGACCTGGTCGGCGAGGGCGGTGATCAGGGTCTGGCTGTCGCTGAAGCGACGGTGCAGCAACTCGGCTTTCTCACCCGCACGGGCTTGCAGCAGTGCCTGCACGTTGCGAGTGAGCATGGTGGTGCTTGCTTGTCCGACCAGGGCATCGCTCTGGCGCGCTTGATAGAGGTTGATGCCAACGACCAGGGCAACCACACCAAGCAGGCACAGGCCGCAGAGCAGGACTATTTTCAGGCGAATCGAGAGCGTGTCGAGCATGGACGTACTCACTAAAGGGCAGGCCGAGGGGGACCGAGCCAGTGCCGGCTCGGTACGCTGCATCCATTTAGCGATAACAGGTGATCGGCGTTATAGCCTTAACCATGAGTCCGTGCCGATGAACGGTCGGCGAGGCTCAAGGGCGCGGTTTCCGGCCGTGACCAGATCCACAGGTTGCCCAGGGTCATGCCGCCGATGGCGAGGAACACCGGCCAGCGATGCTCCAGGAACACCAGCATCAGGCTGGCGCACAGCAGCATGCTGAGGGTGGCGCTGACTTTGGCCCGGCGCTGGATGACCTTGCCGTTGCGCCAGTTATGCAGGATCGGGCCGAACAGCCGGTGATGCTCCAGCCAGGCGCTCAGGCGCGGCGAACTGCGGGTGGCGGCCCAGGCGGCGAGCAGAATGAACTCGGTGGTGGGCAGTCCGGGCACGACGATGGCGACCAGGCCGATGGCCAGGCTGATGTAGGCCAGAAGGCCGTACAGCAGGCGGGAGAGTTTCGAAGCGCGAGGGCGGGTCATGGGCTTGTCGTTGGCACGGGAGGTACCCGGTTGCCACGAGGGTAACCGGGTAGCGCGCATCAGGCCAGTTCGGCTTTAGGCGCAGTTGCGTAGGCGTGCTGGAGCAACTGGGTGAAGCGCTCGAAGGCGGCGACGGCACCCTGTTCGGCCTTGGCCTCTTCTTCGGCGCTCAGCTGCAGGCCGTCGAGGATGCGGGTGAATTGCTTCCAGCCTTCGGCGCGGCCACCGGCCGGCTCGCCCAGGTGGCGGGCACCGAAGCTGTCGGACAGGCCCAGTACCACGGCGCGCTTGATCAGGAAGGCGGCGCCGAGCTTGGAACCCTCGGAGACGAAGATCCAGCCCATGGCTTCACCCAGGCTCGGGTTCTGCAGGGCGCCGGCACAGGGTTCGGGCAGGGCGGTGTCGAGGTCGGCGAGGTCCAGGGCGGCCTGCTCGGCCCGGCAGCGTTCGGCCAGGTCCGGGACGATGGCGATCAGCGCCGGGTCGCTGTACAGCGCCTTGAGCTCGTTCTGGAACAGGTACTGGGCGACCACGAAGCGGGCAAAGCTTTCGCGGGTTTCGAACGGTGCGTGGGATTTGACCAGGGCGTCCAGCTCGGTGTGCGGGGCGTGGGTCAGCTGGTTGAGGCGTTGTGAACGCAGGGTCGCGCGTTCGGTGGTGGTGGTCATGGTGATTCCTTGCGAAGTGGGCGGGCCTGGTAACTAGACGAAAAAGCCAGCGCCCGACAGTAAAAAAAACTATGTGTAGGAGCGGGCTTGCCCCGCGATGCGATCTGGCTGCCCCACCGCGATCGCGGGGCAAGCCCGCTCCTACAAGTCAGATATCCCAGACCAGGTTGATGGCGAAGTTGCGCCCCGGCATGGTCAGGCGGTCGAGGTTGGCCGGTGCGGTCACCGCCGCCTCGCCGAGACCGTCGTAGCCGCGAACGTCATCCCACTGCCAGTACTTCTTGTCGGTCAGGTTGTACACCCCGGCGTTGACGGTGACGTCTTCGCTGACCTTGTAGAAGCCGGCGAGGTCCAGCACGCCGTAACCCGGGGTGCGGAATTGCTTGCTGGTGCCATCGGGGGCGAAGAAGGTGGTGTCGTCGACGCGGTCCTTGCGCTTGACCAGGGTCCAGCTCAGCAACGCACCGTACTGTTCCTGCTCATAGCCAAGGCCCATGACCGCCGTCAGCGGGTTGACGCTGTTGAGCGGCTGGCCGGTGTCGTCGTTGCGGCCCCGGGCATAGGCCACCGAGCCCTGGGTGTACAGGCCTTGTGCGGCCCCGAAGTGATCCAGGTTCAGGCGGCCTTTGACTTCGGCGCCCTTGATGGTGGCGTGCTTGATGTTGTTGGCCTCGAAGGTCTGGCCCAGGTTGCTGCCCTGTACGGCGTCTTCGTTGATGAAGTCGCGGTACTTGTTATAGAACACCGCCACATCGAAGTTGCCGGCGTCGAAATTGCCGCGCAGGCCGGTCTCGTAGCTCTTGCTCTTCTCCGGTTCCAGGTCCGAGTTGCCGCGTACGCTGTAGCCCAGGCCCGGGTTCTCGAAACGACCGTACAGGGCTTTGGCCGTTGGCGTACGGAAGCCCTCGGCGTACTGGCCGAACCAGGTGTAGTGCTCGTTGAAGGCATAGGTCAGGCCGAACTTGGGCGAGACCCGGTGCCAGGTTTTCTCGCTGTCATCGACCGGATCGGTGCTCGAGGCGCCGACGCCGCGCAGGAACTCGTCGGTCATGTGCGGCTTGAGCTGGGTGTAGTCGTAGCGAAGGCCCGGCAGGAAGGTCCACTGGTTCCAGCGGATCTCGTCCTGGGCGAACAGGCTGTAGGTGTTGACGGTCGGATCGGGGAAGTCGCTGACCAGGGCCTGGCTGTCATTGATGCTGATCTGGCCGATGGTGCGGCAGCTACCGCCAACGTTCAGGCAGGTGCCGGTGCCGCTGCGCGAACCGGTCACTTTCTGGTGCTTGAGGGTGGTGCCGTAGGTCAGCAGGTGGTCGGTTTCACCGATGCTGAAGGCCTTGTCCAGTTGCGCATCGAAGAGCCACTGTCGGTCCTTGTAGGTGGTCTGGCGATCGCGCAGCACCTGGCGGCCCGAGGCGAAATACAGCTCGTCGGTACGCTGGTCGGTCTTGCCGATCTGGTAGTTCAGGCTCCATTTCATGTTGTCGGCCAGCAGGCTGTCCAGCGCGAACTCGTGATTGATGCCGAAACGCTCGCGGGTCACGGTGTCGTTGCCGGTGCGGTCGCGGTAGGAATTCATGGCGCCGAAACCGGGGATGAACGGTCCGCCCACGGCGCTCTTCTGGTCCAGGTCGCGGTCGTCCTTGTAGTGCTCGTAGGTGAGCGCCAGGCGCGCGTCGTCGGCATAGTTCCAGCCGGCCTTGGCCAGGATGTTGGTGGTGCGCACGTCTTCCGGGTTGGCCTCGGTACGTGCAAGGCCGGTGCCGCCGTGGCTACCGTAGGACTCGGTTTCATGGCCGTTGCGTTGGCTCAAATGCAGCAGGCCGTCGAAGTCGCCCTGGCGTCCGGCCACCGTGGCCGAGTTCAGCCAGCTTTCATCCGCCGAGCTGTAGCCGGTTTTCAGGCGTGCGCCGACGTCCTGGCCGGGCTTGATGATGTCGTCGGGGTCGAGGGTGAAGTAGCTGACCGCGCCACCGATGGCGTTACTGCCGTACAGCACCGAGGCCGGGCCGCGAAGGATTTCCACGCGCTTGACGATTTCAGGGTCGACGTAGTTGCGCTGGGTCTGCGCGTAGGGGCCGAAGAAGAAGCTGTCGGGGATGGACACGCCATCGATCTGGGTCAGTACCCGCTCGCCATCGATGCCGCGGATGTTGTAGCCGTTCAGGCCGCTGCGCTGGCCGGTGCCGCTGACCGACACGCCGGGCTCGTAGCGCACCAGGTCCTTGATGTTGTTGACGTTCTGGCGGTCGAGTTGCTCGCGGGTCTGGACCGTGACGGTGCTGGGTACCTGGCTGACGTCCTGGGCGCTGCGGGTGGCGCTGACGGTGATCTGCTGCAGGGCGATGGCGTTGGAGGCACTGCGCTCGATCACCACGTTGCCGGCGCCCAGGGTGCGGTAGCTCAAGCCGGTGCCGGCCAGCAGGCGTTGCAGAGCGGCTTCGGGTTTGAGCGAGCCCTGCACGCCCGGGGAGGCCACGCCTTCGGCCAGCTCGGCGGAGAGACCGACCTGCCAGCCGGTCACGGCGGTAAAGGCATTGAGGGCCGAGACCAGCGGTTGCTGGGCGATCGTAAAGCGGTAGTCACCCATGCGGGGCGCACTGGCCTGGGCGGGTTCTGCCGCCAGGGCCGGCAGGCTGCAGGCACCGCTGGCGAGCAGGGCCAGGGTCAGCAGCGACAGTGTGCAACGCGTGCGGCCCGGGTTGGATGAAGTGGCTGAAGACCGACGAGCAAAACCAGTGGACATCGAAAGCGCTCCCTGTCGCGCGAAGTTATAGGTATGGCTGATTCAAAAATAAGAATCAGTTGCATTGGCTATAACGAGACGAATCGCCTCAGGGAATCGCGTAAAAAAAATTCAACTCAGTTGATGATGACCACGGCGGGGAGCTCGTGCAGTTGTGCCGAGGTGATATGGGCCAGGGCGCGCAAGGTTTCCACCGGCTGGTCCAGGCGGTAGTTGCCGGTCACCGCCACCTGCTCCAGGCGCTCGTTGCGCGAGATGATCAGGCCCGGGTAGTAGCGGCGTAGCTCAGCCAGTACCTGGCTGAGCGGGCAGTTCTCGAAGATCAGCCGACCCTGGACCCAGGCCAGGTCTTTTTGCGTATCGACCCGCTCGCGCTGGCCGAAGCCATTGGGGCCGACGCGGATGCTATCGCCGCTGGACAGGCGGATGCGCTGGTCGCTGCTGGCCTGCAGGTCTATGTCGCCGCGTTGCACCCGGACCTGGGCCTCGCCATCGAGGTAACGCACGGCGAAGTCACTGTCGCGGACACTGGCGCGGACCGGGCCGGCGCGCAGTTCAAGCGGCTGGGCCTGGCCGCCGGGCACCTCGAAGAAGGCTTCGCCCTGATAGAGGCGGGCCACCCGCTGGCGGGCATCGATATCGCTGGAGAAGGCCGAGTTGGTGTTGAGCAGCACCCGTGAGCCGTCGTCCAGTTGCAGGCGCTGGCGTTCGCCGACCACGGTCAGGTGATCGGCCTGCAGGCGCATGGGCAGGTTGCCGAGGGTGAACACGCCGACCAGCAGCACCGCCGCGGCAGCCAGGGGCTTCCAGTGTGGGCGCAGGCGCGCCAGGCGCGAAGGGCGTCGGGTCTGGGCCAGCTGGCTGGCGGCCTGGCGCAGGGTGTCGCCTTGCCAGAGGGCTTCGGCTTCGACATAGGCCTGGGCATTGGCCGGGTTGGCTTCGAGCCAGGCTTCGAAGGCGCGGGTGTCTTCGGCGCTGGCGCATTGCAGGCGGATCAACCAGTCCAGCGCCTCATCCATGGCACTGTCGCAGGCAGCCGGGTCTGGCGGCGAAGGGCGAGGGGCGGCGTCGGTCACAGTCAATCCTGGTCGGTCTTGTTGGAATGTCATGATCAAGTGTTGCTGCAGATGTGGCAAGCCACCGTCAGTCGCGGTTCACGCGATTGGCGACGCCGACACAGATGGCCATGATCAGTTTCAGTTCCTTCTGCACGGTACTGGCCGAGACCTTGAGTTGCTCGGCGATCTCCAGGTAGCTGGCGCCGTGCAGGCGGCTGAGGATGAAAATGCGCTGCTGGCGCGGGGTCAGCTGGCCGAGGCTGACGCTCAGGCGCTTGAGCAGTTGCTCGGCATGGGCGGCGTCTTCGGCGCTGCTGGCGGGGGCGGCGACGTTGTGCAGGACCTGCTCGGGCACATCGTCCACCAGGTTGCGCGATTGCGCCCGGCGCGCGCGCAGGTGATCGAGGGCCAGGTTGCGGGCGGTCTGGAACACGAAGGGCTCAAGGTGCTCGATGGGCCGCTCGCCCAGGGCGCGGGTGACCCGCAAGTAGGTCTCCTGCAACAGATCTTCGGCGGTGCTGGGGTTGTCGACCATGCGCTGCAGGGTTCGCAGCAGGCTGACCCGCTGGGCGAGGAATACAGTGTTGAACTGGGACTGACTCACAGCGATACCCGAGCAATGCGAAGCGAATGATAATGCTTATCATCAGCGCGCAGGTCAAGTGCGGCGGGCTTTATCGCAGTCATCGCCGGCGCTGCCGGCTCCCACAAGGATTCTGTCAGCCCCCACGTGTGTGGGAGCTGGCGAAGCCTGCGATCGACCGCGCAGCGGTCGCCGGTCTACCGTGCGTTGCACAACGCCAGGCAGTTATCCAGCATGCGGTTGGAGAACCCCCACTCATTGTCGTACCAGGCCAGCACCTTGAGCATCCGCCCGTTGGCGCGGGTGTGGTTGGCGTCGAAGATCGACGACAGCGGGTTGTGGTTGAAGTCGCAGGACACCAGGGGCAGGCTGTTGTAACCCAACACCTTGGAGTGGCGGCTGGCTTCCTTGAACAGGGCGTTGACCTCTTCGGCGCTGGTGTTGCGCGCAAGGTTGACGGTCAGGTCCACCAACGACACGTTGATCACCGGCACGCGCACCGCCATGCCGGTGAGTTTGCCGGCCAGGTCCGGCAGTACAAGGCCCACGGCTTCGGCCGCACCGGTCTTGCTCGGGATCATCGACTGGGTGGCCGCACGGGCGCGGAACGGGTCGTTGTGGTGGATATCGATCAGGCTCTGGTCGTTGGTGTAGGCGTGGATGGTGGTCATCAGGCCCTGCTCGATGCCGAGCTCGCGGTGCAGCACCTGGGCCAGCGGTGCCAGGCAGTTGGTGGTGCAGGAGGCACTGGAGATGATCTGGTGCGACGGGCGCAGGATGTCGTGGTTGACCCCATAGACGATGGTGGCGTCGGCGCCCTTGGCCGGTGCCGAAATAATGACTTTGCCCGCCCCGGCGGTAAGATGGGCCGCAGCTTTTGCCCGGTCGGTGAAATGCCCGGTGCATTCGAACACCACATCGACGGCCTCGGCCTTCCAGGGCAGGTCCGCCGGGTTGCGGATGGCGCTGACGGCGATGCGGTCACCGTTGACGGTCAGGCTTTCATGGTCGGCTTCGACGCTGGCGGCAAAGGGTCCATGGACACTGTCGTACTTGAGCAGATGGGCGTTGATCGCGCTGTCGCCCAGGTCGTTGATCGCGACGACCTGCAGATCCTGGCGGTAGCCTTGGGTATAGAGTGCGCGAAGGACGTTGCGGCCAATGCGGCCAAAGCCATTGATTGCGATGCGTAGGGTCATAAAGCTACCTCTGGCAGACCGGGTGAAGCCCGTGGTACACGGACTCACTGAATCATTTTTTGTTGTTGGAATTACAAGATTATTCGTAAAAAAATAGAAAACAAGCGTTTTTGCTGGCAGTATTTTATTCAATCTACAACGAGCGATCGGCCAAGCCGTCCCTCCCGCGACTCTCGCCCCCTCACGTTGAGCCTAGGCGGCGAATGCGGATAAGGGAAACCGCCGCAGAGGTCGCAACCACCGCTAGCCTGGAGTCCAGTACATGCATCCGCGCATTCTTGAGGTCACCCAACGGCTGATCGCCCGCAGTCGTCCTACCCGTGAACGCTACCTGCAGCTGATTCGCGGGGCCGCCAGCGACGGACCGATGCGGGCCAAGCTGCAATGCGCCAACTTTGCCCACGGCGTGGCCGGCTGCAGCAGCCAGGACAAGCACAGCCTGCGGATGATGAATGCGGCCAACGTCGCCATCGTCTCCGCCTACAACGACATGCTCTCGGCACACCAGCCCTACGAGCATTACCCCGAACAGATCAAACAGGCCCTGCGCGAGATCGGCTCGGTCGGCCAGTTCGCCGGTGGCGTGCCGGCCATGTGCGACGGCGTCACCCAAGGCGAGCCGGGCATGGAGCTGGGCATTGCCAGCCGCGAGGTGATCGCCATGTCCACGGCCATCGCCCTGTCGCACAACATGTTCGATGCGGCGCTGATGCTGGGCATCTGCGACAAGATCGTCCCGGGCCTGTTGATGGGCGCCCTGCGCTTTGGCCACCTGCCTACGCTCTTCGTGCCTGGCGGGCCGATGCCTTCGGGCATTTCCAACAAGGAAAAGGCCGATGTGCGCCAGCGCTATGCCGAGGGCAAGGCCAGCCGCGAGGAGCTGCTGGAGTCGGAGATGAAGTCCTACCACAGCCCCGGCACCTGTACCTTCTACGGCACCGCCAACACCAACCAGTTGCTGATGGAAGTGATGGGCCTGCACTTGCCGGGCGCGTCCTTCGTCAATCCCTACACGCCACTGCGCGATGCGCTCACCCACGAGGCGGCACAGCAGGTCACGCGCATGACCAAGGCCAGTGGCGACTTCATGCCCCTGGGCGAGATCGTCGACGAGAAATCCCTGGTCAACTCCATCGTCGCCCTGCATGCCACCGGTGGCTCGACCAACCACACCCTGCACATGCCGGCGATCGCCCAGGCGGCCGGGATCCAGCTGACCTGGCAGGACATGGCCGAGCTCTCCGAAGTGGTGCCGACCCTGTCCCACGTCTATCCGAACGGCAAGGCCGACATCAACCACTTCCAGGCCGCTGGCGGCATGGCGTTCCTGATTCGCGAGCTGCTCGACGCCGGGCTGCTGCATGAAGACGTCAACACCGTGGCCGGCTTCGGTCTGCGCCGTTACACCCAGGAGCCGTTCCTGCAGGACGGCAAGCTGGTCTGGCGCGAAGGCCCGCAAGCGAGCCTCGACGAGGCGATCCTGCGCCCGGTGGCGCGGCCGTTCTCGCCCGAAGGCGGTCTGCGGGTCATGGAAGGCAACCTGGGGCGCGGGGTGATGAAAGTCTCTGCGGTAGCCCCTGAACATCAGGTGGTCGAAGCGCCGGCGCGGGTGTTCCATGATCAGCAAGCGCTGGCCGATGCCTTCCAGGCCGGTGAGCTGGAGCGCGATTTCGTCGCCGTGATGCGCTTCCAGGGGCCACGCTGCAACGGCATGCCGGAGCTGCACAAGATGACCCCGTTCCTGGGCGTGTTGCAGGACCGTGGCTTCAAGGTGGCGCTGGTGACCGACGGGCGCATGTCCGGCGCCTCGGGGAAAATCCCGGCGGCCATCCATGTCTGCCCGGAAGCGTTCGACGGCGGTCCGTTGGCGCGGGTGCGCGATGGTGACATCGTGCGCGTCGATGGCGTGGCCGGCACGCTGTCGGTCAAGGTCAGCGCCGAGGAACTGGCCGACCGTGAACTGCCCGCGGCGCCGACTGGCAACGACCTGGGTTGCGGCCGCGAACTGTTCGGCTTCCTGCGCATGGCCCTGAGCCCGGCGGAGCAGGGCGCCAGTGCCTTCACCTCGGCACTGGAGTCGCTCAAATGAAGCGCGCCCTGGTCGGTGATATCGGCGGCACCAACGCCCGCTTCGCCCTCTGGGAGCATGACCGGATGCACTCGGTGCAGGTGTTCGCCACCGCCGACTACACCAGCCCCGAGCAGGCCATTGGCGCATACCTGGCGGCGCAGGGGTTGGCCCGGGGCGACCTTGGCGCGGTGTGCCTGGCGGTGGCCGGCCCGGTCAGCGGCGATGAATTTCGCTTCACCAACAACCACTGGCGGCTCAGTCGCAAGGCCTTCTGCACGACATTGCAGGTCGAGCGCCTGCTGTTGATCAACGACTTTACCGCCATGGCCCTGGGGATGACCCGGCTGCAACCCGGTGAGTTCCTCACGGTCTGCCCGGGGCAGGCCGAGGCGGGACGCCCGGCGGTGGTCATCGGTCCTGGCACCGGGTTGGGCGTGGGGACCTTGCTCAGCCTGGACGACGGTCGCTTCATGGCCCTGCCGGGCGAGGGCGGTCATGTCGACCTGCCGGTCGGCAGCGCCCGCGAGGCTCAGATCCGCCAGCAGATCGGTAACCAGATCGGCCATGTCAGCGCCGAAACCCTGCTCAGCGGCGGTGGCCTGCTACGGTTGTACCAGGCGATCTGTGCACTGGACGGCCTGCCCGAGACCTTGCACAGCCCGGCGGCGATCACCGATGCCGCGCTGGCCGGCGAGCCGGTGGCGCTGGCGGTGATCGAGCAGTTCTGCCGCTTCCTGGGGCGGGTGGCCGGCAACAATGTGCTGACCCTGGGGGGACGCGGTGGCGTGTACATTGTCGGCGGCATCATTCCGCGCTTCGCCGAGCTGTTCTTGCGCAGCGGATTTGCCGAAAGTTTCGCCGACAAGGGTTGCATGAGCGGTTACTTCAAGGGGATTCCGGTGTGGCTGGTGACCGCCGAGTTTTCCGGCCTGCTGGGTGCCGGCGTGGCCCTGCAGCAAACTTTGTAGGAGCGGGCTTGCCCCGCGATTGAGATGTCAGTTGTGTCGTATCGCGGGGCAAGTCGAGTCGTCGCACCGCCGCGCCTACAAGGAGTCACTGTGTGAGCAAGTCGATACTGCTGGTCGACGATGACCAGGAAATCCGCGAACTGTTGCAGACCTACCTCAGCCGCTGCGGCTTCGAGGTGCACGCGGTTGCCGACGGCCAGGCCTTTCGCCAGGCCCTGGATGCCACTGAATGCGACCTGGTCATCCTCGACGTGATGCTGCCCGATGAAGATGGCTTCAGCCTCTGCCGCTGGGTACGCCAGCATCCGCGCCAGGCGCAGGTGCCGATCATCATGCTGACCGCCAGTTCCGACGAGGCTGACCGGGTGATCGGCCTGGAGTTGGGAGCCGACGACTACCTGGGCAAGCCCTTCAGCCCCCGCGAGCTGCAGGCGCGGATCAAGGCCCTGCTGCGGCGTGCCGGTTTTGGCCAGGAGCGCAACGGCAGCGAAGTGCTGGCCTTCGATGAGTGGCGGCTGGACACGGTCAGCCATCGGCTGTTTCACCGTGACGGTGAGGAAGTGATCCTGTCCGGTGCCGATTTCGCCCTGCTCAAGCTGTTTCTCGATCATCCCCAGCAGATTCTCGACCGCGACACCATCGGCAATGCCACCCGTGGTCGCGAGCCCATGCCGCTGGACCGCATCGTCGACATGGCGGTCAGCCGCCTGCGCCAGCGTTTGCGCGACACGGAAAAACCGCCACGGCTGATTCGTACCGTGCGCGGCAGCGGTTACCTGCTGGCGGCCAGTGTTGCGTCCGCGCACTAAGGGCCGCTGGCGCCTGCCGCTACCGCGCTCGCTGCTGGGGCGCATGCTGCTGCTGACCTTGCTGGTGGTGCTGCTGGCCCAGGGGCTGTCGAGCCTGATCTGGCTGTCGCAGCTGCGCGCCAGCCAGCGTGAAGGCCTGGTGGCCAGCGCCCGCAGCCTGGCCCATTCGATGAGCGCCAGCGTCAGTTACTTTCGCTCCTTGCCGGTGGCCTATCGGCCCATGGTGCTGGACCAGTTGCGCAACATGGGCGGCACGCGTTTTTTTGTCTCGCTCAATGACAAGCCGCTGGCCATGCAGGAGTTGCCGCCGACACCGCGCAAGCAGGCGGTGATCGCCGCCGTCGACGAAGTGCTGCACCAGCGCCTGGGCCAGCAGTTGCAGATCTCGGTGACCTTCGTCAGCCCCCAGGAGCTGCGCCTGTTCAACAGCGGCCTGAAGCTCGACGAGCTGCCGCGCTCCTGGGCGCACTACGCCTTGACCCTGGAGCCGATCAACCCGCCGGTGCTGGTGATGCAGATCCATCTGGGGGAGGGCGAGTGGCTGTACATCGCCTCGTTGTTGCCCGAGCCCTATACCAGCCTGGAGGAGCAGGACCTGCCCACCCAGCAGGTCTGGTTCATCGTCCTCACCAGTTCATTCCTGTTGCTGTTCATCGGCCTGCTGGTGCATTGGCAGAGCCGCCCGCTCAAGCGCCTGGCCCGGGCCGCGCGGGAGCTGTCACTGGGCGCCGATGTGGAGCCGGTGACCGAAGGCGGCGGCAGCGAAGTGGAGGAGGTGGGGCGTGCCTTCAACGCCATGCGCGAGCGCATCAGTCGCTACCTGACCGAGCGCAGCCAGTTGTTCAGTGCGATCTCCCATGACTTGCGCACGCCGATCACCCGCTTGCGCCTGCGGGTCGAACTGCTCGATGACGAGGCGATGCAGGCCAAGTTCGGTCGTGACCTGGATGAGCTGGAGATGCTGGTCAAAGGGGCGCTGCAATGCGTGAAGGACACCGACATCCACGAGAACATCGAACCCATCGACCTCAACCAGCTGCTCGATTGCCTGGTCGAACCCTACCTGAGCAGTGCTCGCATCACCCTTGAGGGGCGTGCGCAGGCGCCGTATCCGGGCAAGCCGTTGGCGCTCAAGCGCTGCATGGGTAACCTGATCGACAATGCCCTGAAGTACGGCGAGCGCGCTCATCTGCGGGTGATAGACAGCGCTTCGGGGTTTGTCCTGCAGGTCGACGATGAGGGGCCGGGCGTGCCCGAGCAGCGCCAGGAACAGGTCTTCGAGCCCCACTTTCGCCTGGCCGGCCAGCAGCAGGGCTACGGCCTGGGCCTGGGCATCGCCCGCAATATCGCCCATAGCCACGGTGGTGAAGTGAGTTTGCGCAACCTGCGCGAAGGTGGTTTGCGGGTGACCTTGAGCTTGCCACGCAGCAGTGACTGACATGCGAATGTCACCATGTGGTGACATTCGCGCATCCCTTCGTTACCTGCGCCGCCCGGGCCTGTGGTTAGACTCAGGTACAAGCGCAAGCACCTCGACTTGCCCCTGCATAACAACAAGAAAAGGTTACCCTCCATGAACGCGATCACTCGCCTGGCCACTGTCATTTCCCTCGCCTCCTTGTTGCCCCTGAACGCTGTTGCGGCCGATCCCGGTACCGTTGAAGTCCTGCACTGGTGGACCTCCGGTGGCGAAGCCAAGGCGGTGGAAACCCTCAAGGCTCAGGTGAAAAAAGACGGTTTCATCTGGAAAGACAATGCCGTCGCCGGCGGTGGTGGTGCCGCCGCCATGACCGTGCTCAAGACCCGCGCCATCTCCGGCAATCCGCCAGCTGCCGCGCAGATCAAGGGGCCGGATATCCAGGAGTGGGGCGCCCTGGGCCTGCTCACGGAGCTCGATGAGGTGGCCACGGCCAACAACTGGGACACGCTGCTGCCGGCCAAGGTGGCCCAGATCATGAAGTACGACGATCACTACGTGGCCGTGCCGGTGAACATCCACCGGGTCAACTGGTTGTGGATCAACCCGCAGGTGTTCGACAAGGCCGGGGCCAAGGTGCCGACCACCCTCGATGAACTCTTTGCCGCTGCCGACAAGCTCAAGGCCGCCGGTTTCATTCCCCTGGCCCATGGCGGCCAGCCATGGCAGGACGGCACCGTGTTCGAGGATCTGGCCCTGAGCATCCTCGGGCCCAAGGGCTACCACGCCGCCTTTGTCGAACTGGATGACAAGACCCTGACCGGCGCGCAGATGGTCGAGGTGTTCAAGACCCTGCAACGCCTGGGTACCTACATGGACCCCAACCGTGCCGGGCGCGACTGGAACATCGCCGCCGCCGAGGTCATCAACGGCAAGGCCGGCATGCAGATCATGGGCGACTGGGCCAAGAGCGAGTGGACCGCTGCCGGCAAGGTCGCCGGCAAGGACTACCAGTGCGTGGCCTTCCCCGGCACCCAGGGCAGCTTCGCCTACAACATCGATTCTCTGGCGATGTTCAAGCTCAAGAACGAGAACGACATCAAGGCCCAGAACGACCTGGCCAAGGTTGCCCTGGAGCCGCAGTTCCAGACGGTGTTCAACCAGAACAAGGGCTCGCTGCCGGTGCGCCAGGACATGGACATGAGCCAGTTCGACGCCTGCACCCAGAAATCGGCGGTGGACTTCAAAGAGGCCGAAAAAGGCGACGGCCTGCAACCGAGCATGGCCCACAACATGGCCACGACCCTGGCGGTGCAGGGGGCGATCTTCGACGTGGTGACCAACTTCCTCAACGACCCGAAGGCCGACCCGGCGATGGCGGTCAAGCAGCTGGGGTCGGCGATCAAGTCGGCCAAGTGATGAGCTGAGTCCGTTGCTGTAGGAGTGGGCGTGCCGCATCGCGGGTCAAGCCCGCTCCTACAGGATTAGCGCGACCCTTGTAGGAGCGGGCTTGTCCCGCGATAAGCCTCAACACGAGATATCCTCATGAGCACTGTTGCCCCGTTCACCAAGGCCTCGCCCTTCGACGCCTTGCAGCGCTGGCTACCCAAGCTGGTGCTGGCGCCGAGCATGCTGATCGTCCTGGTCGGCTTCTACGGCTACATCCTCTGGACCTTTGTCCTGTCCTTCACCAATTCGAGCTTCATGCCCAGCTACAAGTGGGTGGGCCTGGCCCAGTACGCGCGGCTGATGGAGAACGACCGTTGGTGGGTGGCGAGCAAGAACCTGCTGGTGTTCGGCGGCTTGTTCATCGCCATCAGCCTGGCGGTCGGTGTGCTGCTGGCGGTCCTGCTGGACCAGCGCATCCGCCGCGAGGGCTTTATCCGCACGGTCTACCTGTACCCCATGGCGCTGTCGATGATCGTCACCGGCACTGCCTGGAAATGGCTGCTCAACCCGGGCCTGGGCCTGGACAAGATGCTCCGTGACTGGGGCTGGGAAGGCTTTCGCCTGGACTGGCTGGTGGACCCCGACCGGGTCGTCTACTGCCTGGTGATCGCTGCCGTATGGCAGGCCTCGGGCTTTGTCATGGCGCTGTTCCTGGCGGGGCTGCGCAGTGTCGACCAGTCGATCATCCGCGCAGCGCAAGTCGATGGCGCCAGCCTGCCGAGCATCTACCTGCGCATCGTTCTGCCGAGCCTGCGCCCGGTGTTTTTCAGCGCCCTGATGATCCTCGCGCATATCGCCATCAAGAGCTTCGACCTGGTGGCGGCGATGACGGCGGGCGGGCCGGGCTACGCCTCGGACCTGCCGGCGATGTTCATGTATTCCTTCACCTTCAGCCGCGGGCAGATGGGCATGGGCTCGGCCAGCGCGATCCTGATGCTCGGGGCGATCCTGTCGATCCTGGTGCCTTACCTGTATTCGGAACTGAGGAACAAGCGCCATGACTAGATCCCTGGCTCCCCGACGCTTCAGCTTCAGCCGTCTGGCCATCTACGCGACCCTGCTGCTGGCCTGTGCGCTGTACCTGATTCCGCTGATCGTGATGTTGCTGACCAGCTTCAAGTCGCCCGACGATATCCGCACCGGCAACCTGCTGAGCTGGCCCGATGTGGTCACGGCCATCGGCTGGGTCAAGGCCTGGGACACCGTCGGTGGCTACTTCTGGAACTCGGTGAAGATCACCGTCCCAGCCGTGGTGATCTCCACGTTGCTCGGCGCCTTGAACGGTTACGTGCTGTCGATGTGGCGCTTTCGCGGCTCGCAACTGTTCTTCGGTCTGTTGTTGTTCGGTTGCTTCCTGCCGTTCCAGACCGTGCTGCTGCCGGCCTCGTTCACCCTCGGCAAAATGGGCCTGGCCAGCACCACCACGGGCCTGGTGCTGGTGCACATCGTCTACGGCCTGGCCTTCACCACGCTGTTCTTTCGCAACTACTACTGCAGCGTGCCGGATGCCCTGGTGCGGGCAGCGCGCCTGGACGGGGCGGGGTTCTTCACCATCTTCGGCAGGATCCTGCTGCCGATGTCGGTGCCGATCATCATGGTCTGCCTGATCTGGCAGTTCACCCAGATCTGGAACGACTTTCTCTTCGGCGTGGTGTTCGCCAGTGGCGACGCCCAGCCAATCACCGTGGCCCTGAACAACCTGGTCAACACCAGCACCGGGGTCAAGGAATACAACGTCGACATGGCGGCGGCGATGATCGCCGGGTTACCGACCCTGTTGGTCTATGTGCTGGCTGGCAAGTATTTCCTGCGCGGGCTTACCGCTGGCGCGGTCAAGGGGTGAAACAACATGGCAACGCTTGAACTGCGCAACGTCAACAAGACCTACGGCAGCGGACTGCCGGATACCTTGAAACACATCGACCTGTCGATCGACTCCGGGGAGTTCCTGATCCTGGTCGGGCCCTCGGGCTGCGGCAAGTCGACCCTGATGAACTGCATCGCCGGCCTTGAACAGATCAGTGGCGGCGCGATCCTGGTGGACGATGCCGACATCAGTGGCATGAGCCCCAAGGACCGGGACATCGCCATGGTCTTCCAGTCCTATGCGCTGTACCCGACCATGAACGTGCGCGACAACATCGCCTTCGGCCTGAAGATGCGCAAGATGCCCGCGGCAGCCATCGACGAGGAGGTGGCGCGGGTGGCCAAGCTGCTGCAGATCGAACACTTGCTCGGCCGCAAGCCCGGCCAGCTTTCCGGTGGCCAGCAGCAGCGGGTGGCCATGGGCCGGGCGCTGGCGCGGCGGCCGAAGATCTACCTGTTCGACGAACCGCTGTCCAACCTCGACGCCAAGCTGCGGGTAGAGATGCGCACCGAGATCAAGCTGATGCACCAGCGCCTGAAGACAACCACGGTGTACGTCACCCACGACCAGATCGAAGCCATGACCCTGGGCGACAAGGTGGCGGTGATGAAGGATGGCCTGATCCAGCAGTTCGGCACCCCGCAGCAGATCTACAACGATCCGGCCAACCTGTTCGTCGCCAGTTTCATCGGCTCGCCCCCGATGAACTTCATTCCCCTGCGCCTGCAACGCAAGGAGGGGCGTCTGCTGGCGCTGCTCGACAGCGGCCAGGCCCGTTGCGAGCTGCCGCTTGGCATCCATGATGCCGGGCTTGAGGAGCGCGAGGTGATTCTCGGCATCCGCCCCGAGCAGATCACCCTGGCGCCGGCCCAGGCCAATGGCCTGCCGAGCCTGCGCGCCGAGGTGCAGATCACCGAACCCACCGGTCCCGACCTGCTGGTGTTCGTCACCCTTAACCAGACCAAGGTCTGCTGCCGCCTGGCGCCGGATGTGGCGGTGCGGGTCGGCGATACCCTGAACCTGCAGCTCGATCCCGAACGGGTGTTGCTGTTCGATGCCGTCAGTGGCGAGCGCCTGGGGGTGAAGGTCGCGTCGCAGCCGGCCGGCCAGGACAACGTGGCGCAGTTCAAGGGCCGCTGAATGCGTTGCAGGTCGTGCAAGCCCATCGATAACAATAAAACGAGGACACAAGGGATGGATCACTTCAAGCACATCAAGCCGCTGGCTTCGCTGAGCCTGCTGGCGGCGTTCGGGGTCAGTTGCGGGGCGCACGCGGCGGGCGCCTTCGACCCCGAATCGAAATGGATGAGCGGCGATTGGGGCGGCACGCGCACCGAACTGCTGGAGAAGGGCTACGACTTCAGCCTTGATTACGTCGGTGAAGTGGCCGGCAACCTCGATGGTGGATACAACGACGACAAGACCGCCCGCTACAGCGATCAGTTCGCGCTGGGCATGCACCTGGACCTGGAAAAGATCCTCGGCTGGAACGATGCCGAGTTCAAGCTGGCGATCACCGAGCGTAGCGGCCGCAACCTGTCCAACGACCGCATCAGCGATCCGCGTGCCGGTCAGTTCAGTTCGGTGCAGGAAGTCTGGGGCCGTGGCCAGACCTGGCGCCTGACCCAGATGTGGATCAAGCAGAAGTACTTCGATGGCGCCCTGGACGTGAAATTCGGTCGTTTCGGCGAGGGCGAGGACTTCAACAGTTTCCCCTGCGACTTCCAGAACCTGGCGTTCTGCGGCTCCCAGGTGGGCAACTGGGTGGGCGACATCTGGTACAACTGGCCGGTCAGCCAGTGGGCGCTGCGGGTCAAGTACAACATCACCCCGGAGTTCTTCGCCCAGGTCGGGGTGTTCGAGCAGAACCCTTCGTATCTTGAGACCGGCAACGGCTTCAAGCTCAGCGGCAGTGGCACCAAGGGCATGATCCTGCCGGCGGAGCTGGTCTGGTCGCCCAGGGTCAACGAACTGCCGGGCGAATATCGTCTGGGGTACTACTACAGCACCGCCAAGGCCGATGACGTCTTTGACGATGTCAACGGCCAGCCCCAGGCCATTACCGGCAACGACTTCAAGTCGCATTCCAGCAAGCATGGCTGGTGGGTGGTGGCCCAGCAGCAGGTCACCGCGCACAACGGCGACGCCAGCCGGGGCCTGAGCCTGTTCGCCAATTTCACCGTGCATGACAAGGCCACCAACGTGGTCGACAACTACCAGCAGGTGGGCATGGTCTACAAAGGCGCCTTCGATTCACGGCCCAAGGACGACATCGGCTTTGGCGTGGCGCGGATTCACGTCAACGATGATGTAAAAGACCGCGCCGAACTGCTCAACCAGCAGAGCGGCATCAGTGACTATGACAACCCCAACTTCGTGCCGATCCAGGAAACCGAGTACAACGCCGAGCTCTACTACGGCATCCACGTCACCAACTGGCTGACCGTACGACCCAACCTGCAGTACATCAAAAGTCCGGGTGGGGTGGACGAGGTGGACAACGCATTGGTCGCCGGGTTGAAGATTCAGTCGTCGTTCTGAGGCATTTTGTTGTAAATTTACGAGCTCATCGCGGGGCAAGCCCGCTCCTACCCTGTAGGAGCGGGCTTGCCCCGCGATGAGGCCCTGACTAACAACAAGAGTTTCCAGCTATGCCCGAGCACCCGCTACAGCGCTTTTTCACCTCGCAACGGCCGCGGCCGACCTTCGAGTGGGAGCGTTACCAGCAGCGCGATGTGCTGATCATCGATCATCCCCAGTGCCAGGCGGTATTCAGTCGCCAGGGTGCACAGTTGCTGCACTTCCAGCCCAGGGGCGAGCGCCCGTGGCTGTGGTGTGCCGCACAGTGGCCGCAGGTCGGGGCCATACGCGGCGGCGTGCCGGTGTGCTGGCCCTGGTATGGCCGTCACCCCAGTGAAGACATGTGGCCGGCGCACGGCTGGGCGCGGTTGCTCGACTGGAAGCTGATCGACAGCAGCGAAGATGAACAGGGCGTGAGCCTGAAATGGCGCCTGCAGCTGTGTGACTGGCAGGTGGACCTCTCGGCGCGGCTGGGCCAGAGCATGGAGTTGCAGTTGAGCACCGAGCATCAGGACAGCTTGCCGTGCCAGTTGAGTCATGCTCTGCTGGCCTACTGGCGTATTAGTGACGTTTCTGAGATAGCGCTATCTGGGCTAGAAAACATTGAGGGTTACGACCGATTGAACCGTCAGGCCTGTCGCCAGAAGGGCGCACTGAAGGTGCATGGCGGCTGTCAGCGGGTGTTCCCCAATGTGCCGACCGTGCAGCTGCACGATCCGGCCTGGCAGCGTCAGCTGTGCATCGATACCGGTGACAGCGAGGACACCGTGGTCTGGCATCCAGGCAGTCGGCCGCTGATGGGCGTCAGTGGTAGCGAGACCCTGGGCTTCATCTGCGTCGAGGCGGCCAGTGGCAGCAGTGACAGCCTGAGCCTGGCGCCGGGTGAACAGGCACACCTGCGTTTGCAGGCGCACCTGCTCAGTTGAGTTCGTCGTCGATCGGGTAGCGGCTGGCGTTGAGGCTTTCCTTGATCTTGCGCAGGTGCGGCTGGAAGTCCACGCCACGGCGCAGGGTCATGCCGGTGGCCAGCACGTCGAGCACGGTCAGTTGGATGATGCGCGAGGTCATCGGCATGTAGATGTCGGTGTCTTCAGGCAGGGGAATGTTCAGGCTCAGGCTGCTGGCCTTGGCCAGGGGCGAGTCGGCAGCGGTCAGGCCCAGTACCGAGGCGCCGTTTTCCCGGGCCAGGCGCGCTACTTCCACCAGTTCACGGGTGCGTCCGGTGTAGGAGATGATCACGAACAATTCGCCGGTGTGGGCAACGGAGGCGAGCATGCGTTGCATCAGTACGTCGGCGTGGGCTGACACGGCGAGGTTGAAGCGGAAGAATTTGTGCTGGGCGTCCAGGGCCACCGGGGCCGAGGCGCCGAGGCCGAAGAAATGGATCTGGCGGGCCTGGATCAGCATGTCCACGGCGCGGCTGATCAGTTGCGGGTCGAGCTGCTGACAGGCGCTGTCCAGCGAGGCGATGGCGCTGCCGAAGATCTTCTGGGTGTAGGACGCCGGATCATCGTCGGCTTCCACCGCCCGGCTGACATAGGCTGCACCGCTGGCCAGGCTCTGGGCCAGTTGCAGTTTGAGCTCGGGGTAGCCGCTGACGCCGAACGAGCGGCAGAAGCGGTTGACGGTCGGTTCGCTGACCTTGGCCGCCTGGGCCAGGGCGGCGATGCTGAAGCGGGTGGCTTGCTGGGGGTTGAGCAGGATGACTTCGGCGACTTTGCGCTCAGCCTTGTTCAGCTCTTCGAGGCGGCCCTGGATCTGTTCCAGGAGGTTTCGCACGCGGTCCATGGTGGGTTCCTTGGGTCGAGAAGGCAGCCGGCTGACCACGGCAGCAGGCTTTTGACAGGGTGGCCTATCGTACTGATGGCATGGTTGGCACACCACTTGAATCTGTCCGCTGGGTAAAATGTTGTGGTTTTTACTACATTATCCCTTGAAAACCGGGGATGAAAACGGTATTTCTAGATCAACTTGATAAAAGAACAAACATCATGGCTTCGATCAGCGTTGAACCTTGCACCTTCGCCCTGTTTGGCGCGCTTGGCGACCTGGCCCTGCGCAAGCTGTTTCCTGCGCTCTACCAGCTCGACCGGGCCGGTCTGCTGCATGCCGAAACCCGGGTACTGGCACTAGCCCGCGAGCCGGGCAGTGCGCAGGAGCACCTGGTGTCGATTGAAGCTCATTTGCAGGCATTCGTCCCGAGCGGGGAGGTCGAGCCCATCGCCCTGCAGCGCTTTCTGGCGCGGCTTACGTACCTGCATGTGGATTTTCTCAAGGTCGATGATTATCACGCCCTGGCCGCACAGGTCGGTGCCGACAGCCCGCTGATCGCCTACTTCGCGACGCCGGCGGCGGTCTATGGGGGAATTTGCGAGAACCTCGACAAGGCCGGCCTCAGCGCCCGCACCCGCGTGGTCCTGGAAAAGCCCATCGGCCACGACCTGGAGTCGTCGCGCCGGGTCAATGATGCGGTGGCCCAGTATTTCCCGGAGAATCGCGTCTACCGCATCGACCACTACCTGGGCAAGGAAACGGTACAGAACCTGATCGCCCTGCGCTTTGCCAACAGCCTGTTCGAAACCCAGTGGAACCAGAATTCCATCTCCCACGTGGAAATCACCGTGGCCGAGAAGGTCGGCATCGAAGGCCGCTGGGGCTACTTCGACAAGGCCGGGCAGCTGCGCGACATGATCCAGAACCACCTGTTGCAGCTGCTGTGCCTGATCGCCATGGACCCGCCCAGCGACCTCTCGGCCGACAGCATTCGCGACGAGAAGGTCAAGGTGCTCAAGGCCCTGGCGCCGATCACCGGCGAAGGCCTGAGCACCCGCGTGGTGCGTGGCCAGTACATCGCCGGCTACAGCGAAGGGCGCTCGGTGCCCGGTTACCTGGAAGAAGACAACGCCAACGCCCAGAGCGATACCGAAACCTTCGTCGCCCTGCGCGCCGACATCCGCAACTGGCGCTGGTCGGGCGTGCCGTTCTACCTGCGTACCGGCAAGCGCATGCCGCAGAAGCTGTCGCAGATCGTCATCCATTTCAAGGAAACCCCGCACTACATCTTCGCCCCGGAACAGCGTTTGCAGATCGGTAACAAACTGATCATCCGCCTGCAGCCGGACGAAGGTATTTCCTTGCGGGTGATGACCAAGGAGCAAGGCCTGGACAAGGGCATGCAACTGCGCAGCGGGCCGTTGCAGCTGAATTTTTCCGATACCTGGCGCAGTGCACGGATTCCCGATGCCTACGAGCGTCTGCTGCTGGAAGTGATGCGTGGCAACCAGAACCTGTTTGTTCGCAAGGATGAAATCGAATACGCGTGGAAATGGTGCGATCAGCTGATCGCTGGCTGGAAGGCTGCTGGTGATGCGCCCAAGCCCTATGCCGCCGGCTCCTGGGGGCCGATGAGCTCGATTGCATTGATTACCCGTGACGGGAGGTCGTGGTATGGCGATATCTGAACTTGAACTGCCGGCAACCGTGACGGCGCACGAATTCACCGAAGGCGCGAAGCTGGCCGAAGGCCTGGCGCAAGATGTCGCCGAACGCCTGCGCGCGGCCATCGCCGCCAACGGTACCGCCACCCTGGTGGTGTCCGGCGGGCGCAGTCCGGTGGCGTTCTTCGAGGCGCTGGTCAAGCAGGCGCTGGACTGGTCGAAGGTGCTGGTCACCCTGGCCGATGAGCGCTGGGTGCCGGTCGAGCACGCCGACAGCAATGCCGGGCTGCTCAAGCGTCATCTGCTGGTCGGCAAGGTGGCCAAGGCGCGCTTCCTGAGTCTCTATCACCCGGCCGCCAATCTGGAAGCCGCGGCCCTGAAAGCGGACCAGGCACTGGCCGAGTTGCCGGGCATCGATGTGCTGGTGCTGGGCATGGGTGACGACGGCCATACCGCCTCGCTGTTCCCCGGCAGCCCGAACCTGGCCGAAGGCCTGGACCGGCAAGGCACGCGCCGTTGCCTGCCGATGCTGGCGCCGAGTGTGCCGCACCAGCGCCTGAGCATGACCCGTGCGCTGCTGGCCAGCGCCCGATTTACCGCCTTATCGCTGCAAGGGGCGGGCAAACTCGCTACCCTGCGCGCCGCGCTGGCAGCAGGCGATGCGCAACACATGCCGATATACGCCTTTGTGCAAGACCCTCTGGATATTTACTGGTGCCCATGAGTCAAGGAACTGCCGTCATGACCACGCTTGAACTGAAACAGCCGGGAGCTTCCATGGCCGACAAAATTGCCCGGATCGATCAGATCTGTACCCAGGCGCGCATCCTGCCGGTGATCACCATCGCCCGTGAGGAAGACATCCTGCCCCTGGCCGATGCCCTGGCTGCCGGTGGCATCAAGACCCTGGAGGTCACCTTGCGCTCGGCACATGGCCTGAAGGCCATCCAGGTCTTGCGCGAACAGCGTCCGCAGCTGTGCGTCGGTGCCGGCACCGTGCTGGACCGCAAGATGTTCGCGGCGGTCGAGGCTGCAGGTGCGCAGTTCGTGGTGACGCCGGGGATCACCCAGGATTTGCTCGAAGCCGGTGTGGAAAGTGCCATCCCGCTATTGCCGGGCATCAGCACGCCTTCGGAGATCATGAGCGGTTATGCCCTGGGCTACCGCCGCTTCAAGCTGTTCCCGGCGGAAATCAGCGGCGGTGTCGCGGCGATCAAGGCCTATGGCGGTCCCTTTGGCGATATCCGTTTCTGCCCGACCGGCGGGGTCAATCCCGGCAATGTGAAGAGTTACATGGCCTTGCCCAACGTGATGTGCGTGGGTGGCACCTGGATGCTCGACAGCGGCTGGATCAAGAATCGCGACTGGGCGCGGATCGAAGCTTGCAGCGCAGAGGCGTTGGCACTGCTGGACTGACATTTTTCGTTGTGTGCTACACGGCTTGTGGGGCGCTTGGTCGGCGCCCCTTTTTTTTGCCTGTGCAGGCCTGATCGCGGGACAAGCCCGCTCCTACCTGTAGGAGCGGGCTTGTCCCGCGAAGATCAGCACCCACAAAAAAGCCCGCCTGTTCAGGCGGGCTTTTTCTCAGCCAGGGCGCTTACGCAGCCTTGGCCGTCTGCTGGCTCAGCGAGCGGTTCAGGGCGCTGAACAACGCCTTGAAGCTGGCGGTGGTGATGTTTTCATCGATCCCCACACCATGCACCGGACGGCCACCGGCCACACGCAGCTCGATGTACGCCGCTGCCTTGGCATTGGTGCCGGCACCGATGGCGTGCTCGTTGTAGTCCATGATTTCCACCGCGATCGGCAAGCCGGCCACCAGGGCTTCCAGGGCGCCATTGCCCTTGCCGCGCCAATGCAGGGTGGTTTCGCCCTCGCCGGACACTTCGACTTCCACCGCGCTGTGGCCGTTCTCTTCCTGCAGGCGATGGCTGACCAGCGCGTAAGGTGCATTGGCCTGCAAGTATTCGCGGTGCAGCAAGCTGTAGATCTGCTGGGCAGTCATCTCCAGGCCCAGGCGGTCGGTTTCACCCTGTACTACCTGGCTGAACTCGATCTGCATGCGGCGTGGCAGGCTGATGCCGTATTCCTGTTCGAGCAGGTAGGTGATGCCGCCTTTGCCCGACTGGCTGTTGACGCGAATCACTGCCTCGTAGCTGCGGCCAATGTCGGCTGGGTCGATCGGCAGGTAGGGCACTTCCCACTTGGCGTCGTCCTTCTGCTGGGCGAAGCCTTTGCGGATGGCGTCCTGGTGCGAGCCGGAGAACGCGGTGTGAACCAGGTCGCCGACATACGGATGGCGTGGGTGCACCGGAATCTGGTTGCACTCTTCGACCACCTTGCGCACACCGTCGATATCGGAGAAGTCCAGTTGTGGGTCCAGGCCCTGGGTGTAGAGGTTCAACGCCAGGGTCACCAGGTCGACGTTACCGGTACGCTCGCCGTTACCGAACAGGCAGCCTTCGACACGGTCGGCGCCGGCCATCAGGCCCATTTCGGTGGCGGCCACGCCAGTGCCACGGTCGTTGTGGGTGTGCAGGCTGATGATCACGCTGTCGCGGCGGCTGACATTGCGGCCGAACCACTCGATCTGGTCGGCGTAGATGTTCGGCGTCGAGACTTCGACGGTGGCCGGCAGGTTGAGGATGATCTTGTTGTCCGGGGTCGGGTTCCAGACCTCGATCACCGCGTCGCAGACTTCCTTGGCGAACTCCAGCTCAGTGGCGCTGAAGGTCTCTGGCGAGTACTGGAAGGTCCACTGGGTTTCGGGCTGCTGGGCGGCATATTTGACGAACAGCTTGGCCGCGCTCACCGCGATGTCCTTCACGCCTTGCTTGTCCTGGTTGAAGACAATGCGGCGGAACGACGGGCTGGTGGCGTTGTACAGGTGGACGATGGCCTTTTTCGCCCCGCGCAGGGACTCGAAGGTACGGGCGATCAGGTCTTCACGGGCCTGGGTCAACACCTGGATGGTGGTGTCATCAGGAATGTGGCCGTCTTCGATCAGGGTGCGGACGAAGTCGAAGTCGGTTTGCGAGGCCGACGGGAACGAGGCCTCGATTTCCTTCACGCCGACGCTGACCAAAGTCTTCCAGAAACGCAGCTTCTTCGTGGCATCCATTGGCTCGATCAGCGACTGGTTACCATCGCGCAGGTCGGAGCTGCACCAGATCGGGGTCTGGGTGATGGTCTTCGACGGCCAGGTACGGTCAGGCAAGTTGACGGTAGGGAAGGCACTGTATTTTTTCGAAGGGTCTTTGAGCATGGTCATGAAAGCAATCCTTGAATGTGCGGCCTGGAAAGGTGGCCTGCCGAGCGATAACGAGATGAAAAGGCGAGGCGACGCGATTCAGCTTGGTAGTCGTGCACTGACCAGGCAGAGGCTGCGATGTTGACGAAGCAGGATGAGGGTCTGAAAGGTTTTCATGGCTTCAACCCTAACCAGTGGGGTGAAAGATGGCAAGCCTTGGAAAAAAATTGAGAGAAATGCTCAAAATATCAAATAAATTGAGATTTTATAGCGGATCCTGAACAAAAAGACCGCGCCAGTTGCGCGGTCTTTTTGAATGGCGCAAGCCAGGTGTCAGGGTTGGAAGGCGCCGATGAAAATCGCCGGATCCACTCGCGCATCATTGAGGCTGACGTTCCAGTGCATGTGCGGGCCGGTGGCGCGCCCGGTCGAGCCGACCCGGCCGACCACGGCGCCACGGCTGAGCATCTGTCCGGGTTTCACATCGACCTTGGACATGTGGCAGAACATGCTGATAAAGCCCTGGCCGTGGTCGACGAACACGGTGTTACCGTTGAAGAAGTAGTTGCCGACCAGGATCACCTTGCCGTTGGCCGGGGTCTTGATCGGCGTGCCGGCGGGTACGGCGAAGTCCAGGCCGGCGTGGGGGTTGCGCTCTTCGCCGTTGAAGAAACGGCGTACGCCGAACTTGCTCGACAGCGGGCCGTTGACCGGTTTGTCGAGGATCAGGTTGCTCGGCAGGGTGGGGCTGAAGCTGCGGTAGGCCTTGAGCTGCTCGGCAAGCTCGCTCTCGATGCGCTTGAGGTCGGCGGGGTCGGGGTTGACCTGGCGCTTGTTCTTCAGGGTGATGCGCTGTTCCGGGTACTTCTTGCTGGCGACGGTGAAGCTCAGGGTGCGCGTGCCCTGGGTGATGTGTGCCGTGCCGGGCTTTTGCGTCAGGGGCAGGCCGACGATGGCCAGCCAGGTGTCCTGTTCCCTGACCACCAGCACCGGCTTGCCGTCGAAGCGTGCACTGGGCGCCTGGGCCGCTGGGCCCAGGTCGATGACGGCAACACCGCCCGGCACCGGTTTGTTCAGCTGGCGAGTGATGTAGCTGGCCTGGGCACTGCCGGTGAAGATCAGGCACAGCAGTAACAGCGAGGCAAACAGACGGGGCATGGTTCAGTCCAGGAGGGAAAGCGTGACCGGGGTCAGGTGATTGTCTTCGACCCGCACCAACAGCTCACCTTCGCCCAGGCGTGCGTTCAGGCGCTGGCCGTTGTGGGTCTGGGCCGCGCTGCGGATGGCCTGGCCGTGCTCGTCGAGCAGGATGCTGTAGCCGCGTCCGAGGGTCGCCAATGGGCTGACGACGTGCAGGGTCTGCATGTGCGCCTGCAGACGCTGGCGACGGTCTTTGAGGGTTTCGCGCATGGCCCGCGGCAGGCGTTCGGACAGGCTGTCCAGGCGCTGCTTGAGCAGTGCCAGGGTGCGTCCGGGATGTTGCGCGGCCAGGCGTGTATCCAGGCGCGCCAGGCGTTCACGGCGCTGATTCAGGCGCTGCTCGAACGCACGGCGCAGGCGCATGTCCAGGTCGTCCAGGCGCTGGGCCTGCTGGCGCAGGCGCTCGCCGGGGTGGCGCAGGCGTCGGGTCAGGCTGTCCAGGCGCAGGCGATCGTGGCTCAGGCGGCTCTGGATGCGTAGCAGCAGGCGGCGCTTGAGGCTGTCGATGCGCCGCTGCAGGTCGCTGCTGTCCGGGGCCAGCAGTTCGGCGGCGGCCGATGGCGTGGGGGCACGTACGTCGGCGACGAAGTCGCTGATCGAGACGTCGGTTTCATGGCCCACGGCGCTGACGATCGGTGTGGTGCAGGCGGCGATGGCCCGGGCCACGGCTTCTTCGTTGAAACACCAGAGGTCTTCCAGCGAGCCACCGCCACGGGCCAGGATCAGGGCGTCGAAGCCACGGCTGTCGGCCAGTTGCAGGGCACGGACGATCTGGTTGATGGCTTCGCGACCTTGCACGGCGGTGGGGATCAGGGTCAGCTCGACCTGCGGGGCGCGGCGGCGGAACACGCTGATGATGTCGCGGATCACCGCGCCGGTGGGCGAGCTGACGATGCCGATGCGCTGCGGGTGGGCGGGCAAGGCACGCTTGCGTTCGGCACTGAACAGGCCTTCGGTGCCGAGCTTTTCCTTCAGCGCTTCGAAGGCCAGGCGCAGCGCGCCATCACCGGCCGGCTCGACGGTGTCGAGGATCAGTTGATAGTCGCCGCGGCCCTCGAACAGCGAGACCTTGCCACGCACCTTGACCGCCAGGCCGTCGCGCAAGGCCTGGCGGACCCGGGCGGCGTTCTGCCGGAACAGCGCGCAGCGCACCTGGGCACCGCTGTCCTTGAGGGTGAAATAGACGTGGCCGGACGCCGGGCGGGCGAGGTTGGAGATCTCGCCTTCGACCCAGACACTGCGGAACACGTCTTCGAGCAGCACCCGGGCGCGGCCGTTGAGCTGGCTGACGGTCAGGACTTCGCGGTCCAGGCCGAGTCTTTCGAAGGGGTCTTTGATCATGGGCGGCATCATAAAGGATTGTGGCGGTCGCGAGGCAAGCCCGCTCCCGCAGGTTCTTCACTCACGGTGGGAGCGGGCTTGCCCCGCGATGAGGCCATATGCTCGACAAACTGCTCGACCAAGGCTCCGGCATCACGTCGATAGGCCAGCGCCACCGTACTGCTGCAGCCCGCGTCCGCCAGGGTGATGAACCGCAGTGAAGGTGGGGCGATCTCCTGCATGCACTGCGGCAACAAGGCCACACCAAAACCTGCCTGGATCAACTGCAGTTGAGTGGTCTTGCGCGATACCACCCGTGCGGCTTTCGGAAAGAACCCTGCCCCCATGCACAGTTCGGCAGACAGGTAGCTCAGGCCGCCGCGCTGGCGATGGGGAATGGAGATGAAAGGCTCGTCACACAATTGCGCCAGATCGACGCTGGTTTCCCCGGCCAGCGGGTGATCGTCGGCGACCGCCAGCAACAAGGGTTCTTCGAACAGCGGCCGGACACAAAGCCCCTCATGCTGGCGCAAAACCGGCAAGCGCAGCAGCCCGACTTCCAGGCGATCCTGCGCAAGCTCTGCCAGCTGCGTCTCGGATGACTGCTGGGCGATTTCCATGGCAACGCCCGGATGGTCATGCAGGTAGCCACTGAGTCGGGTCAACAGCTGCCCGGTCAATGGCACGGTGCTCGAATGATTCAGGCGCAGGTTGCCCTGGACGCCCAGGCCGACATCCCGCGCCAGGCGTTGGGCTTTTTCCAGGTCCACCAGCAAGGCGCGTGCCCTCGGCAAGAAGGCCTGGCCCGCAGCCGTCAGGTGCGGCTGGCGAGCGGTGCGTTCGAACAGTTTGGTTTCGAGTTGTGACTCCAGCTCCTTGACCTGGCGGCTCAGGGCCGACTGGGCGATGAACAGGCGCTCGGCAGCGGCGCTGAAACTGCCGCTTTCGGCGATTTCGACGAAGTATCGCAACTGACGGGTGGAGATCATTGGTGATATGCCGTTTCAAGATAGCTGGTGGCGTAATTGCATATTAGTCGGCATGGCTTGTCGCTGGCTAAAGTTTCCACACCTCCACTGTTGGCGACCGCCATGCTCTCGACCCTGTTTGCCCAGCTACCCTTCACGCCCCTCGACTGGTTGCCGATCCTGTTCGGCGTGGGCGCCGCCTATATTGTCTTCGGTATCGCCGGCTTCGGTACGGCGCTGGTGGCCGGGCCTGTGCTGATCAACTTCATGCCGCTGTCGCGGATCATCCCGTTGCTGGTGTTGCTGGATTTCGTCGCCGCGTTCGGCAACTGGCTGCCGGCGCGCAAGGCGGTGGTGCGGGCGGAATTGCTGCGCCTGCTGCCGTGCATGGTGCTGGGCTGCAGCCTCGGCGTGGTGTTTCTGCTCAACCTCAAGTCCGACCTGTTGCTGCTGCTGATGGGCCTGTTTATCAGCACCTATGCCCTGTATAGCCTGACGGTGAAGGCCAGGCCGGCGCAGCTCCCGGCCGGCTGGTCGGTGCCGATGGGAACCGTGGGCGGCTTGTTCGGGGCGCTGTTCGGTAGCGGCGGCTTCTTGTATGCCCTCTACCTCAATGCCCGACTGCCTTCCAAGGAGCAGGCGCGGGCGACCCAAGGCGTGCTGATCAGTTGCAGTACCGTGGTGCGTCTGGGCCTGTTCATGTTCGCTGGCGTGTATGCCGACCTGCCGCTGTTGCTGCTGGCCCTGTGCTTGCTGCCGATGATGGTGATCGGGCTCTATCTGGGCCGGCGCCTGACCCTGAACATGTCGCGGGACGCCTTCGTGCGCCTGGTCACCTGGCTGGTGCTGGCCAGCGGCATTGCCCTGATCGGTCGCTACCTGAGTGAGGTAAACTGGCAGTTTTGAGCATGTTTGGCTGCCGTCATGATTACCCAGAGCATCATTGTCCCGAAGATCTCCACCGTTCCCGTGCATGAGCCGCGCGCGCGGGCGATCCTGCGCTGGCTGGTGCGCGAGAAGATCATCGAGGAGCAGTTGAGCACCTGCGGCAGCACCGGCAACCGCATGGCCTATGCCATCGCCGAGGGCGCTCGCAAGGTGGTCGAGCGTCCCGATCTGCTGCCGTTCGGGCAGGCGGTCAACGGCCTGGAAGTGGTGACCAAACGCTGCATCTACACCCCGGTCGAGGGTTTTCTCGAAGAGGCCGGCTGCGCCGAGTGCCGCCGGGAAGTGGGGGTGGCCCTGTTCGAAAGCCTGGAGGAGTGGATGCCCGGGCAGACCGACAATTTCATCTGCCCGTTGTGCGGCCATGAAGACGATATCAACGGTTTTCTGTTCCTCCAGCCCTGCGCGTTTTCCAACCTGGGGTTCATCTTCAATAACTGGAGTGCGGCCGGATTTCGCCAGGCATTTCTCGATGAGTTCGCCGACTGGCTGGATCAACCGGTGGCCGTGGTGCAGGTGACGCGCGAAGGCAACTGACCGAAGGCCCATCTTTGCATTGAGCGAAGGGCTCTGGATGAGTATAATGGCGCGCTTCCATTTTTCCCGCCCGGGAGCCCCCGCGATGCTGCGTATCAGCCAAGAAGCCCTGACCTTCGACGACATTCTCCTAGTGCCTGGTTATTCCGAGGTACTGCCCAATGAAGTCAGTCTCAAGACCCGTTTGACCCGTGGCATCGAGCTGAACATTCCGTTGGTTTCCGCCGCCATGGATACCGTGACCGAAGCCCGCCTGGCCATCGCCATGGCCCAGGAAGGTGGCATCGGCATCATCCACAAGAACATGACCATCGAGCAGCAGGCTGCCGAAGTCCGCAAGGTCAAGAAGTTCGAGGCCGGCGTGGTCAAGGACCCGATCACCATCGAGGCCGACGCCACCGTGCGTGACCTGTTCGAGCTGACCCGCCTGAACAACATCTCCGGTGTTCCGGTGTTGCACGACGGCGACCTGGTCGGCATCGTCACCTCCCGCGACGTACGTTTCGAAACCCGCCTGGACGCCACCGTGCGTGAAGTGATGACGCCCAAAGAGCGTCTGGTCACTGTTCGCGAAGGCGCCAACAAGAACGAAGTCCGCGAGCTGCTGCACAAGCATCGCCTGGAAAAAGTCCTGATCGTCGACGACAAGTTCAACCTCAAGGGCATGATGACCGTCAAGGACATCGAAAAGGCCAAGGCCTACCCGCTGGCCAGCAAGGACGACCAGGGTCGTCTGCGCGTCGGTGCCGCGGTCGGTACCGGTAAAGACACCGGTGACCGTGTTGCCGCCCTGGTTGCCGCTGGCGTCGACGTCGTCGTGGTCGACACCGCCCACGGCCACTCCAAGGGTGTGATCGATCGCGTTCGCTGGGTTAAAGAAAACTTCCCGCAGGTCCAGGTCATCGGTGGCAACATCGCCACCGGTGCTGCCGCCAAGGCCCTGGCCGAAGCAGGCGCCGACGCCGTCAAGGTCGGTATCGGCCCAGGCTCGATCTGCACCACCCGTATCGTCGCCGGTGTCGGTGTGCCGCAGATCAGCGCCATCGCCAACGTCGCCGCCGCCCTTGAAGGCACTGGCATCCCGCTGATCGCCGACGGTGGCATCCGCTTCTCCGGTGACCTGTCCAAGGCCATCGTTGCTGGCGCCTCGGCCGTGATGATGGGTTCGATGTTCGCCGGTACCGAAGAAGCGCCGGGTGAAATCGAACTGTTCCAGGGCCGTTCCTACAAGGCTTACCGTGGCATGGGCTCGCTGGGCGCCATGTCCCAGGCCCAGGGCTCCTCGGACCGTTACTTCCAGGACTCCTCGGCCGGTGCCGAGAAGCTGGTACCGGAAGGTATCGAAGGTCGCGTGCCGTACAAGGGCACCCTGACCGCGATCATCCACCAGCTGATGGGTGGCCTGCGTTCCTCGATGGGTTACACCGGCAGCGCCAACATCGAAGAGATGCGCACCAAGCCTGAATTCGTGCGCATCACCGGTGCCGGCATGGCCGAGTCCCATGTGCATGACGTACAGATCACCAAGGAAGCGCCAAACTACCGCGTAGGTTGATGCTTCAGGCAACACTTGCTAGCGGGGCTGTTATCGACAGCCCCGCGTCGTTTCCGATTACCACTGACGAGATTGAGTCATGGCCCTCGACATTCACGCTCACCGAATCCTGATTCTCGACTTCGGTTCCCAGTACACCCAGCTGATCGCCCGCCGCGTGCGTGAAATCGGCGTGTATTGCGAACTGCACCCGTTCGACATGGACGATGAAGCGATCCGCGCATTCAACCCGCGCGGCATCATCCTGGCCGGCGGTCCCGAGTCGGTCCACGAAGCCAACAGCCCACGCGCCCCGCAGGCCGTGTTCGACCTGAAGGTCCCGGTGCTGGGCATCTGCTACGGCATGCAGACCATGGCCGAGCAGATGGGCGGCAAGGTCGAAGGTTCCGAACTGCGCGAGTTCGGCTATGCCCGCGTCGACGTGGTCGGCAAGAGCCGCCTGCTCGACGGCATCGAAGACCACGTCGACGATGACGGCGTACTGGGCCTGGACGTGTGGATGAGCCACGGCGACAAGGTCACCCAGATGCCGGGCAGCTTCAGCGTCCTGGCCAGCACCCCGAGCTGCCCGATCGCCGGCATGTACGACGATGCCCTGGGCTACTACGGCGTGCAGTTCCACCCGGAAGTGACCCACACCAAGCAAGGCGGTCGCATCCTTTCGCGCTTCGTCCAGGACATCTGCGGCTGCGAAGCCCTGTGGACCCCGTCCAACATCGTCGAAGACGCTATCGCCCAGGTACGTGAGCAGGTGGGTTCGGCCAACGTCCTGCTGGGCCTGTCCGGCGGCGTCGACTCCTCGGTGGTCGCCGCGCTGCTGCACCGCGCCATTGGCGACCAGCTGACCTGCGTGTTCGTCGACAACGGCCTGCTGCGCCTGCACGAAGGCGACCAGGTGATGGCCATGTTCAAGGAGAACATGGGCGTCAAGGTGATCCGCGCCGACGCCGAGAAGCAGTTCCTCGACAACCTGGCCGGCGAAGCCGACCCGGAGAAGAAGCGCAAGATCATCGGTCGTACCTTCATCGACATCTTCGATGCCGAGGCCAGCAAGCTGGACAACATCCAGTTCCTCGCCCAGGGCACCATCTACCCTGACGTGATCGAGTCGGCCGGCGCCAAGAGCGGCAAGGCCCACGTGATCAAGTCGCACCACAACGTCGGTGGCCTGCCGGAGGAAATGAACCTCAAGCTGGTCGAGCCGCTGCGTGAGCTGTTCAAGGACGAAGTGCGCAAGATCGGCCTGGAGCTGGGCCTGCCGTACGACATGGTCTACCGCCACCCGTTCCCGGGCCCGGGCCTGGGCGTGCGCATCCTCGGTGAAGTGAAGAAGGAATACGCCGACCTGCTGCGTCGCGCCGACCACATCTTCATCGAAGAACTGCGCAAGGCCGACTGGTACCACAAGACCAGCCAGGCGTTCGTGGTGTTCCAGCCGGTCAAGTCGGTTGGCGTCGTTGGCGACGGCCGTCGCTACGCCTGGGTTGTTGCCCTGCGCGCTGTCGAGACCGTGGACTTCATGACCGCTCGCTGGGCGCACCTGCCTTACGAGCTGCTGGAGACCGTCAGCGGTCGGATCATCAACGAGATCGAAGGCATCTCCCGCGTCACTTACGACGTGTCGAGCAAGCCGCCGGCAACGATCGAGTGGGAATGACAAAAAGGGCGCTTCGGCGCCCTTTTTGCTGCAGCCTCTATACACCTGGCGCTTGATCTATCTACCGCCTGTGTTCGAAGCACGGCCTCCACAGTGAACGTCCTGTTCACTGATAGGAGTCAGTCACATGAGCACATGCGCTGTAAGTAATCTGTCGGAGCATCTCAATTGCCTGGCCAGGCACGTTCTGGTGCAACTGCCGGAGTTGCACTCGATGGCATGGACGGCCGCCCGGAAAATCCTGGTTTCTCTGGGTGTCGACGAAAATCCCGATGAGGTCTACTGGCATCGGTTCACCAACGGGTGGAATAGCACCTTGAGCTACAACGGTTGGGAACACCGGGGCACGCCTGAAGAGTCCATGACATTCACCGAGTTGGTGATGCGCCGATTTCGTGTCAGCGACCAGGATAGCGCTGATGCTCTCGATCTTTGGGGGGGCTTTTATCGCGCAGGGCCTCAGGCCGGTGTATTTAACCAGACCAATGAAGTCAGATTGCTCGCTCAGAAGGTACTGCCTGCCTTGTGGGCTGTTGATTTTGCCAGCGACTACAAGGCCCGCCTGCACACTTTTTGGCAGCAGGAAGCCGGTAACCTGAAACTGCTGATCCGGATAAACGTCCTTGCTGCCGCAGCCATCGCGTTCACATCCGGGCAGCTTGAGCGGCGTCATCTGCACTGGATTATGCAAGCCTTTGGTGTGCAACGTGCGATGGCACTGACGCTTGACGATCTGCAAGGTCAGCGCCCCTCCCTGGGCGAGGTTCAAGTCGGTTACCTGCGGCTGGATGGGCACGACCTGGTGCATGCCCTGTGGTTCGCCCATCCCTCGGGGGTACAGCTGCTCTATGCGCCGGGTGGTACCAACAGCTTTCATGTCTTCAGCGATAGACACGCCGTGCCGCTATGGTTGCGCCGGGAACTCAATACGAAGACTTCGCTTCTGCTCTTGGCGCAACTGGGGCTCAACACCGCCGCCGCACCCTTGGCCCAACGCATTGCCCATTTCGAGAAGCTGGCTGGCGCGCAAATGCAGCAGTTTGAGGGTCTGGTCAGCTGGCAGCCGGTCACCGCCGATCCCTGTGACTGGCTGGTGGCGAAAACCCGTGAGCAGATGCAGGCTGACGCCGACGCTCAATTGCGCAGCAATGCCGATTTACGCAAGCAACTGTGGATTGGTTATCTGGGGGTTGGCCTGCGCGTACTGTCGCCCATGGCTATTGCCTGGTGGCCGCTGGCATTGACCGTGGTCCTGGCCAGTGTCGCGCACATGGGGTTGAGCATCGATCAGGCGATCACCGCTCGTGATCCCGAGGAGCGCAGGGCTGCGTTGATTGCTGCGATTGTCGCGGGTGTGGATGTGCTGTTGAACCTTGGGTTGCTGCTACCTGGAGCCATACCGTCAATCGATGAGCTGGAGCTGTACCAGGCCAGGCTGGAAATGCCTGCTGAAACTGCAGCGATTCCGTCCGCTGAGGGGGTCTTGGCCTGGGGCGAGGGGCAATACATACGCTTGCATGGCTTGTTGTACCGCGTGCGTTACGACGCCTCGGTCAAAAGCTGGTTGATAGTCGATCCAGGCAATCCGTTTGCATTCAGCGGCAATTTCCCCGTGCAGTTCAGCGATCAGTTGCGTTGGAACCTGGTCGAGGCGGCTTGCCTGCGCGGTGGAGGCCAATGCCTTGGCAGCCTTGGCCCTGTCCCTAGCGTACCGGCTCGGTACATTGTCAACGACACTTCTCTGGTCCGTTATCATGTACCTGCCGGGCAACGGGGGGCCGTTGGCGAACTGTTCAGTCAGCGTAATCGGCTGATGCTGTCGGGGGACATGTATGACCCGGATTCTGTGCTCAACCCTGTGCGCGACGATTTCGTTGCACTGCGCGAGCGCCTGGTCGAGGACGCAAACCGCTACATCGGTTCACTTCCCAGGCAGATGCCGCGCTCCCCAGTGCCGCGACCCAATCCACAGGTGTCGGCTGTCCTGTCATTGCAACGCCTTTATGACGAAGCCCAAGGGGTAGTGATCGGTGAGTCGCATCAGGCGATTGCCAGCAAGCGCTTCCTGATCAAAAACATGAAAGCGCTGGCCCGTAGCGGCGTCGATACGTTGTACATGGAGCATCTGATGAGCGATCTGCACCAGGCCGATCTGGACCGATTGTTCGCGCAACGTTTCATGAGCGCCAGGTTGCGTGATCACCTGGCCGAGCTCGATGCTGGCCACTTCGCCAACATTGCTGGCGAGGATACGTTTACCAATGTGGTCTGGGAAGCCAGTCGCCGTGGGGTGCGTGTTATCGCCCTGGATTGTGCCGCCAGTTACCGGCTGGACGGGCTGGATGTGCAGGGGCCGTTGCGGCAGAAGGTGTTCAGTTACTACGCCAGCGGGATTATCCAGGCCACCCGCTCTGAACCGGGTGTCGGCAAATGGCTGGCCTTTGTCGGCGACACCCACGCCAGTACGTACAACGGTGTGCCTGGGCTTGCCCAGTTGGAGGATGTTGTCAGCGTGCGAATCGTCGATGCAGGCAGAGGCCAGGCTACCGAAATGACGCTGGACCCGGGGGAATGGTACCAGCCGTCCACGAGCAATCCACAGGGTATTGTTCGGGCAGACTGGCGGCTGGCGATCAAAGTCCGCGAACGTCCTTTCGAGTTTCTCGACCCGTCCCTGGCGCCTCCCGGCATCCGCCGGCCTTGATGCGACAACTCTTCACTTAATCTTTCTCAATTGCAGGTGTATCGTATTCGCCCTTCATTGCCGGTACCTGGCCAGGTGCCGGCATGTTGTTCCTGGCAATACGAGGTACCCGCTGCATGTCCTTTACCCGGCGACAAATACTCGGTGGCCTGACTGGCCTTGTGGCAATCGGTCTGGGCGCCGGTGGCGCGGCCCGCTATTGGCTGGGGCGTCCCGACCCGGATGCCGGGCAAGACTATGTGTTGATCGCAGCGCCGCTGGATGTCGAGCTGGTACCCGGACACAAGACCCAAGCCTGGGCCTTCGGCCCGTCGGCGCCGGGCACCGAGCTGCGGGTGCGCCAGGGCGAATGGCTGCGGGTACGCTTTATCAACCAGTTGCCGGTCGAGACCACCATCCACTGGCACGGCATCCGCCTGCCGCTGGAAATGGACGGCGTGCCTTACGTGTCGCAATTGCCGGTCAAGCCGGGCGAGTTCTTCGATTACAAGTTCCGCGTGCCGGATGCCGGCAGCTACTGGTACCACCCCCACGTCAGCAGCTCCGAGGAGCTGGGTCGCGGCCTGGTCGGCCCGCTGATCGTCGAGGAGCGTGAGCCCACCGGCTTCAGGCATGAGCGCACCCTGAGCCTGAAGAACTGGCACGTGGACGAGCAGGGCGCCTTCGTTCCTTTCAGCATTCCTCGCGAGGCGGCCCGTGGCGGTACTGCCGGGCGCCTGATCACCATCAATGGCCGGGCCAACGCCGTGGTCGAGATGCCGGCCGGGCAAATCGTGAGGGTGCGCCTGCTGAACCTGGACAATACCCTGACCTACCGGATCAACCTCAAGGGCAACTTCGAGGCGAAGGTCTACGCCCTGGATGGCAACCCGATCGCACCGCGGCCACTGGGCAAGGATTACTGGCTCGGGCCGGGCATGCGTATCTGCCTGGCGATCAAGATGCCGCCGGCCGGCGAGGAGGTCTCGCTGCGCGATGGCCCGGTGCGGCTGGGTACCCTGCGCTCGGTGGCCAGCAACGAAGCGCCCGGCGACTGGCCGCCTGCGCTGCCGGCCAACCCGATTGCCGAGCCGGACCTGGCCAGTGCCGAGAAGCTCAACTTCAATTTCGAATGGGTCGGCAAGGTCTCGGTCGATGTCGACAACGGCAAGCCGCCAAGCCTGTGGCAGATCAATGGCCAGGCCTGGGATATTACCGATAAGACCTGCGCCGAGCGGCCGATTGCCACGCTCAAGAAGGGCAAGAGCTATATCCTCGAGCTGAAGAACATGACCCAGTACCAGCACCCGATCCACCTGCACGGCATGAGCTTCAAGGTGATCGGCTCGAACAAGCGCAAGGTCGAACCCTATTTCACCGACACCTACCTGCTGGGCAAGAACGAGCGCGCCCAGGTGGCCCTGGTGGCGGATAACCCGGGGACCTGGATGTTCCACTGCCATGTGATCGACCACATGGAAACCGGCCTGATGGCCGCGATCGAGGTGGCCTGATGCGAGCGCAGATCATCGATCGCAGCCGCGACCAGGAATTCATGCGCCAGGCCCTGGAGCTGGCTGCCCAGGGCGCGGCCATGGGCGAGGTGCCGGTGGGCGCGGTGCTGGTGCAGCATGGCCAGGTCATCGGCCGCGGTTTCAACTGCCCGATCAGTGGTAGCGATCCCAGTGCCCATGCCGAAATGGTCGCGATTCGCGCCGCTGCCCAGGCGGCGAGCAATTACCGCCTGCCGGGCAGCACCCTCTACGTGACCCTGGAGCCTTGCAGTATGTGCGCAGGGCTCATCGTCCATTCGCGCATCGCCCGGGTGGTGTACGGCGCCCTGGAGCCCAAGGCGGGCATCGTGCAGAGCCAGGGGCAGTTCTTTAGCCAGGGTTTTCTCAACCATCGGGTGATTTTCGAAGGGGGCGTGCTGGCCGAGGAGTGCGGGACGATACTTTCCGAGTTCTTCAAGGCGCGCCGGGCGAAGGCCTGACTGAACTGCGTACGGTGATCCGGTTGGGTTTGCGACTGCTGCGCAGTCGATCGCAGGCTTCGCCAGCTCCCACTTGGCGAAACCCTGTGGGAGCCGGCAGCGCCGGCGATGGCTTTTGCAGTTGCAACTGAATGCATTGAGCGCCAGCGGGTACAGGAGGCATGCGAACTGATCAGAGCTGTGGCGCCTGCTCGGGCGGCTTGGTCTTGTTGACACCTGGCACATGCAGGTTGCTGTCGGCCACCTGGCTGCCTTCCAGCTGCGGCTGGGTCACCCAGGTGAGGATGTCGTAGTAGCGTCGGATGTTGGCCACGAAGTGCACCGGCTCGCCGCCGCGGGCATAGCCGTAGCGGGTCTTGCTGTACCACTGCTTCTGGGACAGGCGCGGCAGCATCTTCTTGACGTCCAGCCATTTGTTCGGGTTCAGGCCTTCGCGCTTGGCCAGCTTGCGCGCATCGTCCAGGTGACCGCTGCCGACGTTGTAGGCGGCCAGGGCGAACCAGGTACGGTCCGGTTCCTTGATCGAGTCGTCCAGTTCTTCTTTCACGTGCATGAAGTACTTGGCGCCGCCACGAATGCTCTGCACCGGGTCCAGGCGGTTGGAGACGCCCATGGCCTGGGCGGTACGCTGGGTCAGCATCATCAGGCCGCGCACGCCGGTCTTGGAGGTGACTTCGGCCTGCCACATGGACTCCTGGTAGCCGATGGCCGCCAGCAGGCGCCAGTCCACCTGTTCCTTCTTGGCCGAGTTCTTGAAGTGCTTCTCGTAGCGCGGCAAACGCTGCTGCAGGTGCTGGGCGAAGGTATAGGCGCCTACATAGCCCAGTACATCGACGTGGCCGTAATAACGATCTTTCAGGCGCTGCAAGGTGCCATTCTTCTGCACTTTGTCGAGAAATTCGTTGATCTCGTTGAGCAGGCTGTTGTCGTCCCCAGCGGCCACCGCCCAGCGCTGGTCGCGGGCATCGCCCAGGTCGAAGGCCACCCGCACATTAGGGAAGTAGACCTGGTTCATCGCCAGCTCGTTGGAGTCGACCAGGGTCAGGTCGATCTGCCCTTCATCGACCATGCGCAGCAGGTCAACGACTTCCACTGCGTCGGATTCTTCGTATTCCAGGGTCGGATACTGCTTTTTGAGTCCGGCCAGTTGCTCGGCATGGCTGCTGCCCTTGAGCACCATGATCTTCTTGCCGACCAGGTCCTTGGCGTCGGTCGGACGCGAGCGGCCGTTGCGGTAGATGATCTGCGGGGTCACTTCCAGGTAGGGGTGGGAAAAGCGTACCTGGGACTTTCGCTGCTCGCTACTGACCAGGCCGGCGGCAGCCAGCACCGGGCCTGACGGCTTGCCGAGCTGGTCGAACAGCTCGTCGAGGTTGTCGGCCGTCTCGATCTTCAGCTCCACCCCCAGGTCATCGGCAAAGCGCTTGACCAGCTCGTACTCGAAGCCGGTTTCACCGTTGCGGTCCTGGAAATAGGTGGCGGGGCTGTTGCGGGTGATCACGCGCAGCACACCGTCCTCCTTGACGCGCTCCAGTGTGCCGGGTTTTTCAACGCAGGCAGCGAGCATCAGGAAGAGTCCGGTTGCGATGAGCCATCTGGCGCAGCGCTGGCGCAAAGCTGTTTGGGCGAACATAGGTTGCAGTATACGCAAAGCACCGGTCCCGCCATATCTCGACAACTGATAGCTTGTCTGCTAGCGAGCTTTGCGGTAAGGGCGGGCGATTGAGTGAAATCGCTGGTTTTTTTGACCCTCGAGTCCGGTTCGTTCCGCCGACATGCGGATGCGTCAGAATGCAGTGTTGCGGGTGCCGGAAGCGGCGGAATTAGGCTAGAATGCACGGCCTCTAAGCACACCCCCTTCCTGAGGCTGTCCCGACGATGTTGATCCTGCGCGGCGCTCCTGCCCTTTCTGCCTTTCGCCACGGTAAATTACTCGAGCAACTGAGCCAGAAAGTCCCCGCTGTTAGTGGTTTGTACGCTGAATTCGCTCATTTCGCCGAGGTTGACGGCGAACTGACCGCCGACCAACAGCAAGTGCTTGCGCGCCTGCTCAAGTACGGCCCGAGCGTTCCGGTACAGGAGCCGACCGGTCGCCTGTTCTTGGTAATGCCACGCTTCGGCACCATCTCGCCCTGGTCGAGCAAGGCCAGCGACATCGCCCACAACTGCGGCCTGGAAAACGTCCGACGTCTGGAGCGCGGTATCGCCTACTACGTCAGCGGCGAGCTGAGCGACGCCGATGTTGCCGTGGTAGCCGAGGTGCTGCACGACCGCATGACCCAGATGGTACTGGCGAAGCTGGAAGAGGCCGCCGGCCTGTTCAGCCATGCCCAGCCCAAGCCGATGACCTCCGTGGACATCCTCGGTGGCGGTCGCGCCGCGCTGGAGCAAGCCAACGTCGACCTGGGCCTGGCCCTGGCCGAAGACGAAATCGACTACCTGGTCAATGCCTTCCAGGGCCTTGCGCGCAATCCGAACGACATCGAGCTGATGATGTTCGCCCAGGCCAACTCCGAGCACTGCCGTCACAAGATCTTCAACGCCAGTTGGGACATCGACGGCCAAAGCCAGGAAAAAAGCCTGTTCGGCATGATCAAGAACACCTACCAGATGCACAGCGAAGGCGTGCTGTCCGCTTACAAGGACAACGCCTCGGTGATCGTAGGTTCCGTGGCCGGACGCTTCTTCCCGAACCCTGAAACCCGCCAGTACGGCGCGGTGCAGGAGCCGGTGCACATCCTGATGAAGGTCGAGACCCACAACCACCCGACCGCCATCTCGCCGTTCTCCGGGGCCTCCACCGGCTCAGGTGGCGAAATCCGCGACGAAGGTGCCACCGGTCGCGGCGCCAAGCCAAAAGCCGGCCTGACCGGCTTCACCGTGTCCAACCTGCAGATCCCGGGCTTCGAACAGCCATGGGAGAAGGCATACGGCAAGCCTGAGCGCATCGTCAACGCGCTGGACATCATGATCGAAGGCCCGCTGGGTGGCGCGGCGTTCAACAACGAGTTCGGCCGTCCGGCATTGACCGGTTACTTCCGTACCTTCGAGCAGTCGATCAACACCCCGCACGGCGAAGAAGTGCGCGGCTACCACAAGCCGATCATGCTCGCCGGTGGCATGGGCAACATCCGCGAAGATCACGTCCAGAAAGCCGAGATCACCGTGGGTGCCAAGCTGATCGTCCTCGGTGGCCCGGCCATGCTGATCGGCCTGGGTGGCGGCGCAGCTTCGTCGGTCGCCACTGGCGCCAGCTCCGCCGACCTCGACTTCGCCTCGGTACAGCGCGAGAACCCGGAAATGGAACGCCGCTGCCAGGAGGTCATCGACCGCTGCTGGCAGCTGGGTGACAGCAACCCGATCGCCTTTATCCACGACGTGGGCGCGGGCGGTATTTCCAACGCCTTCCCCGAGCTGGTCAACGATGGTGGCCGCGGTGGCCGCTTCGAGCTGCGCAACGTGCCCAACGACGAGCCGGGCATGGCCCCGCACGAGATCTGGAGCAACGAATCCCAGGAACGCTACGTGCTGGCGGTCGATGCCGCTGATTTCGAGCGTTTCAAGGCCATCTGCGAGCGCGAGCGCTGCCCGTTCGCCGTGGTGGGTGAAGCCACCGAAGAACCGCACCTGACCGTCACCGACAGCCACTTCAACAACAGCCCGGTGGACATGCCACTGGAAGTGCTACTGGGCAAGCCGCCGCGCATGCACCGTTCGGTTACCCGTGAAGCCGAGCTGGGCGACGATTTTGATCCAAGCGCCCTGGAACTGACCGACTCGGTGGAGCGCGTCCTGCGCCACCCGGCCGTAGCCAGCAAAAGCTTCCTGATCACCATCGGCGACCGCACCATTACCGGCCTGGTTGCCCGCGACCAGATGGTCGGTCCGTGGCAGGTGCCAGTGGCTGACGTTGCCGTCACCGCCACCAGTTTCGACGTCTACACCGGTGAAGCCATGGCCATGGGCGAGCGTACCCCGCTGGCCCTGCTCGACGCACCGGCCTCGGGCCGCATGGCGATCGGCGAAACGCTGACCAACATGGCCGCCTCGCGCATCGAGAAACTCTCCGACATCAAACTGTCGGCCAACTGGATGTCCGCAGCCGGCCACCCGGGTGAAGACGCGCGTCTGTACGACACCGTCAAGGCGGTCGGCATGGAGCTGTGCCCTGAGCTGGGCCTGACCATTCCGGTGGGCAAGGACTCGATGTCGATGAAGACCCGCTGGAGCGAAGAGGGTGCTGAAAAATCCGTCACCTCGCCGCTGTCGCTGATCGTCACCGGCTTCGCACCGGTTACCGACATCCGCAAGACCCTGACTCCAGAGCTGCGCATGGACAAGGGCGAAACCGACCTGATCCTGATCGACCTGGGCCGCGGCAAGAACCGCATGGGCGCCTCGATCCTCGCCCAGACCCACGGCAAACTCGGTAGCGCGGCACCGGACGTCGACGACGCTGAAGACCTCAAGGCCTTCTTCGCCGTGATCCAGGGCCTGAACGCCGACGGCCACCTGCTGGCCTACCACGACCGCTCTGACGGTGGCCTGATGACCACCGTGCTGGAAATGGCCTTTGCCGGTCATTGCGGCCTGGAGCTGGAACTCGACACCCTGACCAGCAAGCGTGAAAAAATCGCCGCCATCCTCTTCAACGAAGAGCTGGGCGCGGTGATCCAGGTGCGTCAGGACGCTACCCCTGACGTGCTGGCGCAGTTCAGCGCTGCCGGCCTGGGTGAAGACTGCGTCGCGGTGATCGGCCAGCCGATCAACAACGGCGAAGTCCTGATCAAGCTGGCGGGTGAAGAGCTGTTCAAGGGCGACCGTCGCCTGCTGCAGCGCCAGTGGGCCGAAACCAGCTACAAGATTCAGCGCCTGCGTGACAACGCCGAGTGCGCCGACCAGGAATTCGACATCCTGCTCGAAGAAGACAATCCGGGCCTGTCGGCCAAGCTTGGCTTTGACGTCAACGACAACATCGCGGCGCCGTACATCAAGAAGGGTGTTCGTCCGCAGGTGGCGATCCTGCGCGAGCAGGGCGTCAACGGCCAGGTGGAGATGGCAGCGGCGTTCGACCGTGCCGGCTTCAACGCCATCGACGTGCACATGAGCGATATCCTCGCCGGTCGCGTCGACCTGGAAACCTTCAAGGGCCTGGTGGCTTGCGGTGGCTTCTCCTACGGTGACGTACTGGGCGCCGGCGAAGGCTGGGCCAAGTCGGCACTGTTCAACACCCGTGCCCGCGACGCCTTCCAGGGCTTCTTCGAGCGTACCGACAGCTTCACCCTGGGTGTGTGCAACGGTTGCCAGATGATGTCCAACCTGCACGAGCTGATCCCGGGCACCGAGTTCTGGCCGCACTTCGTGCGCAACCGTTCCGAGCAGTTCGAAGCCCGTGTGGCCATGGTCGAAGTGCAGAAGTCGAACTCGATCTTCCTGCAGGGCATGGCCGGTTCGCGCATGCCGATCGCCATCGCCCACGGTGAAGGCCATGCCGAATTCGCCAGCGAAGCAGCACTGCTCGAAGCCGACCTGTCCGGTTGCGTGGCCCTGCGCTTCGTCGACAACCATGGCAAGGTTACCGAGACCTACCCGGCCAACCCGAACGGTTCGCCGCGCGGGATCACCGGCCTCACCAGCCGCGACGGTCGCGTCACCATCATGATGCCGCACCCTGAGCGGGTCTTCCGTGCCGTGCAGAACTCCTGGCGTCCGGATGACTGGAATGAAGACGGCGCTTGGATGCGCATGTTCCGCAACGCGCGGGTCTGGGTGAACTAAGGGTGTACAAGCTCGCCTTCTTCGTGCCGCCCAGCCATGTCGACGTGGTCAAGGCCGCTGTGTTCGCCGCAGGCGGCGGACGCATCGGCGACTATGACTGCTGCGCCTGGCAGGTGCTGGGCCAGGGCCAGTTCCGCCCGCTGGACGGCAGCCAGCCGTTCATCGGGCAGACCGGCGTGGTCGAGCAGGTCGAAGAGTGGCGGGTCGAGCTGGTGGTGGCCGACGCGCTGATCCAGGCGGTGGTCGCTGCGCTCAAGCAGAGTCACCCTTACCAAACCCCGGCCTATGAGGTCTGGCAACTCGCCGACTTCTGAAGCCTGCAAAAAAGCCGCGACCGATCAGCATCGGTCGCGGCTTTTTTGTGGTCGTTCGGATCAGCCCAGGGCGTTTGCGCGCGCCTGAGGTAAGTCCTCAGGGGCGAATTTCGATCATCGTGCCGTCCGGCACCATGCTCCAGACTTCACGCATGTCGCGGTTGGTCATGGCGATGCAGCCTTCGGTCCAGTCCAGGGTGTGGAAGAACTCTTCGGGGTACTCTTCGTCCAGCGGGGTGCCGTGGATCATGATCATGCCGCCGGGCTCCACACCTTCGCGCCGTGCGCGTGCCGAGTCGCTGATGTTCGGGTAGGACACGTGCATGGCCAGGTTGTAGCGATCGCTGACCTTGCGCCAGTCGATCCAGTAGAAGCCTTCGGGGGTGCGTTTGTCGCCTTCGCGCTGCTTGGCACCCTTGGGCTGCTTGCCCAGGGAAATGCGGTAGGTCTTGAGCGGGGCGCCACCACTGATCAGTTGCAGGCGGCGCTGGGATTTGACCACCAGGATCTTGTCGATGGGGATGCTTGGCACGGGGTTGAGCTGCAGGGGCGAAGGTGCCGCCTTTTCGATCGGCTTGGTCACTATGGTTTCGGTAAAAGCTGCCTGGGACACCGAAGCCACACTGAGGCAGAAAAGGGCAAACAACCAGCGCATGAAACGATATCCCTGAAAACTAGGTGTTGGGTGACGAGACGAGCAAGGGAGGCAAGCATTCGTTGCCAATCGGGTAGTGCTGCTCGATGCGGTCACGATAATAGCATTCTAGGGTACGACTGACGGTCCTGAAAGCCAGCTCGTCCCACGGGATTTCACTTTCATCGAAAAGTCGCACTTCCAGGCTCTCGACGCCGACGGCGAAATCCAGGTCGGCCAGTTCTGCGCGAAAGAACACATGCACCTGGTTGATGTGCGGCAGGTCGAACAACTGGTACAGGCTCATCTGTCCGACCCGGGCGCAGGCTTCCTCGACGGTTTCGCGACGAGCGGCCTGCTCCAGGGTCTCGCCGTTCTCCATGAACCCGGCGGGCAGGGTCCAGTAACCCCGGCGCGGCTCGATGGCGCGGCGACACAGCAGCACCTGGCTGCCCCAGGTCGGTAGCACGCCGGCAACGATATTGGGGTTCTGGTAATGGATGGTATGGCAGTGATCGCAGGCATAGCGCAGGCGGGTATCGCCCTCGGGAATGCGTTGAACCACCGGTTTACCGCACGCACTGCAGAATTTCATGCTTTTATTCCTATAGGTTGTGCCTATCTTGGCGCCACTGTCGCCACGGCTGCAAGCAGGTTGCTGCAGGGGTTGGGCGGCCAGCGGCTTTGGTGCATCATGCACGACAGGCTTTGGAATCGAGAGAGAGCAATGCTGGACGAGCTACTTCGCCGCGTGAGCAGTCATACGCCGAGCACCCTGGAGACCGATCATCGTTTTCCCGAGGCTGCGGTGTTATTGCCCATTACCCGCAGCGAGTCGCCCGAGCTGGTGTTGACCCTGCGCGCCAAAGGCCTGTCGACCCATGGTGGCGAGGTGGCGTTCCCTGGTGGGCGCCGCGACCCGGAAGACCCGGACCTAGTGTTCACCGCCCTGCGCGAAGCCGAGGAGGAAATCGGCCTGCCGCCCGGGCTGGTGGAGGTCATTGGCCCGCTCAGTCCGCTGATTTCGTTGCACGGTTTGAAAGTCACGCCTTTCGTCGGGCTGATTCCCGACTATGTCGAGTACCAGGCCAACGATGCCGAGATCGCCGCGGTGTTCAGCGTGCCGCTGGAGTTCTTCCGCCAGGACCCGCGCGATCACACCCACCGTATCGACTACCAGGGGCGCAGCTGGTACGTGCCCAGCTACCGTTTTGGCGAGTACAAGATCTGGGGCCTGTCGGCGATCATGATCGTCGAGTTGGTCAACTTGCTTTACGATGCCAACATCAGCCTGCACCAGCCGCCTGAACGCTTTACACCCATTTGAGCGGGACCACCCGCCATCACCGCCGCACCGTGAGGATCCACGCATGAAATACCGTCTGGGCGACCTGCGGGTCGAAACCCATCCGCGCAGCTGGGTGGCACCCACTGCCACGCTGATTGGCAAGGTACGCCTGCAGGCCGGGGCCAATGTCTGGTTCGGCGCGGTGTTGCGCGGCGACAACGAGCTGATCGACATCGGCGAGAACAGCAACGTCCAGGACGGTACTGTGATGCACACCGACATGGGGTCGCCGCTGACCTTGGGCAAGGGCGTGACCGTGGGTCACAATGCCATGCTCCATGGTTGCACCGTGGGCGACTACAGCCTGGTTGGGATCAACGCGGTGATCCTCAACGGTGCGCGGATCGGCAAGCACTGCATTATCGGCGCCAACGCCCTGGTTCCAGAGGGCAAGGAGATTCCTGACGGCTCGCTGGTGGTTGGCTCGCCTGGCAAGGTGGTGCGCGAACTGACCGAGGCGCAGAAGAAAATGCTCGAGGCCAGTGCTGCCCATTACGTGCATAACGCCGAGCGCTATGCCCGCGATCTCGCTCCCGAGGAGGATTGATGAGCGTCAGTGAGCGTCCGGTCGCTTCTCCCTGCGTGCATATCTGTGCCCTGGACGAGGCCGACATCTGCACCGGCTGCCAGCGCAGCGCCCAGGAAATCACCCGCTGGGGCCGCATGGACAACGCCGAGCGGCGCCAGGTGCTCAAGCGTTGCCATGAGCGCGCGGTAGCGGCCGGGCTGTTTTTTGCTGCGGGCGGTGTCGCCGGCTGATCGCACCCCTTGGCCGCGGGCGGCCGCTGCAGTACCCTGTACGGCTTGCCCAGCGGTCGATTCCATGCCTTTTCTGATTGCCTACATCAGCAGCGTCGTGCTGATCAACTACGCCTTTTCCAGTGCTCCGCACCTCGATGTCATCTGGTCTGCCTGGGGCGGGCTGGTCTTCATCCTCCGTGACATGGTGCAGACCCGCTACGGTCATGGCGCCCTGGTCGCCATGCTGGTGGCCCTGGTGTTGTCCTATGTCACCTCCGAGCCTGCCATCGCCCTGGCCAGCGCCACCGCATTCGCGGTGTCGGAGCTGATCGACTGGCTGGTGTTCAGCATCACCCGGCGGCCGCTGCACGACCGGCTGTGGCTGAGCTCGGCGCTGAGTATCCCCATCGACACCTTCATTTTCTTCGGCATGATCGGCGCCCTGACCCCGGCCGTGGTTGGCACCGCGCTGGCCTCCAAGTTCGCCGGGGTGACGGCGGTGTGGTTGATCATGGTCTGGCGCCTGCGCAAGCGGGTGGTCACCGGTTGAGGCCGGGCGGCCCGGTTCATGTAAAATGGCGCTCCTTTTCACCGGGTTGCACCGATGACGGTACGGCCCTGGATTCCTTCCCTCTGAGGACCTGAAATGACCCGTATCGGAACCCCATTGTCGCCGACCGCGACCCGCGTACTGCTGTGTGGCTGCGGCGAGCTGGGCAAGGAAGTGGTGATCGAGCTGCAACGCCTGGGCGTTGAAGTGATCGCCGTGGACCGTTACGCCAATGCCCCGGCCATGCAGGTGGCCCATCGCAGCCACGTGATCAACATGCTCGACGGCGCCGCCTTGCGCGCGGTGATCGAGGCCGAGAAGCCGCACTACATCGTGCCGGAGATCGAAGCCATCGCCACCGCCACCCTGGTCGAGCTGGAAAACGAAGGCTTCACTGTGGTACCGACCGCGCGCGCCGCGCAGTTGACCATGAACCGCGAAGGCATCCGCCGCCTGGCAGCCGAGGAACTGGACCTGCCGACCTCGCCATACCACTTCGCCGATACCTTCGAAGACTACCGCAAGGCGGTAGAGGACCTGGGCTTCCCTTGCGTGGTCAAGCCGGTGATGAGCTCCTCGGGCAAGGGCCAGAGCCTGCTCAAGAGCGTCGACGACCTGCAGAAGGCCTGGGACTACGCCCAGGAAGGCGGCCGCGCCGGCAAGGGCCGGGTGATCATCGAAGGTTTCATCGATTTCGACTACGAAATCACCTTGCTGACCGTACGTCATGTCGGCGGTACCACCTTCTGCGCACCGGTCGGGCATCGTCAGGAGAAGGGTGACTACCAGGAGTCCTGGCAGCCCCAGGCCATGAGCCCGGTGGCCCTGGCCGAGTCCGAGCGCGTGGCCAAGGCGGTCACCGAGGCCCTGGGTGGCCGTGGCCTGTTCGGTGTCGAGCTGTTTGTCAAAGGCGACCAGGTGTGGTTCAGCGAGGTTTCGCCGCGTCCGCACGACACCGGCCTTGTGACCCTGATCTCCCAGGACCTGTCGCAGTTCGCCCTGCATGCCCGGGCGATCCTGGGCCTGCCGATCCCGCTGATTCGTCAGTTCGGGCCTTCGGCTTCGGCGGTGATCCTGGTGGAAGGCCAGTCGCAGCAGACCGCTTTCACCAACCTGGGCGCGGCCCTGAGCGAGCCGGACACGGCCATTCGCCTGTTCGGCAAGCCTGAGGTCAATGGTCAGCGGCGCATGGGCGTGTGCCTGGCCCGTGACGAGTCGATCGAGGCGGCTCGGGCCAAGGCGACCCGTGCTTCGCAGGCGGTCAAGGTAGAGCTTTAAGGCCTTATCGCGGGGCAAGCCCGCTCCTACGATCGTAGGAGCGGGCTTGCCCCGCGATGGTTTCTAGAGATCCGAATGCCGGGTCTCCTTCAGGCACAGCACGGCAATCAGGCTCAACACAGCTGCCGCCGACACATAGCCCCCCACCCAGCTCAAGCCACCCATCGCCACCAGCTTCTGAGCGAAGAACGGTGCCGCCGAGGCCCCGACGATGCCGCCCAGGTTGTAGGCCGCCGACGCTCCGGTGTAGCGCACGTGGGTCGGAAACAGCTCAGGCAGCAACGCGCCCATGGGGGCGAAGGTCACGCCCATCAGGAACAGCTCGATGGCCAGGAACAGTGCCACCCCGGCGGTGGAGCCCGAGGTCAGCAACGGCTGCATGGTAAAGCCCGAGAGAATCGCCAGGATCGCACCGACGATCAGCACCGGCTTGCGTCCGTAACGGTCGCTGAGCCAGGCCGACAGCGGGGTGGCCAGGGCCATGAACAGGACCGCAAAGCACAAAAGGCCCAGGAAGGTCTCGCGGCTGTAGCCCAGGGTGCTTACGCCGTAGCTGAGGGAGAACACCGTGGAGATGTAGAACAGCGCGTAGCACACCACCATGGCCGCCGCGCCGAGCAGCACCGGCATCCAGTACTGGGCGAACAGCTCGACCACCGGCATTTTCACCCGTTCGTGGCGTGCCACGGCCTTGGCGAAGATCGGGGTCTCTTCGAGCTTCAGGCGCACGTACAGGCCCACGATGACCAGCGCGGCGCTGAGCAGGAAGGGAATGCGCCAGCCCCAGCTGCGGAACTGCTCATCGGTCAGGACCATGGCCAGGGTCAGGAACAGGCCGTTGGCGGCCAAAAAGCCGATCGAAGGGCCCAGTTGCGGGAACATGCCGAACCAGGCTCGCTTGCCCTTGGGGGCGTTCTCGGTGGCCAGCAAGGCAGCACCGCCCCATTCGCCACCCAGGCCCAGGCCCTGGCCGAAACGCAGTACGCAGAGCAGGATCGGCGCCCAGGCGCCAATGCTGTCGTAGCCCGGCAGCACGCCGATCAGGGTGGTACAGACGCCCATCAGCAGCAGCGAGGCGACCAGGGTCGATTTACGCCCGATACGGTCACCGAAGTGGCCGAACAGCGCCGAACCCAAGGGCCTGGCCAGGAACGCGATACCGAATGTAAGGAAGGCCGAGAGCATCTGTGCGGTGCCCGAGGTCTGCGGGAAGAACACCGGGCCGATCACCAGGGCGGCGGCCGTGGCGTATACGTAGAAGTCGTAGAACTCGATGGCGGTGCCGATGAAGCTGGCGGTGGCCACCCGTGCCGGCGAGTTGCCGGGGCTGGCCTGGGTGGTTTCAGAGTAAGTACTGCTGGTTGTCATGCGATTATCCCTGACAGTCGAGTGCTCCATGGGCGCTGCGCCGGGGTGCACGGGCAGCCGACAGCGCAAGCGCGAAGCGAGTTGTTATTGGTCGCGTGACTGAGCATACGCCCATAGGGGATAAGGGCGGGCGCGGACACTGTTCGGGGTGTGAAGCAGTGCAGGTTTGCGCGCGGTATTCAGTAGTGCGGACCGGCCGAACAATGCCTTGCGGGTAGCGGGCTAGACGGCCGGGCTGGGTAAGCGTGACCCGAGTATAGCTAGCGAGTCACGGTCCAGACCAGTATGCGGCTGGCACAATTGTCCTCGGTTTCGAGGATTTCCAGGCGATAGCGGCCGATCTTCAGGCATACCGCGCTGGCCGGGATGCTTTCCAGGGCCTCGGTGACCAGGCCGTTGAGGGTTTTGGGGCCGTCGCTGGGCAGGTGCCAGCCCAGGTTGCGGTTCAGCTCGCGGATCGACACGGTGCCTTCGATGATATAGCGCCCGTCGGTCTGGGGGTGGATGTGCGGGTTGTCGAGGCTGTGCTCGTCCTCGAATTCGCCGACGATCTCTTCGAGAATGTCTTCCAGGGTGACGATGCCCTGTACTTCGCCGTACTCGTCGACAACGACGCCCATGCGTCGCTGCTGCTTGTGGAAATTGAGCAGTTGCAGTTGCAGGGGCGTGCTTTCGGGCACGAAGTAGGGGTCGTAGCAGGCCGCCTGCAAGGCCTCGCGGGTCAGGCTGGCCTTGGGCAGCAGGTGGCTGATCAGCTTGGTGTTGAGTACCGCTTCGACCTGGTTGATGTCGCTGTGGTAGACCGGCAGTCGGGTGTGGCGGCTGATGATCAGTTGCTCGATGATCTGTTCGATCGGATCGTCGAGGTTGATGCCGTCGACTTCGTTGCGCGGCACCAGGATGTCATTGACCGTGATCTTGTCCAAGGCCAGCAGGCTTTCGGGCAGGTTCATGCGGTGATCGGTCGGTGGCGCGTCTTCGGGGCCGCTGTCGTCGTCCTGCTCATGTAGGGCCACGGCATGGGGCTGGACGCGGAACGGACGCAGCAGCACCCGGGCGCAGCCATCGAGCAGCCAGGCCAGGGGTTGCAGCAGCTTGAGCGGCGCCCTGAGCAGGCTGTTGCCCAGGCCGATGAAGGTCTGGGGATTGCGTCGGGCCAGTTGCCGCGGCAGGTATTCGGCCAGCACCAGCAGCAGGGCGGCGGCGCCAAGGCCCGCCAGCCAGAAGCCATGTTCGCCGCTGTAGCGCTGGCCCATCAGGCAGGCCAGGGCCAGCACCAGCAGCTTGCCCAGGGTCGAACAGAGCACCAGGGCCTGGGGCGTGACGTTCAGTTCCGGGTGTTCGCCCGTCTGGCCATTGCGCCGGGCGCCGTTGAGTTGCTGCTGGGCGGCGTCCACCGCGGTGAACAGGGCCGACCAGAGCAGGGCCAGTGTCAGTACGCCGAGTAAGGGGCCTAGGGGCAGGGCGTCCATTTACCTGTGCCTGTCAGACATGCAGGATGAATTCGCGGACCAGCTTGCTGCCGAAATAGGCCAGCATCAGCAGGCAGAAGCCGGCCAGGGTCCAGCGGATCGCCTTGTGGCCGCGCCAGCCGAGGCGGGTGCGGCCCCACAGCAGCACGCTGAAGACGATCCAGGCCACGCAGGCCAGCAGGGTCTTGTGCACCAGGTGCTGGGCGAACAGGTTGTCGAGGAACAGCCAGCCGGAAATCAGCGACAGCGACAACAACCCCCAGCCGGCCCAGAGGAAACCGAACAACAGGCTTTCCATGGTCTGCAGGGGCGGGAAGTTGCGAATCAGTCCGGAGGGGTGCTTGTGCTTGAGTTGGTGGTCCTGCACCAGCACCAGCAGGGACTGGAACACTGCGATGGTGAACAACCCGTAGGCCAGGATCGACAACAGGATGTGCGCCAGGATGCCCGGCTCCTCGTTGATCAGCGGCACCGTGCCCGAAGGCGCGAACTGGGCGATCAGGGCCGTGGCCATCCCCAGCGGGAACAGCAACAGCAGCAGGTTCTCCACCGGAATGCGCAGGCAGGCCAGCAGGGTCAGGGCGATCACCGCCGTGGCGATCAGACTGGCGGCACTGAAGAAGTCCAGGCTCAGGCCCAGGGGGGTGAGCAACTGCCAGAACAGAGCAGTGCCCTGGGCGATGACCGCCAGCGCGCCCAGCAGGCCGAGCAGGCGCTTGTCGGCCTTGGCGCCCTGGGCCAGGCGCGAGCCTTGGTAGAAAGTCGCGGCGGCATACAGGCAGGCGGCGATCAGATTGGGTAGCAAGCTGGGTGACAAGGGGAGCATAAGTCCTGTTAGGCAAGCCCGAAAGGAGTCGAGTTTGGCATAGAACGCGCCCGCCAAGGAAGACTGCCAGCCGACGGCAAGGTGTGCGCTGGCTTAAGTCTTCGTTATAATCGCCGACCTGCCCCTGCCCAAGGCCCGTCGAACACGCCAGAGGCAGCTGATAAACCTCGGTTCTACAGAGCCCGAAAGGATCACCATGTTTGAAAACCTGACCGACCGTCTGTCACAGACGCTGCGCCATGTCACCGGCAAGGCCAAGCTGACCGAAGACAACATCAAAGACACCCTGCGTGAAGTGCGTATGGCGTTGCTCGAGGCTGACGTCGCCCTGCCGGTGGTCAAGGATTTCGTCAACAAGATCAAGGAGCGTGCGGTCGGCACCGAGGTGTCGCGCAGCCTGACCCCGGGCCAGGCATTCGTGAAGATTGTCCAGGCCGAGCTCGAAGGCATGATGGGGGCGGCCAACGAAGAGCTGACGCTTAACGCCGCGCCGCCAGCTGTGGTCTTGATGGCTGGTTTGCAGGGTGCTGGTAAGACCACCACCGCAGGCAAGCTGGCGCGCTTCCTGAAAGAGCGCAAGAAGAAGTCGGTGATGGTGGTGTCGGCTGACGTCTACCGTCCGGCGGCGATCAAACAGCTGGAGACACTGGCGGGCGATATTGGCGTTACCTTCTTCCCGTCCGACATCAGCCAGAAGCCAGTGGCCATCGCTGAAGCGGCGATCCGTGAAGCCAAGCTGAAGTTCATCGACGTGGTCATCGTCGATACCGCAGGTCGTCTGCACATCGATGCCGAGATGATGACCGAGATCAAGGACCTGCACGCCGCGGTCAAGCCGATCGAGACCTTGTTCGTGGTCGACGCCATGACCGGTCAGGACGCCGCCAACACCGCCAAGGCGTTTGGTGATGCGCTGCCGCTGACCGGTGTGATCCTGACCAAGGTCGACGGCGACGCCCGTGGCGGTGCTGCGCTGTCGGTGCGGGCCATTACCGGCAAGCCGATCAAGTTCATCGGTATGGGCGAGAAGAGCGAAGCGCTCGAACCGTTCCACCCGGACCGTATCGCCTCGCGGATCCTGGGCATGGGCGACGTGCTCAGCCTGATCGAGCAGGCCGAACAGACCCTCGACAAGGAAAAGGCCGACAAACTGGCCAAGAAGCTGAAGAAGGGCAAGGGCTTCGACCTCGAAGACTTCCGCGACCAGCTGCAGCAGATGAAGAACATGGGCGGCCTCGGTGGCCTGATGGACAAGCTGCCCAACATGGGCGGGGTCAACCTGGCGCAGATGGGCAATGCCCAGGGCGCGGCCGAGAAGCAGTTCAAGCAGATGGAAGCGATCATCAACTCCATGACCCCGGCCGAGCGTCGTGACCCTGACCTGATCAGCGGTTCGCGCAAGCGCCGGATCGCCCTGGGTTCGGGCACCCAGGTGCAGGACATCGGTCGCCTGATCAAGCAGCACAAGCAGATGCAGAAGATGATGAAGAAGTTTTCTGCCAAAGGCGGCATGGCCAAGATGATGCGCGGCCTGGGCGGTATGATGCCCGGCGGCGGCATGCCCAAGCTGTAACCCAATTCGCAGGGTCGGCCCGGTACGACGGGCCGACCCTCGGAACCCCCGCCCAGGCGGGAACACTGCTGCCTTTGATTGAAGGCGGCTCAAACCGCAGATCCACAGGCAGGCCTTTTGCCCATCGCAAAAAGGCATTTGCAAAAGTCCGTGTATTCCTTGAGAATATGCGGCCTTTCGGGCACCCGTGTGCCCGCTAGGCCTATAGATTTGCAGCACCGACTACAGGAACGATGTTCAATGCTAACCATCCGTCTTGCCCGTGGCGGCTCCAAAAAGCGCCCATTCTACACCCTGACCGTGACCGACTCGCGTAACCCGGTTACCGGTTCGCACATCGAGCAGGTTGGTTTCTTCAACCCTATCGCTCGCGGCCAGGAAGTTCGTCTGTCCGTTAAAGAAGACCGCGTTGCTCACTGGCTGAGCGTTGGCGCACAGCCGTCCGAGCGCGTTGCTCAACTGCTGAAACAAGCTGCCAAGGCTGCTGCCTGAGCACGATGAACGCGACGCCAGAAAAGGCTGACGACCTGATCGTTGTCGGCAAGATTTTTTCGGTTCACGGCGTTCGCGGCGAGGTGAAGGTGTTTTCCTTTACCGATCCGATTGAAAACCTGTTGGCTTACCGTAACTGGACGCTTCGGCACGAAGGGAAGGTAAAACAGGTCGAGCTGGTCAGTGGCCGTTCCACTCAAAAGGACCTGGTCGCCAAGCTCAAAGGCCTCGACGATCGTGATGAAGCCCGTCTTCTGAGCGGTTATGAGATCTGTATCTCGCGGAGCCTTTTGCCCAACCTGTCTGCCGACGAGTACTACTGGTACCAGTTGGTGGGTCTGAAAGTCATCAATCAGGACGAACAACTGTTCGGCAAGATTGATCACCTGTTGGAGACCGGCGCGAACGATGTAATGGTGGTCAAGCCTTGCGCGGGCAGTCTGGATGATCGTGAGCGCCTGTTGCCCTATACGGAGCAATGCGTGCTGAAGATCGACCTGGTTGCAGGCGAGATGAGGGTTGAATGGGACGCGGACTTCTAAACGATGGCAAGCCTTCGTGTAGACGTCATTACGTTGTTCCCCGAGATGTTCTCGGCCATCACTGAGTACGGCATTACCAGCCGCGCGGTGAAACAGGGGTTGATGCAACTGACCTGCTGGAACCCGCGGGACTACACCACGGATCGTCACCATACGGTGGATGATCGGCCTTTTGGCGGTGGTCCGGGCATGGTGATGAAGATCAAGCCTCTGGAAGACGCCCTGGTGAATGCCAGGCAGGCAACCGGAGAGGCGGCGAAGGTGATCTACCTGAGCCCACAAGGCCGCAAGCTGACTCAGTCGGCGGTCAAGGACCTGGCGAAGCACGAATCGTTGATTCTGATAGCCGGTCGTTATGAAGGCATTGACGAGCGTTTTATCGAGGCTCATGTCGATGAAGAGTGGTCGATTGGTGACTATGTACTGTCTGGCGGCGAGCTGCCGGCGATGGTCCTGATCGATGCGGTTACGCGACTGCTGCCCGGAGCTTTAGGGCATGCGGACTCGGCGGAGGAAGATTCCTTCACCGATGGTCTGCTCGATTGCCCGCACTACACCCGACCGGAGGTGTATGCGGATCAGCGTGTTCCCGACGTGTTGCTTAGTGGCAACCATGCACACATCCGGCGATGGCGTTTACAGCAGTCCCTTGGGCGGACCTATGAACGACGCGCCGATCTTCTGGAAAGTCGCTCACTTTCTGGAGAAGAGAAGAAGCTGCTCGAGGAGTACCTCCGAGAGCGGGACGATAGTTAACGTATCGATGGTAGATCAGAGATTTACCTTAGGAGCACAGCATGACCAACAAAATCATTCAGCAGCTCGAAGCTGAGCAGATGTCCAAAGAGATCCCGACCTTTGCCCCGGGCGACACCATCGTCGTTCAGGTGAAAGTGAAGGAAGGTGATCGTTCGCGTCTGCAGGCCTTCGAAGGCGTCGTAATCGCCAAGCGTAACCGTGGTCTGAACAGTGCTTTCACTGTTCGCAAGATCTCCAACGGTGTTGGCGTTGAGCGTACTTTCCAGACCTACAGCCCGCAAATCGACAGCCTGGCCGTGAAACGTCGTGGTGACGTGCGTAAAGCCAAGCTGTACTACCTGCGCGACCTGTCCGGTAAAGCCGCTCGCATCAAGGAAAAACTGTCCTGATGACAGTTTGACCGGCGGCTACGGCCGCCATGCGAAAAAAGCAGCCTTCGGGCTGCTTTTTTGTTGTCTGTCATTTGTACCCGATGTGAAGTTTATGAGCCCCAGAGAGCAGGAAATCGAACGCCGCACCCAACTGTCGGTCACCCGGGTGACCAAGGCGGTGTTCCCGTCCACCACCAACCACCACAACACCTTGTTCGGCGGCACCGCCCTGGCCTGGATGGACGAAGTGTCGTTCATTGCCGCCACGCGCTTCTGCCGCTTGCCCCTGGTGACCGTGTCCACCGACCGGATCGACTTCAAGCACCCGATTGCCGCCGGTTCCATCGTCGAGCTGGTAGGCCGGGTGGCCAGCGTGGGCAACACCAGCCTCAAGGTCGAGGTGGAAGTGTTTGTCGAAAGCATGAGCTGCGACAGCCGCGAAAAGGCCATCCATGGCCTGTTCAGCTTTGTCGCCATCGATGACGACAAGCGCCCGGTGCCTGTACTGCCCGGGTTCTGAGCAGGGCAGGTTTGGCCTCATCGCAGGCTTCGCCAGCTCCCACAGGGTTATCAGGGCATGCCGATCAATTGTGGGAGCTGGCGAAGCCTGCGATGAGGCCCTGAAGGCTAGCCTTGTTCTGGCTGGATCAACGCTACCAGTGTCCACCCGGGTCCGGGCTTCAACGCACTGTCAGGCCCGAACACATGCACCCAGCCACTGCTGTTGCGGGCAAACAGCAGGTTAGCCCGTTCACCATGCAGGGCCTGGTAGTCCTCCCAGCCAAAGGTGTCGCTCAAGTGGGTGCTGTACAGTTCGGCGCCGTCGGTCATCTGGTTGGCCAGCTGCGTATAGGTCAGGGCCTGGCTGCCCAGCACATGGCCGCGATGTTCGTCACTGGCCCGGTGCTTGTCGCTGCGCCGGGCTTCCAGGCCGCTGGCCAGGGCAAACAGGCGCGCATGGCCGAAATCATGACGAAAGCGGGTGCAGGCCAGGGTGTTGAGTTCACCGGCCGGCGACAGCCCCAGCAGGTGACCCAGGCCGACCAGGTCCAGATGCGCATCGGCATGTTGCGAGGCCGGGTGGCCAAAGTAGGTCGGTAAGCCCTCCATGCGTGCGGCGCGGATGTTTTCCCAGCTGGAGTCGGCCAGCAGTACCCGGCAATCGAGCTGTTGCAGCGCCTTGGCCACCATCCGCGCCGGCGAATTGGCCCCAATGATCAGAAATCCGCTGGGCGCCGGTTCCGCAACCTTCAGCAGGCGGGCCAGCGGGCGCGCCGTGGCGCTTTGCAGCACCACGGTACCGATGATCACGGCAAAGGTCAGCGGCACCAGCAGCAGCGCCCCCTGATGACCGGCCTCGTGCAGGCGAATGGCGAAAATCGCCGACACCGCTGCAGCGACGATGCCTCGTGGGGCGATCCAGCCCAGCAAGGCACGCTCGCGCCAGTTCAGGTGCGAGCCCCAGGTCGACAGCGCGACGTTCAGGGGGCGGGCGATCAGCTGGATCACCAGCAGCAGGGCCAATACGGCCGGGCCCAACCCCAGCATGGCGTGCAGGTCCAGGCGCGCGGCCAGGAGGATGAACAGCCCGGAAATCAGCAACACGCTGAGGTTCTCCTTGAAGTGCAGGATCTGCCGGACATCCACGCCCTTCATGTTGGCCAGCCACATGCCCATCAGCGTGACCGCCAACAGCCCCGACTCATGGATCACCTGGTCGGCGGCAATGAAAATCCCCAGCACCGCTGCCAGCGACGCCAGGTTGTGCAGGTATTCGGGGAGCCACTGCCGGCGCATGACCTGGCCGAGCAGCCAGCCGCCGGCGATGCCAAAGGCGCTGCCGCAGAGGATGACCCCGGCGAAGGTCATCAGGCTCTGGCTCAGGCCGTCGCCTTCGGCGCTGGCGATGATGAAGCTGTAGACCACCACCGCCAGCAGGGCACCGACCGGGTCGATGACGATGCCTTCCCAGCGCAGGATATTGGCAATCGTCGCCTTGGGCCGCACCACCCGCAGCATGGGCACGATCACGGTCGGGCCGGTAACCAGGGTCAGGCTGCCGAACAGGGTCGCCAGCATCCAGTCGAAGCCCAGCAGCCAGTGGGTCGCCAGGGTGATGACCGCCCAGGTCGACAGGGCGCCCAGGGTCACCATGCGATGGACGACGGTGCCGATCTCGCGCCATTGCGACAGGTGCAGGGTCAGGCTGCCTTCGAACAGGATCAGCGCCACCGCCAGTGATACCAGCGGCATCAGCAGGGGGCCGAACATTGCCTGGGGGTCGAGCCAGCCGAGGATGGGGCCGGCAAGGATACCGCTGAGCAGTAGAAAGAGGATCGCCGGCAGTTTCAGGCGCCAGGCCAGCCACTGGCAGGCGAGGGCGGCGGCGCCTATGCCTCCGAAGGTCAGCAGTATCTGTTGTTCGTTCATTCGGGCTCCCTATGCCGACCGTGTTGTGGAAGACTAGCGGCAATTTCAGTTTTTTCGTCGCCCACCACCGAGTTGTCATGCCCGCCCTAGAACACCCCCTGATCGATCAATTCCTGGATGCCCTGTGGCTGGAAAAAGGCCTGGCCGACAACACTCGCGAGTCCTACCGCAGTGACCTGGCGCTGTTCAATGGCTGGCTGCAGGAGCGCGACATCGCCTTGCCCGCTGCCGGGCGCGAGCTGATCCTCGATCACCTGGCCTGGCGCCTGGAGCAGGGCTACAAGCCGCGTTCCACGGCGCGTTTTCTCTCCGGCGTGCGCGGCTTTTATCGCTACCTGCTGCGCGAAAAGCTGATCGGTGTCGATCCGACCTTGCAGGTCGAGATGCCGCAACTGGGGCGGCCATTGCCCAAGTCCTTGTCGGAGGCTGATGTCGAAGCGCTGTTGCAGGCGCCGGACCTGGGCGAGCCGATCGGCCAGCGTGACCGTGCCATGCTCGAAGTGTTGTATGCCTGCGGCTTGCGGGTCACCGAGCTGGTGAGCCTGACCCTCGACCAGGTCAACCTGCGCCAGGGTGTGCTACGGGTGATGGGCAAGGGCAGCAAGGAGCGCCTGGTGCCCATGGGCGAGGAGGCGGTGGTGTGGCTGGAGCGCTACCTGCGTGACGGGCGCAACGAGCTGTTGGGCGGGCGCCCGAGCGATGTGCTGTTCCCCAGCCAGCGTGGCGAGCAGATGACCCGCCAGACCTTCTGGCACCGGATCAAGCACCAGGCCATGGTCGCCGGCATCGACAAGAGCCTGTCACCGCACACCCTGCGTCATGCCTTCGCCACGCACCTGCTCAATCATGGCGCCGACCTGCGGGTGGTGCAGATGCTGCTCGGTCACAGCGACCTGTCGACCACCCAGATCTACACCCATGTGGCCCGCGCGCGCCTGCAGGAGCTGCATGCCCGGCATCATCCCAGGGGTTGAGTGGATATCGCCATTGCATGTGTCGCCCGGGGGCGGTCTGCGCCGACATGATGTGGTAGGCTTGGACGGTTTGCATCGAGGACCGTCGATCGCCGCCGTTTCAGGGCGTGCGCGTCATGACCGGCCCTTTGCCCGCCTTCAGGAGTTCCCATGCGCGTGACCCAGATTATCGCCACCGCCGCCCTGGCGTTGGTCAGCACTTTTGCCGCTGCCGCCGACACTGCCGAGCAGGCGATCCGCAAGACCCTGCAGTCCCTGGAACTGGGCGTGCCGGTAGAAAGCGTTGCCTCCAGCCCCTTGAACGGCCTGTACGAAGTCAAGCTCGAAGGCGGTCGCGTGCTGTACGCCAGCGCCGATGGCCAGTTCGTCGTACAGGGCTACCTGTTCCAGATCCAGGACGGCAAGCCGGTCAACCTGACCGAAAAAACCGAGCGTCAGGCCATCGCCAAGACCATCAATGCCATTCCGGCGGCGGAGATGGTGGTTTATCCTGCCAAGGGTGAAACCAAGTCACACATCACCGTGTTTACCGACACCACCTGCCCGTACTGCCACAAGCTGCACGCCGAAGTGCCAGAGCTCAACCGCCGCGGTATCGAAGTGCGCTACGTCGCCTTCCCGCGCCAGGGCCTGGGGTCGTCGGGTGACGAGCAGTTGCAGGCAGTCTGGTGCTCCAGCGACCGCAAGGCGGCCCTGGACAAGATGATCGACGGCAAGGAAATCAAGGCCGCCAAGTGCGCCAACCCGGTCGGCAAGCAGTTCGCGCTGGGTCAGTCGATCGGCGTCAATGGCACGCCGGCCATCGTTCTGGAGAACGGTCAGGTGATTCCGGGCTACCAGCCGGCGCCGCAAGTGGCCAAGCTGGCCCTGGCCAAGTAATTCAATCGCAAGCCGCCACTGCCGGTGGCGGCTGTTTTCACGATCGGCCCAAGGTCGGTCGTTTCATGGGGAGTTCACAGTGAAACCGGTCAAAGTAGGCATCTGTGGGTTGGGGACCGTCGGTGGCGGTACCTTCAATGTACTTCAGCGTAACGCCGAGGAGATCGCCCGCCGTGCCGGGCGTGGTATTGAAGTGGCACAGATTGCCATGCGTTCGCCAAACCCGAATTGCCAGATTACCGGTACCCCCATTACCGCTGATGTATTCGAGGTCGCAACGAACCCGGAAATCGACATTGTCATCGAGCTGATCGGCGGCTACACCATCGCCCGCGATCTGGTGCTCAAGGCCATCGACAACGGCAAGCACGTGGTCACCGCCAACAAGGCGCTGATCGCCGTGCACGGCAACGAAATCTTCGCCAAGGCCCGCGAGAAGGGCGTCATCGTCGCCTTCGAAGCGGCCGTGGCCGGCGGCATTCCGGTGATCAAGGCGATTCGCGAAGGCCTCTCGGCCAACCGCATCAACTGGCTGGCCGGGATCATCAACGGCACGGGCAACTTCATCCTCACCGAAATGCGTGAAAAAGGCCGGGCCTTCCCCGACGTGCTGGCCGAAGCCCAGGCCCTGGGCTATGCCGAAGCCGACCCGACCTTCGACGTCGAAGGCATCGATGCCGCGCACAAGCTGACCATCCTGGCGTCCATCGCCTTCGGTATTCCGCTGCAATTCGACAAGGCCTACACCGAAGGCATCACCCAGCTGACCACCGCCGACGTGAACTACGCCGAGGCCCTGGGCTACCGCATCAAGCACCTGGGCGTGGCCCGCAGCACCGCCAATGGCATCGAGCTGCGCGTGCACCCGACCCTGATCCCGGCCGACCGCCTGCTGGCCAATGTCAACGGCGTGATGAACGCGGTCATGGTCAACGGCGACGCCGCCGGTTCCACCTTGTTCTACGGCGCGGGCGCCGGCATGGAGCCTACCGCTTCGTCGGTGGTGGCGGACCTGGTGGACGTGGTCCGGGCCATGACCTCCGACCCTGAGAACCGCGTACCGCACCTGGCCTTCCAGCCCGACTCGCTGTCGGCGCACCCGATCCTGCCGATCGAAGCGTGCGAAAGCGCCTACTACCTGCGCATCCAGGCCAAGGATCACCCGGGCGTGCTGGCCCAGGTGGCAAGCATCCTGTCGGAGCGTGGCATCAACATCGAGTCGATCATGCAGAAGGAAGTCGAGGAACAGGACGGCCTGGTGCCAATGATCCTGCTCACCCACCGTGTGCTCGAGCAACGCATGAACGACGCCATCACCGCCCTGGAAGCCTTGCAGGATGTGGTTGGCAGCGTGGTGCGTATCCGCGTCGAACAACTGAACTGAGCAGTCTTTGCGTTAGAGGAATAGGTCATGCGTTACATCAGTACCCGCGGCCAGGCACCGGCCCTGAATTTCGAAGACGTCCTGCTGGCGGGCCTCGCCAGTGACGGCGGCCTGTACGTGCCGGAAAACCTGCCGCGCTTCACCCAGGAAGAGATCGCGTCCTGGGCCGGCCTGCCGTACCACGAGCTGGCATTCCGGGTGATGCGCCCGTTCGTCACCGGCAGCATTGCCGATGCCGATTTCAAGAAGATCCTCGAAGAAACCTACGGTGAGTTCGCCCACGCCGCGGTTGCCCCGCTGCGTCAGCTGGGCAGCAACGAATGGGTGCTGGAGCTGTTCCACGGCCCGACCCTGGCGTTCAAGGACTTCGCCCTGCAACTGCTCGGCCGTCTGCTCGACCATGTACTGGCCAAGCGTGGCGAGCGCGTGGTGATCATCGGCGCCACCAGTGGCGACACCGGTTCTGCTGCCATCGAAGGCTGCCGCCATTGCGACAACGTCGACATCTTCATCCTGCACCCGCATCAGCGCGTGTCGGAAGTCCAGCGTCGGCAGATGACCACCCTCTTCGGTGACAACATCCACAACATCGCCATCGAAGGCAACTTCGACGATTGCCAGGAAATGGTCAAGGCCAGCTTCGCTGACCAGGGCTTCCTCAAGGGCACTCGCCTGGTGGCGGTGAACTCGATCAACTGGGCGCGGATCATGGCCCAGATCGTCTACTACTTCCATGCAGCCCTGCAGCTGGGTGGCCCGGCGCGTTCGGTGGCCTTCTCGGTGCCGACCGGCAACTTCGGCGATATCTTCGCCGGCTACCTGGCCCGCAACATGGGCCTGCCGATCAGCCAACTGATCGTCGCCACCAACCGCAACGACATCCTGCACCGCTTCATGAGCGGCAACCAGTACGTCAAGGAAACCCTGCACGCCACCCTGTCGCCGTCGATGGACATCATGGTCTCGTCGAACTTCGAGCGCCTGCTGTTCGACCTGCACGGTCGCAACGGCGCGGCCATCGCCGGGCTGATGGAGAACTTCAAGCAGGGCGGTGGTTTCAGCGTCGAACAGGACCGCTGGACCGAAGCGCGCAAGCTGTTCGACTCGCTGGCCGTCGATGACGCGCAAACCTGCGAAACCATCGCCGAAGTCTTCGCCCAGACCGGCGAGGTGCTCGACCCGCATACCGCGATCGGCGTCAAGGCCGCACGCGAATGCCGTCGCAGCCTGGACACCCCGATGGTGGTGCTGGGTACCGCGCATCCGGTCAAGTTCCCGGAAGCGGTGGAGAAGGCCGGTGTCGGCAAGGCCCTGGAACTGCCTGCGCACCTGAGCGACCTGTTCGCCCGGGAAGAGAAGTGCACGGTCCTGGCCAATGACTTGAAAGCCGTCCAGGCCTTCGTCAGCCAGCACGGCAACCGCGGCAAGCCGCTCTGATCGAGCGCCCGGCCTGTGACAAAGCCCGTCCCTGACGGGCTTTGTTTTTTGTGCCGGCGCTACGGTACCTCGCTCCCACCCATCGCTGCTGGAGCAGGTGAAGGTGCTGCGCAAGGTCGATATCGAAGGGTCGTTGATGGATGTATCGGACACACTTTAGGACGTGTCCGATAGCTGCGTGGCGCATTCTTGCCTAGTCTGGCCCCCGTGTTGTTGAAACTGACCGGGGTAAACGTTCATGCATTCATTGACGGTTCTGGTCCTGGAGGACCATCCCTTTCAACTGATGGCCCTGCATCAGATGCTCAATGCCAATGGGGTGTTCGATGTACTCACCGCCGAGTCCGTCGAGGCAGCCTGTCAGACGTTGTCCCGGCGTGGCCGGGTCGACATCGCCATTTGCGATCTGCAGATGGACGGTACCGATGGCCTGGCGCTGATCCGCCACCTGGCGGACAACGATCTGGCCGCTTCGCTGATCATCCTCAGTGGCGCCGAGCCGTGCGTGATCGACAGCGTCGGCGACCTGGCCCGGCAACTGGGGCTGAACGTCCTGGGTTGCCTGCAGAAACCGGCCAACTCGCTGGTTCTTCTGCAACTGTTGCGTCGCTATCTTGAGGGGGACGCCATCGCGCCCCGGTTGCCGCCGCTGCCGCAACATCCGCAGTTGCTGGCCCTGTCGGTGGTGCAACTGGCCGAGTGCCAGGCGCAGTGGGTGGTGCACTACCAGCCCAAGGTGTGTTTCGACGGCAAGCTGGCCGGCGTCGAAGCCCTGGTGCGCTGGCAGCATCCCACCCTCGGCCTGCTATCGCCGGCGCAGTTTTTCCCGGCGATCGAGCGCGCCAACCTGTTCGACACCCTCAGCTGGCATGTGCTGGACCAGGCCCTGGCGTTCAGCGCGCAGCATCGTCTGGCCGAGGGGCGAGCGCTGCCAGTGGCGGTGAATATCAAGCCACAATTGCTGGCTCGCAGCGATTTTCGCGAGCGCGTCACCGCGGCACTGGAACGACACAAGGTCCCGGCCAGCGACCTGACCCTGGAGCTGGTCGAAACTCAAGGCAGCACCCTGGACAGCCTGCAACTCGAAGCATTGCTGCATCTGCGCATTCTGGGCTGCCAGCTGGCCATCGATGATTTCGGCATGGGCGAATCCAACCTGCAACGTTTGCTCGAACTGCCGTTCAGTGAGCTGAAACTGCCCAGCGAGTTCGTCCGTGGCATGGGCCAGGACGGCAAAAAGGCCGCCGTGGTGGCGGGCGCCATGATCATGGCCCGGCGCATGAACCTGAAGGTGGTGGTCGAAGGCGTGGAGAGCGCCGATGACCTGCTGGCGCTCAAGGACCTGGGTCGGCCGGTGATGCAGGGCTACTTCATCGCCCGCCCCATGCCGGGGGCCGAGCTGAGCAGCTGGATGAGTGCGCGCACAGGTATAAGCCCAGGGCAGGCGTCCGCATTCGCGTAAATATGACGGAACCTTTACCGCAGCAGGCAATCAGAAGGTGTAGGGACAGTGGTTCGGTGTGTGGCTCCTACACCGAGCTACTGTCACCAGAAGTCCCGCGGGACTTCCATTGAACCCCGGACGTCCTCCCCAGCGTTCGGGGTTTCTTTTTGCCTGCTCAAGGCTGGCCGCTGAAGAACTGCCGGCTGTCCTGCAGGTACTGCTCGCGCAGTTCCGGGTCGAGCCACAGGGCGTACAGATCCGCCAGGGTCTCGCGGCGCGAGGGCTGCAGCAATTGATTGATGTGCTTGACCGCCTCGCGGCCCAGCGGCGTGTCGGCGCAACCCACCCGGATGAACTGGTAACGCGCGCCCCCCTGGATGGGGTAGAAGCGGTAGTCATTGCTCGACCAGCCTTGTTGCTGGATCAGGTAGCGGGCTTCGGGCCAGTAGCCGAGCAACAGCTGCAGTCGCCCCAGTTGCTGCATCTGCAGCAGATTGGCCGCTGCGTCGTTGCCATAGTGGCGGCTGAGGGTGTCGTTGGGCAGGGTCTTGAGCAGGGCGTCCACCGGCGGGCTGTAACTGCGCTCGGCCACCACGCCCAGCTTGAGCGGGGTGTTGGCCAGCAGCGCCGGCAAGTCGACCTGTTGGTTCTTCAGGTAGGGCGCCACCAGGGCCTGGTCCTGCTGGCGGATCACCAGGCCGCTGCTGAGCATGCCCAGGCTTGGCTGCGAGAAGTGTACGTAGCGGGCCCGCTCGGGTGTCCACAGCAGGGTCGGGTCGCAGGTGAAGCCGCTTTCCTGCAGCATCTGGATGCCCCGCGCGCGGTTGACGCGGATGATGCTGTGTTCGTACTCGGGCATGTTGTCGATCAGCATCGGCAGCAAGTGATCGATCACCCCCTGGCCCTTGCTCGCGCCTTCGTAGATGGTCAGGGGCGGCAGATCACGCAACAACCAGAGCAGTCGTTCCTTGGCCCAGGCGCCACTCGGCAGCAAGGCGCAGAGCAGGGCGGCCAGCAAGGGGCCGAGTTGTCGCCTGCACTTGGTCATTTGCGAGTCTCCACCAGCGAGCCGGGAACAGGGTCAGGCGCAATGCATCAAATGGCTCCTTGTTCGCGCAGGCGGGCGATGCCCGTGGCGTTGTAGCCCAGCTCGCCGAGCAGGCGCTCGGTGTGCTCACCCAGTTCCGGGCCGACCCACTCGGTGGAGCCCGGTGTCTGCGACAGCTTGGGCACGATACCGGGCATCTTGAACGGCTTGCCGTCGGGCAGCTTGGCCTGCAGGAACATTTCGCGGGCCAGGAACTGCGGGTCGCTGAACATGTCTTCGGCACTGTAGATGCGGCTGGCCGGGACCTGGGCCTCGTTGAGCAGCTGCATCAATGCATCCAGCGGCACGCTGGCGGCCCAGCGGTCGATGACCCCATACAGCTCGTCGCGGCGCAGGTCGCGACCGTCGTTGCTGGCCAGTTGCGGATCATCGGCCAGGTCCTGGCGTCCGATGGCCTGCATGAAACGTTTGAAGATCGCATCGCCATTGGCGCCGATCTGCACATGCTTGCCATCGGCGCTGGTGTGGATCGACGACGGGGTGATGCCCGGCATGATGTTGCCGGTGCGCTCGCGGATGAAGCCGAACACGTCGAATTCAGGGACCATGCTTTCCATCATGGCGAAGATCGCTTCGTACAGGGCCACGTCCACCACCTGGCCTTCACCGCCATTGACCTCGCGATGACGCAAGGCCATCAGTGCGCCGATCACGCCCCAGAGCGCGGCGATGGAGTCGCCGATGGAAATACCGGTACGCACCGGTGGGCGGTCTTCGAAACCGGTGATGTAGCGCAGCCCGCCCATGGATTCACCGACAGCGCCGAAGCCGGGTTGGTCTTTCATCGGGCCGGTCTGGCCGAAGCCGGACAGGCGCACCATGACCAGCTTCGGGTTCAGCGCATGCAGGGTATCCCAGCCCAGGCCGAGCTTTTCCAGGACACCGGGGCGAAAGTTCTCGATCAGGATGTCGGCATCGGCCAGCAGCTTCTTGAGGATCTCGATGCCTTCGGGGTGCTTGAGGTTGAGGGTCAGCGACTGTTTGTTGCGCGCCTGGACGAACCACCACAGCGAGGTGCCTTCGTACAACTTGCGCCATTTGCGCAAGGGATCGCCGCCGTCGGGTGACTCGACCTTGATCACCTGGGCGCCGAACTCGGCGCAGATGCGAGAGGCAAAGGGGCCGGCAATCAGGGTGCCGAGTTCGACGACTTTAAGACCGGCGAGAGGTTTGCTGGGCGTAGGCATGGTGCATCCGTGGCGGCGGGTCGGAATCTGGGTTTTTATCATAGGCTGGCGCGCTCAGATACTGTCGCGGGGCAAGGATTGCAGGGATCGGTTAGACTGGGCGACTTTTTCTTGCCGCAAGAAGCCCGCCATGGCCCAGCCTTCCACGACTTACAAATTTGAACTCAACCTCACCGATCTTGACCGCGGTGTGTACGAAAGCGTCAAGCAGACCATTGCCCGCCACCCTTCGGAAACCGAAGAGCGCATGGCTGTGCGGTTGCTGGCCTACGCCCTGTGGTACAACGAGCAGCTGTCGTTCGGGCGTGGTCTGTCGGACGTGGACGAAGCTGCCGTGTGGGAAAAGAGCCTGGATGACCGCATCCTGCACTGGATCGAAGTCGGCCAGCCCGATGCCGATCGCCTGACCTGGTGCTCGCGCCGTACCGAACGCACCAGCCTGCTGGCCTATGGCAGCCTGCGCGTGTGGCAGAACAAAGTGGTCGATGCGGTCAAGGGCCTGAAGAACCTCAATATCGCTGCCGTGCCCCAGGACGTGCTGGAAACCCTGGCCACCGACATGCCGCGTGCGATCAAGTGGGATGTGATGATCAGCGAAGGCACGGTCTTCGTCACCGATGACCGCGGCCAGCACGAAGTCCAGCTCGAATGGTTGCTGGGCGAGCGCGGCTGAGGCCGCGTACTCCCATCCCCTACACCTGATTCACGAGAAGCCCCGTCGCCCCATGCGTATCGAACCACGCCCGCTGCCCTCGACCTTGCCCTTTCTCGGCGACTTGCCGCCCTTGCTGACCCGCCTGTATGCCGCCCGTGGCGTACAGGCCCCGGAGGAACTGGACAAGAGCCTGGCACGCCTGCTGCCGTTCCAGCAGCTCAAGGGCATCGACGCGGCGGTGGACCTGCTGGTCGAGGCCCTGGCACAACGCCAGCGCATCTTGATCGTCGGCGACTTCGATGCCGACGGCGCCACCGCCAGTACCGTCGGCGTGCTGGGCCTGCGCCTTCTGGGCGCGGCCCATGTCGACTACCTGGTGCCCAATCGCTTCGAGTACGGCTACGGCCTGACCCCGGAAATCGTCGAGGTTGCCCTGCAGCGCCAGCCGCAGTTGCTGGTGACCGTGGACAACGGCATTTCCAGTGTCGAGGGTGTGGCGGCGGCCAAGGCCGCCGGGCTCAAGGTGCTGGTGACCGACCACCACCTGCCGGGCAACGAACTGCCGGCCGCCGATGCCATCGTCAACCCCAACCAGCCGGGCTGCACCTTCGCCAGCAAGGCCCTGGCCGGGGTCGGGGTGATGTTCTATGTATTGATGGCCTTGCGCGCTCGCCTGCGCAGCCTGGGCCACTATGACACCCGGCCGCAGCCGAACATCGGCGAGCTGCTCGACCTGGTTGCCCTGGGCAGCGTTGCCGACGTGGTGCCGCTGGATGCCAACAACCGCATCCTGGTGCACCAGGGGCTGGAGCGTATCCGCGCCGGACGTGCGCGTCCGGGGCTCAAGGCGATCCTGGAAGTGGCCCGCCGCGATCATGGACGTATCACCTCCACCGACCTTGGCTTCATCCTCGGTCCGCGCCTGAATGCCGCCGGACGCCTGGACGACATGAGTCTGGGCATCGAATGCCTGCTCAGCGACGATCCGGCCCTGGCCCGGGAAATGGCCGTGCAGCTGGATGAACTGAACCAGGACCGCAAGTCCATCGAGCAGGGCATGCAGCGCGAGGCCCTGGCCCAGCTCAAGGACCTGCCGCTGGAATCGATGCCGTTCGGCCTGTGCCTGTTCGAGCCCGACTGGCACCAGGGGGTGATCGGCATCCTCGCCTCGCGCCTCAAGGAGCGCTACCACCGTCCGACCATCGCCTTTGCCGATGCAGGTGAGGGCATGCTCAAGGGCTCGGCCCGCTCGGTCCCGGGTTTTCATATCCGTGACGCGCTGGATGCCGTGGCCGCGCGCCAGCCGCACCTGATCAGCAAGTTCGGCGGCCACGCCATGGCCGCCGGCTTGTCGTTGCCGGCTGACAACTTCCCGGCCTTTGCCCAGGCATTCGACGAGGAGGTCCGCCGGCAATTGCGTGAAGACGACCTGACCGGTCGGCTGCTGTCCGATGGCACGCTGGCGGTGGAGGAGTTCCACCTGGAGCTGGCCCGTGCCCTGCGCCATGCCGGGCCCTGGGGCCAGCACTTCCCCGAGCCGCTGTTCCACGGCGTGTTCCAACTGGTCGAGCAGCGCGTCGTCGGCGAGCGGCACCTGAAGGTGGTGCTCAAGAGCGAATGTGGCTCGGTCAAGCTTGACGGCATCGCCTTCGGTATCGACCGCGAGGTCTGGCCCAACCCTACGGTGCGCTGGGTGGAGCTGGCCTACAAGCTCGACGTCAATGAGTTTCGCGGGCAGGAAAACGTGCAACTGATGATCGCCCACATGGAGCCACGCTGAAACTTCGGCGGGCAAAGTGGTCTAGGCTCTAAAGGACCGGCACCGGGCCAAGGGGAAGCATGAGCGTTCGGGTCGGCCTACCATTGGAGTCCCGGGAGGTCCCTCATGAGCCTGCTGCTTGAGCCATATACCCTGCGTCACCTGACCCTGCCCAACCGCATTGTCGTCTCGCCCATGTGCCAGTATTCGGCAGTCGATGGCCTGGCCAACGACTGGCACCTCGTGCACCTGGGCAGCCGGGCAGTGGGCGGCGCGGGGCTGGTGTTCACCGAAGCCACCGCAGTCACGGCCCAGGGGCGCATTACCGCCCAGGACCTGGGGCTGTGGGACGACGCGCAGATCCCGCCATTGCAACGCATCACCCGTTTCATTACCGCCCAGGGCGCCGTGCCCGGGATCCAGCTGGCCCACGCAGGGCGCAAGGCCAGCACCCATCGACCCTGGCTGGGCAAGCATGGCAGCGTGAAGGTGGAAGACGGTGGCTGGACTCCGGTGGGGCCGTCGCCGATTGCCTTCGACCCTGAACATGCCAAGCCCACCGAACTGAACAAGGCGCAGATCGACGACATCATCCAGGCCTTTGTCGAAGCGGCGCACCGGGCGCTCAAGGCGGGTTTCAAAGTCGTGGAGGTCCATGCTGCCCACGGTTACCTGCTGCATCAGTTCCTTTCGCCGCTGAGCAACCAGCGTCGGGATGAATACGGCAGTTGTTTCGAGAACCGTATACGCCTGACGCTACAGGTGACCGAAGCCGTGCGTGAGGTATGGCCGGAGGAATTGCCGGTGTTTGTGCGCCTGTCGGCGACCGACTGGGTGGAGGATGGCTGGAACCCGGATGAAACCGTGGAACTGGCGAAACGCCTGAGGGCGCTGGGCGTTGACCTGATCGATGTGTCCTCGGGAGGGACGTCGGTGCACGCGGAGATTCCCGTAGGGCCGGGCTACCAGACCCGGTTTGCCGAACGGATCCGCGTGGAATCGCGCATTCCAACGGGGGCGGTGGGGATGATCACCGATTCGATGCAGGCCGAACACATCCTGCGCCAGCCCCAGGCCGACCTGATTTTCCTGGCCCGGGAACTGCTGCGCGACCCGTACTGGCCGCTGCATGCCGACGAGGACCTGCAACCTGGGCTCAAGGCCATCTGGCCGGCGCAGTACCAGCGCGCGACCCATCGGGAGCAGCCGATCCACGAGTCCGATCTGCGCGACCCAGCCTGAAAAGTATCGCGGGACGAGCCCGCTCCCACAGGGCCCAGGTGGCACCTGTGGGAGCGGGCTCGTCCCGCGATGGGGCCCGAAAGCCTGACTCAGTGCTTGAACATCACATGCCGCACACAGGTGTAATCCTCCAGCCCGTACATCGACATGTCCTTGCCGTAGCCCGACAGCTTCTGCCCGCCGTGGGGCATTTCGCTGACCAGCATGAAGTGGGTGTTGACCCAGGTGCAGCCGTACTGCAGCCGCGCTGACAGGCGGTGGGCGCGACCGACGTCGGCGGTCCACAGCGAGGAGGCCAGGCCGTAGTCGGAATCGTTGGCCCAGGCCAGTACCTGCGCTTCGGTATCGAAGCGGGTCACCGACACCACCGGGCCAAATACTTCACGGCGCACGATTTCGTCATCCTGCTGGGCGTCGGCCAGCACTGTCGGTTCGAAGAAGAAGCCATCACCCGGCACTACCTTGCCTCCGGTCACCAGGCGGATATGCGGCTGGGCAATGGCACGCTCGACCATGCCGGCGACCTTGTCGCGGTGCTGGGCGCTGACCAGTGGGCCCAGTTCGGTGTCTTCGGCGTCCTGCAGGCCATGCTTGATGCTGGCCACCGCGGCTCCCAGCTTCTCGACGAACTTCTCGTAGATCCCTGCCTGGGCGTAGATGCGGCACGCCGCCGTGCAGTCCTGGCCGGCGTTGTAGAAGCCGAAGGTGCGGATGCCCTCCACGGCGGCATCGATGTCGGCGTCATCGAAGATGATCACCGGTGCCTTGCCGCCCAGTTCCATGTGGGTGCGTTTGACGGTGTCGGCGGTGCTGGCGACGATGTTGGCGCCGGTGGCGATGGAACCGGTCAGCGAGACCATGCGCACCTTCGGGTGGGTCACCAGCGGCGCGCCAACGCTCTGGCCCTTGCCGAACAGGATGTTCAGCACGCCGGCCGGGAACAGCGGTGCGGCCAGTTCGCCCAGGCGCAGGGCGGTCAGCGGGGTCAGCTCGGACGGCTTGAGCACCACAGTGTTGCCGGCGGCCAGGGCTGGGGCGATTTTCCAGGCGACCATCATCAGCGGGTAGTTCCACGGCGCAATGGACGCCACCACGCCCAGCGGGTCGCGGCGGATCATCGAGGTGTGGCCCGGCAGGTACTCGCCACCGGCCGAACCACTCATGCAGCGGTTGGCCCCGGCGAAGAAACGGAACACGTCGGCAATCGCCGGCAGCTCGTCGTGCAGCGCGGCAGCGTAGGGCTTGCCGCAGTTGTTCGACTCCAGGCGAGCCAGTTCCTCGGCATGGGCGTCGATCAGGTCAGCCAGTTTCAGCAGCAGCAGCGAACGCTCCTTGGGCGTGGTCTGCGACCAGGCCTCGAAAGCATGGTCGGCAGCACGCACGGCGCTGTCCACCTGGGCCTGGGTGGCCTCGGGGATCTCCACCAGGGTGGTGCCCAGGGCCGGGTTGAGCACGGCATGGCTTGCGCCTTCGCCGGTAACCAGTTGGCCGTTGATCAGCAGTTTGGTTTGCATCGGGGAAATCCTCCGGGAGTTATTTGCCGCTGCCGGCAACGCTTTCGCCGCCGCGGGTCAGGTAATAGGCACCAAGAATCGGCAGCATGGTCACCAGCATCACCAGCATGGCGACCACGTTGGTCACCGGCACGTCGCGCGGGCGGCTGAGCTGGTTGAGCAACCAGATCGGCAAGGTGCGTTCGTGACCGGCGGTGAAGGTGGTGACGATGATCTCGTCGAACGACAAGGCGAAGGCCAGCATGCCGCCGGCCAGCAGGGCCGAGCCGAGGTTGGGCAGGATGATGTAGCGGAAGGTCTGCCAGCCGTCGGCGCCCAGGTCCATCGACGCTTCGATCAGGCTCTGGGAGGTGCGCCGCAGGCGAGCGATGACGTTGTTGTAGACGATCACTACGCAAAAGGTCGCGTGGCCGACCACGATGGTGAAGATACCCGGCTCAATCCCCAAGGTCTTGAAGGCCGACAGCAGGGCGATACCGGTGATGATGCCGGGCAGGGCGATGGGCAGGATCAGCATCAGCGAGATGCTTTCCTTGCCGAAGAAGTTGCGTCGGTACAAGGCCGCCGAGGCCAGGGTGCCGAGCACCAGGGCGATCAGGGTCGCCAGGCACGCCACCTGCAGCGAGAGCTTGATCGACTCGAGCACGTCGGGGCGCGAGAACGCCACGCTGAACCACTTCAGCGTGAAGCCCTGGGGCGGGAAGCTGAACGCCGCGTCTTCGGTGTTGAAGGCGTAGAGGAAGATGATCAGGATCGGGAAGTGCAGGAACACCAACCCGCCCCAGGCGGCCAGGCGCAGGCCCAGCGAGGCTTTTTCAGAGTGCATCGAAGGCCCCCAGGCGTTTGACGATGGACAGGTACACGGCGATCAGCACGATGGGCACCAGGGTGAAGGCTGCGGCCATCGGCATGTTGCCGATCGCGCCCTGCTGGGCGTAGACCATGCCGCCGATGAAGTAACCGGGCGGGCCCACCAGCTGCGGCACGATGAAGTCGCCCAGGGTCAGCGAGAAGGTGAAGATCGAGCCGGCGGCGATGCCTGGCACCGACAGCGGCAGGACTACCTGCATGAAGGTTTGCCGTGGCCGTGCGCCGAGGTCGGCCGAGGCCTGCAGCAGCGACGGCGGCAGGCGTTCGAGCGATGCCTGGATCGGCAGGATCATGAACGGCAGCCAGATGTAGACGAACACCAGGAAACGCCCCAGGTGCGAGGTCGACAGGGTGCTGCCGCCCACGCCCGGAATGCCGAGGATAAACTGCAACACCGCTTCCAGGTGCAGTTGCTGGACGAACCACTGGGCCACGCCGCCTTTGGCCAGCAGCAGGGTCCAGGCGTAGGCCTTGACGATATAGCTGGCCCACATCGGCATCATCACCGCAATGTAGAAGAACGCCTTGGTCTTGCCCGTGGTGTAGCGCGCCATGTAGTAGGCGATCGGGAAGGCCAGGGTGGCGCTGGCGATGGACACGGCGATGGCCATCACCAGGGTGCGCAGGATGATGTCGAAGTTCGCCGGGTTGAACAGCGCGGCGAAGTTGGCCAGGGTCAACTCCGGCGTCACCGCCATGGTGAAGTCGTCGAAGGTGTAGAAGCCTTGCCACAAAAGGTTCAGCAGCGAGCCGAGGTAGATCGCGCCGAACCACAGCAGCGGCGGGATCAACAGCATCAGCAGGTACAGGTTGGGGCGCCGGTAGAGCAGGGTGGACAGGCGCCGAATTGGCGAGTCCGCCGGCTGCAACGCCGGTTTTTCCAGGGCCAGGCTCATCTCAGCGACCCTCGCCCAGGACGGTTTCCTGCAGCGCCGTCATTGCCTCGCGAGCCCAGCGGGCGTGCACGCGCTGGCCGGGTTGCCAGCTCTGTGCCTGTTCCTGCCACTGGTTGTTGGCCTGGCTCACCGCCAGCAGCTGGCCATTGTCCAGCTTCAGCTCGTAGCGGGTGGCGCTGCCCTGGTACTGGATGTCGTGCAGCAGGCCGCTGACCTGTACTTCGTGGCTGGCGGCGCTGCCGTCCAGGCGGATGTGTTCGGGGCGAATGGAAAAGGGCATCTGGCTGCCGTTCAACTGTTCGGCCAGTTCGCCACGGACCACGTTTGAAGTGCCGACGAACTCGGCAACGAAGGTGGTGGCCGGCTTCATGTACAGGTTGCGCGGGGTGTCGACCTGTTCGATGCGTCCGCGGTTGAACACTGCCACGCGGTCGGACATCGACAGCGCCTCGGTCTGGTCGTGGGTGACGAAGATGAAGGTGATGCCCAGCTGGCGCTGGAGCTTTTTCAGTTCGCTCTGCATCTGCTCACGCAGCTTCAGGTCCAGGGCGCCGAGGGGTTCATCGAGCAGCAGCACCCGTGGCCGGTTGACCAGGGCGCGGGCCAGGGCCACGCGCTGGCGCTGGCCGCCGGACAGCTGCGCCGGCTTGCGCTCGCCATAGCCGCCCAGGGCGACCATGGCCAGGGCCTCGTCGGCGCGGGTGTGGCGCTCCTGCTTGCCGACGCCCTTGACCTTGAGGCCATAGGCGACGTTATCGCGCACGTTCATGTGCGGGAACAGCGCGTAGTCCTGGAACACCGTGTTGACGTCGCGCTGGTAGGGCGGCAGGCCCGCGGCCTCGGCGCCGTGGATGCGGATCGAGCCGCTGCTGGGTTGTTCGAAGCCGGCGATCAGGCGCAGGCAGGTGGTCTTGCCCGAACCCGAGGGGCCGAGCATGGAAAAGAACTCGCCGTCCTGGATGTCGATGGAAACCCGGTCGACGGCCTTGACCTCGCCGAACGTGCGGGAAACCTGGGTGAACTGGACTGCAAGGGTCATGATGGTGTTGCTCCGGGGAAGGCTTTTTGACTGCGGTGAATGCTGGCGGGCCGGGGCTCGCTCCTACAGGGTCTGTAGGAGCGGGCTTGCCCCGCGATGAGGCCTCAGCGACCGCCCATGATCGCGATGTAATCCTGGGTCCAGCGGCTGTAGGGCACGAACTTGCCGCCTTCGGCCTGCGGGGTTTTCCAGAAGGCGATCTTGTCGAAGTTGTCGAAGCCGTTGGTCTTGCAACCTTCGGCGCCCAGCAGCTCACTGCCGGTACAGGCCGCCGGTACCGCCGGCAAGGACCCGAACCAGGCCGCCACGTCGCCCTGGACCTTCGGCTGCAGCGACCAGTCCATCCACTTGTAGGCACAGTTCGGGTGCTTGGCCTCGGCGTGCAGCATGGTGGTGTCGGCCCAGCCGGTGGCGCCTTCCTTCGGAATGGTCGAGGACACCGGCTGCTTGTCCGCCTGCAGGCCGTTGACCATGTAGCCCCACGAACTGCTGGCCACCACGCCTTCGTTCTTCACGTCGCTCATCTGCACCGTCGCGTCGTGCCAGTAGCGATGGATCAGTGGCTGTTGCTGGCGCAGCAGGTCGAGCACGGCCTTGTACTGGGTTTCGTTCAGCTCATAGGGGTTCTGGATGCCCAGTTCCGGCTTGGCCGACTTCAGGTACAACGCCGCGTCGGCAATGTAGATCGGCCCGTCATAAGCCTGCACGCGGCCCTTGTTCGACTTGCCGTCGGGCAGGTTTTGCGGTTCGAACACCACGCTCCAGCTGGTCGGCGCCTGCTTGAACACGTTGGTGTTGTACAGCAGCACGTTCGGGCCCCACTGGTAGGGGGTGCCGTAGACCTGTTTGTTGACCACGTACCAGCCGCCATCCTGCAGGCGCGGGTCGATGTTCTTCCAGTTGGGGATCAGCGCGGTGTTGATCGGCTGCACCCGCTTGCCGACGATCAGCCGCAGCGAGGCGTCGCCCGAGGCAGTCACCAGGTCGTAGCCGCCCTTGGTCATCAGGCTGACCATCTCGTCGGAGGTGGCGGCGGTCTTGACGTTGACCTTGCAGCCGGTCTCCTTCTCGAAACCGGTCACCCAGTCATAGGCCTTGTCGCTCTCACCGCGCTCGATGTAGCCGGGCCAGGCGACGATGTCCAGTTGGCCTTCACCGTTACCCACCGCCTTGAGCGGCTCGGCGGCCTGCAGGCCGGTGCTGGCCAGCAGGGCGGTACTCAGGGCGCTGAGCAATACGGTCTTGTGCGCTGACATGGTGTTCCCTCTTCTTTGGAATTATGGTCGGGGCAGTGGCAAACAAAGGTACAAGCGTAGTGCGGTTACGGTCGGTTCACTCAAGGTGCTCGCCATGGCGCGCCATGATGTGGCGCACCACGCTGTAGTCCTGCAACGAATCACTGGACAGGTCCTTGCCGTAGCCCGAGCGCTTCAGGCCACCATGGGGCATCTCGCTGACCAGCATGAAATGGCTGTTGATCCAGGTGCAGCCGTACTGCAGGCGGTTGGCGATCTGCATCGCCTTGTCCAGGTTCCGGGTCCACACCGAGGAGGCCAGGCCGTATTCGGAGTCGTTGGCCCTGTCCACGGCCTGGCTCAGTTCGTCGAAGCGGGTCACCGTGACCACCGGGCCGAACACCTCGCGCTGGACGATCTCGTCGCTCTGCCGGCAGCCGGCCAGCAGCGTCGGCTGGTAAAAGAACCCCGGGCCCGAATGCACGGCGGCGCCGGTCACCCGTTCGATATGCGGCTGGCTCAGGGCGCGTTCGACAAAGCTGGCCACGCGGTCGCGCTGGCGCGGGGTGATCAGCGGGCCGATCTCGTTGTCGGCGTCGCGCTTGCCGGCAAAGCGCAGGCTCGAAACCGCGCTGCCCAGTTGTTCCACCAGCCGGTCGTGGATGCCTGCCTGGGCGTAGATGCGGCAGGCGGCGGTGCAGTCCTGCCCTGCGTTGTAGTAACCGTAGTTGCGCACGCCTTCGACCACGGCCTGCAGGTCGGCGTCGTTGCAGACGATCACCGGCGCCTTGCCTCCCAGCTCCAGGTGGGTGCGCTTGAGGGTGCGGGAGGCGGCCTGGAGAATCTTCTGGCCGGTGACGATGTCGCCGGTCAGCGACACCATGCGTACCTTGGCGTGGCTGACCAGGTGGCTGCCGACGCTTTCGCCGCCGCCACAGACGATGTTCAGCACACCGGCCGGCAACAGCTCGTTGAGTGCCGGTGCCAAAGCCAGGATCGACAGCGGGGTGTGTTCGGAAGGCTTGAACACCAGGGTGTTGCCGGCCGCCAGCGCCGGAGCGATCTTCCAGGCGGCCATCATGATCGGATAGTTCCAGGGCGCGATGGAGGCGACCACGCCGAGCGGATCGCGGCGCACCATGCTGGTGTAGCCGGGCAGGTACTCGCCGGCCAGCTGGCCGGTCTGGCAACGCACGGCGCCAGCGAAGAAGCGGAACACATCGATTGCCGCCGGCAGGTCGTCCTGGCGCGCCAGGTGCAGGGGCTTGCCGCAGTTCAGGGCTTCCAGACGGGCGATGGGCTCAAGCTGTTTTTGCAGGGCATCGGCGATGGCCAGCAGTACATTGGCGCGCTGTTGCGGGGTGCTGCGCGACCAGCTGGCGAAGGCGCGGTGTGCGGCCTGGATTGCCGCCTCGACCTGCTCGGCGCCGGCTTCGGGCACCTGGGTGAGCACTTCACCGGTGGCCGGATTGAAGATGGCCTCGGCGCGACCGGTGCCGGCCACCAGCTCGCCATCGATCAGCAGCGCGGTACACAGCGGGGTAGAAGATGTAGCTGGCATGCGGGCTCTCTTTGTTCTTGTGGCGGCCATTGCATCAGCCTAGAGACTAGAGGGGCCCGCGCAGGCCGACAAATTCTAAATATTGAAGGCTGCGTTCGATTAAATCGAATGCCTGCGACCGCCAGCCGGTTGTTCCCGCGCCACGGTGAGGAACGGGTCGACCAGCGCCGGGCGTGCCGTGCCCCGGCGCCAGGCCAGGCCGACGTCGAGGGTCTGGTTCAGGTCGGCCAATGGCCGGGCCTCGATGATGTCGCCTTCCAGTGACCAGGGACGGTAGGTCATGTCGGGCTGGATCGACACGCCCAGGCCCGCGGCCACCAGGCTGCGCACCGCTTCGGTGGAGGCGGTGCGCAGGCTGATGTTGGCCTGCAGCCCGGCGTCGGCCCAGATGCGTCGGGCGTTCTGTTCCATTTCGTCGACATTGAGCTGGATCAGCGGCTCCTCGGCCACTTCGGCGAGGCTGATGCTGTCGCGCTCCAGCAGCGGGTGCTGGGCCGGCAGCCAGAGGCGATGGGGCGAGTGGGTGAGGACTTCGGTCTGCAGGGCCAGGCGGTCCTCCAGGTTGGAGAGGATCAGTACGCCGACGTCGATCTCTCCACTGACCAGCAGGTGTTCGATGTAGGGGCGTTCATCTTCGGTGACGCGAATTTCGACGTTGGGGTAGGCGCGCTGGAAGCGGGTCAGCAGGTCGGCCAGGTAGTAGCCGGCGACCAGGCTGGTCACGCCGATGGTCAACTGCCCGGCAATCTGGTCGGTGCTCTGTTGCAGGCTGCGCTTGGCGTTGTCGACGGTGGCCAGGATCAGGTGCGCCTGGCGCAGGAACTGGTGGCCCTGGTGGGTCAGGGTCATGCCCTTGGCGTGGCGGTTGAACAGGCTGACGCCAATCTCTTGTTCAAGCTGCTGGATGGCCAGGGTGAGGGTCGACTGGGAAATGAACACCGCCTGGGCGGCGGCGGAAATCGAGCCGGTTTCGGCGACGGCGATGAAGTGCCGGATCTGGCGCAGGGTCATCATGAGGGGGCTTCTTATTGATTTTATCGTTGATGGTCAGTCTATATCTTTTTTTTCGATAACAATGGGCGGGCCTCCATCGCGGGGCAAGCCCGCTCTTACAGGGGGTATGGCGATTCCTGTGGGAGCGGGCTTGCCCCGCGATGGAGGCCTGGAAATGTTGTGACAAGATTGCGTCGAGCCGGGGCGGCGGGGAGAGCTTATTCTTGGCGTTCATTTCCGCACCGTGGAGACGCGCGATGAATACCCGTGGTTTGCTCGACCAGTTGCTCAAGTCCGGCCAGGAGCTGATGCAGAAAGAGTCAGGCAAGGCTTCCGTTGGCAAGTCTGGCAGCGCTGGCCTGGGCAGCCTGCTCTCCGGTGCCGGCGGCGGCGCCCTCGCAGCCGGGGTCATGGGTCTGCTGATGGGCAGCAAGAAGGCCCGCAAATATGGTGGCAAGGCACTGACCTACGGCGGCCTGGCGGCCCTCGGCGTACTGGCCTACAAGGCCTATGGCAACTGGCAGACCAAGCAGGGCGCGGCCACCCAGGGCGAGCCGCAGACCCTCGACCGCCTGCCGCCGGCCCAGGTCGAGCAGCACAGTCAGGCCATCCTCAAGGCCCTGGTGGCGGCGGCCAAGTCAGATGGGCACGTCGATGAGCGCGAGCGGGCCCTGATCGAGGGTGAGTTCGTCAAGCTGTCCAATGACCAGACGCTGCAGCACTGGCTGCACGACGAACTGAACAAGCCCCTGGACCCTGCCGATGTGGCGCGCGCCGCACGCACTCCGGAAATGGCTGCCGAGATGTACATCGCCAGCGTCATGCTGGTGGACGAAGAGCATTTCATGGAGCGCGCCTACCTGGACGAACTGGCCCGGCAGCTCAAGCTCGATCCGGCCCTCAAGGTCGAACTGGAAAACCAGGTGAAACAGGCTACCGGTCAATGATTCCGGGCTAATAGCCAGTATGGTGTGAATGCGTTCCGATTTCGCCTGAAAGTCAGCCGCAAAAGCGCGAGGTGCCTGGGCTATACTCTGCCCATTTTTCTGCGCGCGTAGAACATTTGAGGGCTGACTGTGAAAAACTGGACCTTGCGCCAACGGATTCTGGCGAGCTTCGCCGTGATCATCGCCATCATGCTGCTGATGGTGGTCGCTGCCTATTCACGGCTGGTGACAATCGAGTCCGGTGAAGAAGCGGTTCGCACCAACAGCATCCCCGGGGTCTACTACAGCTCGATGATCCGCAGCGCCTGGGTCGACAGTTACGTGTCGACCCAGCAGTTGGTGGGGCTGAGCAACCACCGCGAGATCACCCCGGCCGACCTCGATCAGTACAAGGGCTTCGAGGAACGCCTCAAGCAGCACATGGCCAGTTACCAGTCCACCATCCAGGATCCCGACGACCAGGCCAGTTTCAATGAGTTCGGTCGCCTTGAGGACGACTACATCAAGTCCATCGACACGGTGCTCGACGCCTACCGGCGCAAGGACTATGTCGAAGCCCAGCGGCTGATCAGCGACGTCCTGACCCCGGCCTGGATCACTGGCCGCAAGCACCTGAACGGTGTGATCGAGCGCAACCGGCAGTCGGCTGAAGAAGCGGCGGAGTCGATTGTCGGCGCCGTGGTCGCCGCCAAGATCAGCATGATCATTTCCCTGGTCCTGGCGGTCATCGCCGCGGCCATCTGTGGCTTGCTGCTGATGCGCGCCATCAGTGCGCCGATGCAGCGCATCGTCCACGCCCTGGACAAACTCAGCAGCGGTGACCTGAGCGTGCGCATGAACCTGGACCGCAAGGACGAGTTCGGCGCCGTCGAAACCGGTTTCAACGACATGATGGGCGAGCTGACCAACCTGGTGTCCCAGGCCCAGCGTTCCTCGGTGCAAGTCACCACCTCGGTGACCGAGATCGCCGCCACCTCCAAGCAACAACAGGCCACCGCCACCGAGACGGCGGCCACCACCACGGAAATCGGCGCCACCTCGCGGGAAATCGCCGCAACCTCCCGTGACCTGGTGCGGACCATGACCGAAGTCACTTCGGCTGCCGACCAGGCCTCCATCCTCGCCGGTTCCGGCCAGCAGGGCCTGGCGCGCATGGAAGAGACCATGCACCAGGTGATGGGCGCGGCCGATCTGGTCAACAACAAGCTGGCGATCCTCAACGAGAAGGCCGGCAACATCAACCAGGTGGTGGTGACCATCGTCAAGGTCGCCGACCAGACCAACCTGCTCTCGCTCAACGCGGCCATCGAGGCGGAAAAGGCCGGCGAATATGGCCGTGGCTTTGCCGTGGTGGCCACCGAGGTGCGTCGCCTGGCCGACCAGACCGCCGTGGCCACCTACGACATCGAGCAGATGGTGCGCGAGATCCAGTCGGCAGTCTCGGCCGGGGTCATGGGCATGGACAAGTTCTCCGAAGAAGTGCGCCGCGGCATGTTCGAGGTGCAGCAGGTGGGCGAGCAGCTGAGCCAGATCATTCATCAGGTCCAGGCCCTGGCGCCGCGGGTGCTGATGGTCAACGAGGGCATGCAGGCCCAGGCCACCGGCGCCGAACAGATCAACCACGCCCTGGCGCAACTGGGTGATGCCAGCAGCCAGACCGTGGAGTCGCTGCGCCAGGCCAGCTTCGCCATCGACGAGTTGAGCCAGGTTGCTGCCGGCCTGCGTGGCGGTGTCTCGCGGTTCAAAGTCTGATTCGCCGATGAACGACCTTCAGTTTCGTCGTCGACAGCAGGCGACCGCCCACGGCACGCTGTACCTGCTGTTCAAGATCGCTGAGCAGCGCTTTGCCCTCGATGCCCATGAGGTCGCCGAAGTGCTGCCGCGTCTGCCGCTCAAGCCCATTGCCCAGACGCCAGCCTGGGTGGCCGGGGTGTTGGCCCATCGCGCGGCACTGATTCCGGTGATCGATGTGGGGGCCTTGAGTTTCGGTGTGCCGGCGCCGGTGCGCACCAGTACCCGCCTGGTGCTGGTGCACTATCGGGTCGATCCGTCGCGACCGGATCTGCTGCTGGGCCTGATTCTCGAGCAGGCCACCCAGACCCTGCGTTGCCAGCCCGACGAGTTCCAGCCCTACGGCCTGGATAACCAGCAGGCGCCCTATCTCGGACCGGTGCGCGAGGATGCCGAGGGGCTGGTGCAGCGCATCAGCGTCCAGGACCTGCTCAGCGACGAGGTGCGTACCTTGCTGTTTCCACTGCCTGAAGCCCAGGCCGGTGACGGGCGGGAGCAGCCATGAGCAGCGGACAGCGGTTCTTCCGCTTCTTGCAGGAACGCATCGGCCTGGATGTCGCCTCGGTCGGCGCCCCGATGGTCGAGCGCGCCTTGCGCCAGCGCTGTGCGGCGCTGGAGGCGCGTGACCTGGATGACTATTGGCTGCACTTGCAGCAGTCGGGCCAGGAGCAACAGGCGTTGATCGAAGCAGTGATCGTCCCGGAGACCTGGTTCTTCCGCTACCCGGAGTCATTCACGGCCCTGGCGAGCCTTGCCGGCAAGCGCCTGGCCGAGCTTGCCGGGATACGGCCGCTGCGGATCCTCAGCCTGCCATGCTCGACCGGCGAGGAGCCTTACTCGATCGCCATGGCCCTGCTGGATGCCGGCATTCCCGCGCAGGCCTTCCGGGTCGACGGTATCGACATCAGCCCCAACTCGGTCGCCCGGGCCCAGCAGGCCCTGTACGGGCGCAACTCCTTTCGCGGCACTCACCTGGATTTTCGCCAGCGCCATTTCGATGAGTCCGAACAAGGCCACAGGCTCCATGAACGGGTACGCCAGCAGGTCAACCTGCAGGTGGGCAATGTCCTGGATCCGGCGCTCAAAGCCCGGGAAGGCTGCTATGACTTTGTCTTTTGCCGCAACTTGCTGATCTATTTCGACGTGCCCACCCAGCAGCGCGTGTTCGAGGTGCTCAAGCGCCTGATCCATGAGCAGGGCGTGCTGTTCATCGGCCCGGCCGAGGGTAGTTTGCTGGCGCGCATGGGCATGCGCCCGCTGGGTATCGCCCAGTCGTTCGCCTACGTGCGCCAGCCTGAAGTGGAGCCAGCTGCGCTCAGCAAGCCTGTGGTTATCGTGTCGCCGACGCCGCCGCCCGCCAGCCTGCCACGTCCGATGGCGATCCCGGCGCGCAGGCCCAGGGACGTCATGCCCAAGCGGGTCGCCCGGGTGTACGTTGCCGAACCGAGCGCTGAATTGCTGGCACAGATCGCCCAGTTGGCCAACGCCGGCAACAGCCTTGAAGCCCAGGCGGCGTGCACGCGCTATCTGCAGCAGTATCCGCCCAATGCCCAGGTGTTCTATTGGCAGGGGCTGCTCAGCGATACCGCCGGCGACAGCCAGGACGCTGTCAGTCACTACCGCAAGGCGCTGTACCTCGATCCGCAGCACCACGAAGCGCTGGTGCACCTGGCCATGTTGCTCGACTCCCAGGGTGACAGCGCCGGTGCCCGGCGTCTGCAGGAGCGCGCCGCGCGCCGGGCTGACCGGGAGTCTGAACAATGAAGGGAGAGCACGACGTGCAGCTGGTTGCCACTGATGCCGCCGCCATCGACGACTGCTGGAACCGTATCGGTGTACAGGGCGACAAGAGCTGTCCGCTGCTGGTGGAGCATATTCATTGTCGCAACTGCTCGGTCTACGCCGCCGCCGCCACGCGTCTGCTGGACCGCTATTCGCTGGCGCAGGGTCACCACGAGCAGGCGCAAGTGCAGGAGGAGGGCGGTGGCCGGTCGTTGCTGCTGTTCCGCCTGGGCGAGGAATGGCTGGCCCTGGCCACGCGTTGCCTGGTAGAAGTTGCCCCGTTGCAGCCGGTGCATTCGTTGCCCCACCAGCGTTCACGGGTACTGCAAGGCGTCGCCAATGTCCGCGGGGCCCTGGTGCCGTGCCTGTCGATGGCTGACCTGCTGGGCCTGGAAGTGGTCGGCAATGGCGCCACCTCGGCCCGGGTCATGCCGCGCATGCTGATCATCGCCGCCACCGGCGGTTCGGTGGTGCTGCGCGTGGACGAGGTTGACGGTATCCACGGCCTGGACCCCGTGCGGTTGCAACAGGAACGCTGCGAAGCGCGTTTTACTGCAGCGGTACTGCAGTGGCGCGGGCGCAGTGTACGGGTGCTGGATGAAGAGCAAGTGCTGTCTGCCGTGAACCGGAGCCTGTCATGACCCCAGAGCAAATGCGCGATGCTTCGTTGCTCGAACTGTTCAGCCTGGAGGCCGAGGCCCAGACCCAGGTCCTGAGCGCCGGCCTGCTGGCACTGGAGCGTAACCCGACCCAGGCCGACCAGCTGGAAGCCTGCATGCGTGCGGCCCACTCGCTCAAGGGCGCTGCGCGTATCGTTGGCGTCGATGCCGGCGTCAGTGTGGCCCATGTGATGGAAGACTGCCTGGTCGGCGCCCAGGAAGGGCGACTGCTGCTGCGTGCCGAGCATATCGATACCTTGCTTCAGGGCACCGACCTGCTGATGCGGGTAGCGACCCCGGGGGATGCGAGCATCGAATCGGCGGTGCAGGCGTTCCTGGTGCAGATGGCTGCGCTGCTCGATCCTGCCAGCGCGGTGAGTGCCCCTGTGGCCGACCTGCCGTCCCGTGCAGCGGAACCTGTCGTTGCGCCCGCGCCGGCAGAGCCGCTGGCCGAGCCCGCGGTGCTCGACACCGACCCTGAGCCCGCCCCGGCGGCCAAGGGCGCACGCGGGGGAGAGCGGGTGCTGCGGGTTACGGCCGAGCGCCTGAACAGCTTGCTCGACCTGTCGAGCAAGTCGCTGGTCGAAACCCAGCGCCTCAAGCCTTACCTTGCCACCTTGCAGCGCCTCAAGCGTTTACATGGCCAGAGCATTCGCGCACTGGACGGCCTGAAGACCCAGCTCGAAGCCAGCGGCCAGAGTCCGGAAGTCCAGGAAGCCCTGGCCCAGGCCCAGCACCTGCTGGGGCAGACCCAGCAGATGCTGCTGCAGCAGGCTGCCGACCTCGATGAATTCGGTTGGCAGGCCAGCCAGCGGGCGCAATTGCTCTATGACACGGCGCTGGCCTGCCGCATGCGGCCGTTCGCCGATGTGCTGACCGGGCAGAGCCGTATGGTTCGCGACCTGGGACGTAGCCTGGGCAAGCAGGTGAGCCTGGAGATCGAGGGTGAGAAGACCCAGGTCGATCGCGATGTCCTGGAAAAACTCGAAGCGCCCCTGACTCACCTGCTGCGCAATGCCGTCGACCATGGCATCGAACTGCCGGAACGACGCTTGCTGGCCGGCAAGCCGCTGGAAGGGCATATCCGCCTGCGCGCTTCGCACCAGGCTGGCCTGCTGGTGCTGGAAATCAGTGACGATGGCGGCGGCGTCGATCTTGAGCGCTTGCGCCAGAGCATCGTCGAGCGCCAGTTGTCTCCGGCCCAGACCGTGGCGCAGATGAGCGAGGCGGAGCTGCTGACCTTCCTGTTCCTGCCCGGCTTCAGCCTGCGCGACCAGGTCACCGAGGTGTCCGGTCGCGGCGTCGGCCTGGACGCTGTGCAGCACATGGTCCGTGAGTTGCGCGGCTCCATCGAATTGACCCAGACCAGCGGCCAGGGCAGTTGCTTCCACCTGGAAGTGCCCCTGACGCTGTCGGTGGTGCGCAGCCTGGTGGTCGAAGTCGGTGCCGAGGCCTACGCCTTTCCCCTGGCGCACATCGAGCGCACCCTGGAACTGCCGGCCGAGGCCATCGTGCAGATCGAGGGGCGCCAGCATTTCTGGCACGAAGGCCGGCATATCGGCCTGGTCGCGGCCAGTCAGTTGCTCAACCGGCCGCCCAGCCAGACCGAAGGGCAAACCATCAAGGTGGTGGTGATCCGTGAGCGCGAGATGCTCTATGGCGTGGCGGTCGAACGCCTGGTCGGCGAGCGGGTGCTGGTGGTGATGCCGCTCGATGCGCGGCTGGGCAAGATCCAGGACATCTCCGCCGGTGCCTTGCTCGACGATGGTGCCGTGGTGCTGATCATCGATGTCGAGGACCTGTTGCGTTCGGTGGACAAGCTGCTCAGCACCGGTCGCCTGGAGCGCATCGAGCGGGGTACGCGCAGCGCCCGCGAGGCGGCCCGCAAGCGGGTACTGGTGGTCGACGACTCGCTGACCGTACGCGAACTGCAACGCAAGCTGCTGAGCAACCGCGGTTACGAGGTGGCGGTGGCGGTCGATGGCATGGATGGCTGGAATGCCTTGCGCAGCGAGGACTTCGACCTGCTGATCACCGACATCGACATGCCGCGCATGGACGGTATCGAACTGGTGACCTTGCTGCGCCGCGACAACCGGCTGCAGTCGCTGCCGGTCATGGTAGTGTCCTACAAGGATCGTGAAGAAGATCGCCGCCGTGGACTGGATGCCGGAGCCGACTACTATTTGGCAAAGGCCAGTTTCCACGATGATGCCTTGCTAGATGCCGTGGTCGAGTTGATCGGGGGAGCACAGGGATGAAGATCGCCATCGTCAACGACATGCCCATGGCCGTGGAAGCCTTGCGCCGGGCGCTGGCCTTCGAGCCTGCGCACCAGGTGATCTGGGTGGCCGGCAATGGCGCCGAGGCGGTCAAACTGTGTGCCGAGCAGACCCCCGACCTGATCCTGATGGACCTGATCATGCCGGTCATGGACGGCGTCGAGGCGACCCGGCGGATCATGGCCGAGACGCCGTGCGCCATCGTGATCGTCACCGTGGACCGCCAGCAGAACGTCCACCGGGTGTTCGAGGCCATGGGCCATGGCGCCCTGGATGTGGTCGACACCCCGGCCCTGGGCGCAGGTGATCCGAGAGAGGCGGCAGCGCCCCTGCTACGCAAGATCCTCAACATCGGCTGGTTGATCGGCCAGCAGCGCAACAATACGCCGCGCCCCCTGGCTGCACCGCTTCGTGAAGAAGCGCAGCGCCAGCGCCTGGTGGCCATCGGTTCCTCGGCCGGTGGTCCGGCGGCCCTGGAAGTGCTGCTCAGGGGCTTGCCGCGTGATTTTTCCGCGGCCATCGTGCTGGTCCAGCATGTTGACCAGGTGTTTGCCGCCGGCATGGCCGACTGGCTCGGCAGCGCCTCCGGGCTGCCGGTGCGCCTGGCCTGTGAAGGCGAGGCGCCGCAGCCTGGCCAGGTCCTGCTGGCCGGCACCAACCACCATATCCGCCTGCTCAAGAACGGTACCCTGGCCTACACTGCCGAGCCTGTGAACGAAATTTACCGGCCTTCGATCGACGTATTTTTTGAAAGCGTGGCCCGCTACTGGCGCGGCGACGCAGTTGGCGTGCTGTTGACCGGCATGGGGCGCGATGGTGCCCAGGGCCTGAAACTGATGCGCCAGCAGAACTTCCTGACCATTGCTCAGGACCAACACAGCAGCGCCGTTTACGGCATGCCCAAAGCGGCGGCGGCGATCGATGCGGCGGTGGAGATCCGCCCGCTGGAACGCATCGCTGCACGACTGATGGAAATTTTCCCGAAATGACGATATGTATTGAGCCACGCCGGCCCGCCGGCAGTGACCAGGTGACAGCGCATGAATGACTTACCGCTCGACGGTTTCCCGACCATGAATGAAAATTCGGCCATGGTCCTGCTGGTCGACGATCAGGCCATGATCGGCGAGGCGGTGCGCCGTGGCCTGGCTCACGAAGAGAACATCGACTTCCACTTCTGCGCCGACCCGCACCAGGCGGTGGCCCAGGCTGTGCGGATCAAGCCCACGGTGATCCTCCAGGACCTGATCATGCCCGGCCTGGACGGCCTGACCCTGGTGCGCGAGTACCGCAACAACCCGGCCACCCAGGACATCCCGATCATCGTCCTGTCGACCAAGGAAGATCCGCTGGTCAAAAGCGCGGCCTTTGCCGCCGGTGCCAACGACTACCTGGTCAAGCTGCCGGACAACATCGAACTGGTGGCGCGCATTCGCTACCACTCGCGCTCCTACCTGACCCTGCTGCAGCGCGACGAGGCCTATCGCGCCTTGCGCGTCAGCCAGCAGCAACTGCTCGACACCAATTTGGTGCTGCAGCGGCTGATGAACTCCGACGGCCTCACCGGGCTGTCCAACCGCCGCCATTTCGACGAATACCTGGAGCTGGAATGGCGCCGGGCCATGCGCGAGCAGGCCCAGCTGTCGCTGCTGATGATCGATGTCGACTATTTCAAGTCGTATAACGACACCTTCGGCCACCTGGCCGGTGACGAGGCGCTGCGCAAGGTGGCCGATGCCATCCGCGGCTCCTGCGCACGCCCCAGCGACCTGCCGGCGCGCTATGGCGGCGAGGAGTTCGCCCTGGTGCTGCCCAACACATCGCCGGGTGGTGCCCGCCTGGTGGCAGAAAAACTGCGCCAGTCGGTGGCGGCAATGAACATCGCCCACAACATGCCCGAAGCCGACTCCAGCCTGACCGTCAGCATTGGCCTGGCTACCCACACACCGGCCATGGGTAGCAACTGCCGGCAACTGATCTCGGCAGCGGACAAGGGCCTGTACCTGGCCAAGCACAACGGTCGCAACCAGGTCAGGGTGGAGTGAGCGGCGACCCCTTCGCCGGCTGTGCCGGCTCCCACAGGTTCCATGGCCCGTGAGTGCTCTGCAACCCTGTGGGAGCTGGCGAAGCCAGCGATGAGCCACAAGTGGTCCCAAGCCGCCCGACGGGCTGCCGTCGGCTTTCAGACTCGGTTATACTCTCCGGCTTTTCTACAGAATACGCACGAGAGCTTCCCGACCATGGAAATCCAACCGATTCTTAACACCATCAAGGACCTCACCGAGCGTTCCGAATCTATTCGGGGGTATCTTTGACTACGATCAAAAGCATGAGCGTCTGATCGAAGTCAACCGCGAGCTGGAAGACCCTGCGGTCTGGAACAAGCCCGAGTATGCCCAGGGGTTGGGGCGCGAGCGTTCCCTGCTGGCGCAGGTCGTCGAGACCCTGGACAAGCTGTCCGGCGGCCTGGCCGACTGCACGGACCTGCTCGACATGGCCGTCGAGGAGAATGACGAAAACGCCGTCGGCGACGTCGTGAGCGAGCTGGAGGGCCTGGAAGAGTCCCTGGCCAAGCTCGAATTCCGTCGCATGTTCAGCGGCGAGATGGACATGAACAACGCCTACCTGGACATCCAGGCCGGCTCCGGCGGCACCGAAGCACAGGACTGGGCCAACATCCTGCTGCGCATGTACCTGCGCTGGGCCGACAAGCGTGGCTTCGATGCCACCATCATCGAGTTGTCCGAAGGTGAAGTCGCCGGTATCAAGGGCGCCACCGTGCATATCAAGGGCGAGTACGCCTTCGGCTGGCTGCGCACCGAAATCGGCGTGCACCGCCTGGTGCGCAAGAGCCCGTTCGACTCCGGCGCCCGTCGCCATACCTCGTTCTCGGCGGTGTTCGTCTCGCCCGAGATCGACGACAAGGTCGAGATCGAGATCAACCCGGCCGACCTGCGCATCGACACCTATCGCTCCTCCGGCGCCGGTGGCCAGCACGTGAACACCACCGACTCGGCGGTACGTATCACCCACGTGCCGACCAACACCGTGGTGGCTTGCCAGAACGAACGCTCCCAGCACGCCAACAAGGACACCGCCATGAAAATGCTGCGGGCCAAGTTGTACGAGCTGGAAATGCAGAAGCGCAACGCTGCTTCGCAGGCGCTGGAAGACAGCAAGTCGGACATCGGCTGGGGCCACCAGATCCGCTCGTATGTTCTCGATGACTCTCGCATCAAGGACCTGCGCACCGGCGTTGAGCGCAGCGACTGCCAGAAAGTCCTGGACGGTGACCTCGACCAGTACCTGGAAGCGAGCCTCAAGCAGGGGCTGTAAACCGCACACCACCGCCGCGATACGAGGCCATCGGCCCGTATCGCGTGCCCTGCCCGACAAGGGCAACGAACACCTGATGGAAAGAATGACGACATGAGCGACCTCAATCTCGACCCGCAAGACCTGCAACAGGAAGAAAACACCCTGATCGCCCTGCGCAAGGAAAAGCTTGCTGCCGAGCGCGCCAAGGGTAATGCCTTCCCCAACGACTTCCGCCGTGACAGCTACTGCAACGACCTGCAGAAGCAATATGTCGACAAGACCAAGGAAGAGCTGGAAGCTGCAGCGATTCCGGTCAAGGTTGCCGGCCGCATCATGCTCAACCGTGGCTCGTTCATGGTGATCCAGGACATGACCGGTCGCATCCAGGTCTACGTCAACCGCAAGACCCTGCCCGAAGAAACCCTGGCCGCGGTCAAGACCTGGGACCTGGGCGACATCATCGCCGCCGAAGGTACCCTGGCCCGTTCCGGCAAGGGTGACCTGTACGTCGAGATGACCAGCGTGCGCCTGCTGACCAAGTCGCTGCGCCCGCTGCCGGACAAGCACCACGGCCTGACCGACACCGAACAGCGTTATCGCCAGCGCTACGTCGACCTGATGGTCAACGAGGAAACCCGTCACACCTTCCGCGTTCGTTCGCAGGTCATCGCCCACATCCGCAACTTCCTGATGGCGCGCGACTTCCTCGAAGTGGAAACGCCGATGCTGCAGACCATCCCAGGTGGTGCCGCGGCCAAGCCGTTCGAAACCCACCACAATGCGCTGGACATGCAGATGTTCCTGCGTATCGCCCCGGAGCTGTACCTCAAGCGTCTGGTGGTCGGTGGCTTCGAGAAAGTCTTCGAAATCAACCGCAACTTCCGTAACGAAGGCGTTTCGACCCGGCACAACCCCGAGTTCACCATGCTCGAGTTCTACCAGGCCCACGCCGACTATGAAGACAACATGGACCTGACCGAGGAGCTGTTCCGCGAACTGGCGCAGCTTGTACTGGGGACTACCGATGTGCCGTACGGCGACAAGGTGTTCCACTTCGGCGAGCCGTTCGTGCGCCTGTCGGTGTTCGACTCGATCCTCAAGTACAACCCTGAGATCACCGCTGCCGACCTCAATGACCTCGACAAGGCCCGCGAGATCGCCAAGAAAGCCGGTGCCAAGGTGCTCGGTCACGAAGGCCTGGGCAAGCTGCAGGTCATGATTTTCGAAGAGCTGGTCGAGCACAAGCTGGAGCAGCCGCACTTCATCACCCAGTACCCGTTCGAAGTCTCGCCGCTGGCCCGTCGCAACGACGAGAACCCGAACGTCACCGACCGTTTCGAGCTGTTCATCGGTGGCCGCGAGATCGCCAACGCCTACTCCGAGCTCAACGATGCCGAAGACCAGGCCGAGCGCTTCATGGCCCAGGTGGCCGAGAAGGACGCCGGTGACGACGAAGCCATGCACTACGATGCCGACTTCGTCCGCGCCCTGGAATACGGCATGCCGCCAACCGCCGGTGAGGGCATCGGTATCGACCGTCTGGTGATGCTGCTGACCAACTCGCCGTCGATCCGCGACGTGATCCTGTTCCCGCACATGCGCCCGCAGGCCTGAGTGTCCTGAACAAGCCGCCTTTCGAGGCGGCTTTTTCTTGTCTGTCGATAATTTTCAACGGCTCCAACCGGGGGGAGACCCGCAGTGACTCCTGCAATGGCTCAACAAGGTGCGGCGGGCGTAGCCACGGCCGTCGCGGAAAGTGTGCAATACCAGGGCCGCAAGGCCAGTCGCCAGGGTAGCGAGCAGCGCCGCCAGGACATCCTCGACGCGGCCATGCGCATTGTCGTGCGCGACGGCGTGCGAGGCGTGCGTCACCGCGCGGTGGCGGCCGAGGCCGGAGTGCCGCTGTCGGCGACCACCTACTATTTCAAGGACATCGAAGACCTGCTCACCGATACCTTCGCCCAGTACGTGGAACGAAGTGCTGCCTACATGGCCAAACTGTGGGAAAGCGCCGAAGTCGTGCTGCGCCAGTTGCTCGCTCAGGGAGACGGCAGCCCGCAGAGCAGGGCGCACCTGGCCGATGAGGTGGCGAAGATGACTGCCGATTATGTGCAGCGCCAGTTGCACAATCGCCGTGATTTCCTGATGGCAGAGCAGGCCTTTCGCCAGGAGGCACTGCTGTGTCCGCGACTGGCCGAACTGGTCAGGCTGCACGAGCAGATTTTGTTGCGCGGCGCCTGCCAGATGCTCCAGGTCGTGGGCTCGCGCCAGCCGCAGCAGGATGCGCTGGTGTTGACGGCGATTATCGAGCAGATGGAATATCAGGGCCTGCTCGACGGCTCACGTGTCGAGGCGCCTGCGCAGATGCTCGCTATCCTTACCCGGTACCTGCATCTGGTGCTGGCCGCCGCGTGAGGCGCGGCCCTATTTCAAGGAGAACCCGATGAAAGCCAGAAGTCTGCTGTTGGCGCTGTCGTTCCTGCTGCTTGGCGGTTGTCTGGTGACCTTCAATGAGCCGATCCCGGCCAACGAGGCGGCGCCCAAGGCCTTGCTCGGCAAATGGACCAGCAAGGACGCCTGGGGCGAGCCGCTGAAGCTGGAGATCAGCCGCATCGGCGGCAATGCCTACAAGGCCGTGGCCATCGGTAAGGACAAGAAGCGCGATGAATACGCCTTCACCGTGTCGCGGCATGGCAATCGCTGGTACCTCTCGGCCGGCGTGCCCAAGCGCCTGGGCGGCAACTTCCTGATCGGCGGGTTCGATGTCATCGACGGCAACGAACTGGTGGTCTACAACCTCGACGTCGAACAGGTCAAGCAGGCCGTAGAGAAGAAAGAGCTCAGCGGCCGTACGTATGATGTGCCGCAAGACAACGGCGAGGGCGTGCTGATCGACAGTCCGGTGGAGCGCTTCATGGCCTACCTGGACGATCCGGCCAACTCCGACCTGTTCATTGAAGAGGCGCGGTTCCAGCGGGCCGGCAAGTAATACAGACGATTCAAGGAGTGTAGGGTGGACGAGTACCAGCAGACGATACGTGCCCTGTCTGATCGCATTGTCCTGGCGCAAACGCCCATTCGCGTGCTCGATGCGGTGAAGTGGGACGACAGCATCCGCCAGGGTTTTCTCAAGGCCAAGGGCAGGGAGATGCCGGCGGTGGATCGCGCCTATTACCAGGCGCGGCCGTTGTCGTTCGATTCCAGCGCGGTGAAGCTGGAGTTCCAGAACATCGAGCGCGACATCACCCGCCAGCTGGGCCAGTTCAACCCGGTCGGGCAGATCATGCGGCGCATGTGCAAGGAATATCGCATGGTGGTGCGCATGCTCGAGGCGCGTGGCACCGAGGATTTCGGCCTGATCTCCCAGGAACTGTACGGCGCCGCCTCCGATGCGTTCCATGCTGGCGATCCGACCCTGGCAGACCTGGGGCTGATGCTCTCGGATTACCTGAACAACATCGATGGTCGCGGCGACCTCAAGGACGAACCGAAGGACCTCACCGCCAAGCAGGCCGTGGAGATGCTCCAGCGACGCCTGAACAAGGTGTTCAACGAGGCCGAGGACACCATCCGCGTGTTCGAGTCCGACGGTATCGTCGCCGATGCCGCTGCCGGCGCCGACTACATCAAGATCCGCAGCGACGCCATGTTCAACAGCCGCGACGTGCGCGCCCTGGAAGTCCATGAAGGGCTGGTGCACGTGGGCACCACCCTCAACGGCCTGAACCAGCCGATCTGCACCTTCCTGGCCAAGGGCCCGCCCTCGTCGACCGTGACCCAGGAAGGCCTGGCGATCCTCATGGAAGTGATCGCCTTTGCCTCCTACCCCAGCCGCCTGCGCAAGCTGACCAACCGCACCCGGGCCATCCATATGGTCGAGGAGGGCGCCGATTTCATGCAGATCTACGAGTTCTTCCGCGCCCAGGGCTTTGGCATGCCGGAAAGCTACGGCAACGCGAGCCGGGTGTTCCGCGGCTCGGTGCCCAATGGACTGCCATTTACCAAGGACTTGTCCTACCTCAAGGGCTTCATCATGGTTTACAACTATATTCAGTTGGCCGTGCGCAAGGGCAAGCTCGAACAGATCCCCTTGCTGTTCTGCGGCAAGACCACCCTTGAGGACATGCGCACCCTGCGCCAACTGGTCGATGAAGGCCTGGTGGAACCGCCCAAGTACTTGCCGGAACAGTTTCGCGACCTCAACGCGTTGTCGGCCTGGATGTGTTTCTCCAACTTCCTCAACCACCTGAGCCTGGACCGGATTGAAGCCGACTATTCGAACATTCTCTGAAGCAAGGCGCAGGTGGCTGGGCCTGCTGCTGGTGTTGCTGAGTCTGGGCGGCTGCAGTTCGCTGCTGTTCTATCCCGAGCCCGGCCAGCCATTCACCCCGCAGAAGGCCAAGCTGCAGTACCGCGATGTCAACCTGACGGCGGCCGACGGTACCCGCCTGCACGGCTGGTGGTTGCCGGCCAAGGCCGGCGTCGAGGTCAAGGGCACGGTGCTGCACCTGCATGGCAACGGCGGCAACCTGGCCTGGCACCTGGGAGGGAGCTGGTGGTTGCCCGAGCAGGGCTATCAGGTACTGTTGCTGGATTACCGGGGGTACGGGCTGTCCCAGGGCAAGCCGGCCTTGCCACAGGTTTACCAGGACATCGCCGCCGCCCTTGACTGGCTGGAGCGGGCCCCTGAGGTACAGGGCAAGCCGCAAGTGTTGCTGGGGCAGAGCCTGGGCGGTGCCATGGCCATTCATTACCTGGCCGAGCATCCACAACAGGCCCGGCGCTTCAAGGCCATGGTGTTCGACGGCGTGCCGGCCAGCTACCGCCAGGTCGGGCGCTTTGCCTTGAGCAATTCCTGGGTGACCTGGCCCTTGCAGGTGCCCCTGTCCTGGCTGGTACCCGATGGCGACAGCGCGATTCATTCGATTGCGCAGCTCAAGGCGCCGCCCAAGCTGTTCTTTCACAGCATCGATGACCCGATCGTACCGCTGGCCAACGGCATCCGGTTGTACCAGGCGGCACCACCGCCGAAGGTGTTGCAGCTTACCCGTGGCGGCCATGTGCAGACCTTTTCCGACAAGACCTGGCGCCAGGTGATGCTGCGCTTTCTCGATGACCCCGAACATTTCAATGGATTGCGGCGTCTGGCCGAAGTCCCCAATTACCCTGACGAGACGTCACAATGAGTGAAGAACGTAACGCGATTCCCCTGATCATCACTGGAGTCTGCAGCATCATCGGCACGGTGGGTGCCCTGTGGTACTACGGCTACCTGCATTTCGCCAAGCCCGAGGATGCCTTGTTGCTGTCGGACTTCACCATGCTCAAGACCATCCCCGGGGAGGACTACAAGATCTCCCTGCAGCCAGCTACCCAGGTGGCCCAGTGTGTCGATGGCGTGCTGGTGATGTTCGATACCGCGCAAAAGGGCCTGACCGGCGTGCTGGTGAACAACAAGAAACAGGCGGTGCGCTGCCTGGGCCAGGAAACCCCGCAAGAAATCCAGGAGTAACTGCGGCCACCGCATACCTCTGTGGGAGCCGGCATCGCCGGCGATGGGGCCGTCAATCCATTGCAGTTGGCCCAGGCGTACGACTGCTGCGCAGTCGATCGCAGGCTACGCCTGCTCCCACAGGATCAATGCGTCGACTCGTCCTTGCGACTGTCCATGGCCTGCAGGTAACGGCGCGACAGCGCCAGGAAGCGCGGGGTCGGGCCGATGTCTTCGTACAGCGGATCACCTTCCTCGTCGGTTGCTATCACCTGCTGGCCCTTGACGTAAGGGAAGCTTGCTTCCAGCTCCTCCAGGGCCGCTCCCAGCAGCTCACCGAGCAGTTCTTCAGGCCGGCGCTTGGGGTACATCTCGGCCAGTGCAGCCAGGCGCGCCGCCGATTCCACATCCAGATGCAGGACATGACCGGTGGGGCTCAGGCGACCCTTGGCGTTGCGTTCCCAATGCCGGGCAAGCTCGCGGATTTTCATGATGACCTCGTAAAGACCTGGGTATCAATATTCAGCGTAGCCACTGCGCAGCCTTTCGTCTGCCTTGAAAGCACCACCGGTAGTGGGGCACTCTGGTCCTAGAGCGGTTTTCCAGGAATGCCGGAGACAAGGCTGATGACTGATATCGATGTGCGCTTGCGTGAAGATGTTCATCTGTTGGGCGAGTTGTTGGGCGATACCGTACGTGAGCAGTACGGCGAGGCGTTCCTGCAGAAGATCGAGGCCATTCGCCGCAGCGCCAAGGCCGACCGCAGTGGCAGTGCCGAGCAGTTGAGTTCGACCCTGGATGACCTTGCCGAAGACGAATTGCTGCCGGTGGCCAGGGCCTTCAACCAGTTTCTCAACCTGGCCAACATTGCCGAGCAGTACCAGTTGATCCGCCGTCGTGATGTCGGCCAGCCCGAACCCTTCGAGGCCCGGGTGTTGCCCGAGCTGCTGGCGCGGCTCAAGGCTGCCGGGCATAGTGAAGATGCCCTGGCGCGCCAGCTGGGCAAGCTGAACATCGAACTGGTGCTGACCGCGCATCCCACCGAAGTGGCGCGCCGCACACTGATCCAGAAGTACGATGCTATCGCTGCGCAACTGGCCGCCCAGGATCACCGCGACCTGATTCCGGCCGAGCGCGAGCAGATCCGCAGTCGGCTGCAGCGGCTGATTGCCGAAGCCTGGCACACCGAGGAAATCCGCCGTACCCGGCCGACTCCGGTGGACGAAGCCAAATGGGGCTTTGCGGTGATCGAGCATTCGCTCTGGCATGCCATTCCCCATCACCTGCGCAAGGTCGACAAGGCCCTGCATGAGGCCACCGGCCTGCGCCTGCCGCTGGAGGCCGCGCCGATCCGCTTCGCGTCCTGGATGGGGGGCGATCGCGACGGCAACCCCAATGTCACCGCCGCGGTGACCCGCGAGGTCCTGCTGCTGGCGCGCTGGATGGCGGCCGACCTGTTCCTGCGCGATATCGATTCCCTGGCCGCCGAGCTGTCCATGCAGCAGGCCAGCGACGCCCTGAGGGCCAGGGTGGGCGACTCGGCCGAGCCTTACCGGACGTTGCTCAAGCAGTTGCGTGACCGCCTGCGCGAAACCCGCGCCTGGGCGCAGAGCTCCCTGAGCACGCCACAAGCACCTTCGCCGCTGGTACTGCAGGACAACCAGGAGCTGTTCGAGCCATTGCAGTTGTGCTTTGACTCGCTGCACGCCTGTGGCATGGGTGTGATCGCTGACGGGCCGTTGCTCGACTGCCTGCGCCGGGCGGTGACCTTCGGCCTGTTCCTGGTGCGCCTGGACGTACGCCAGGACGCTGCGCGGCACACGGCAGCCCTGAGTGAAATTACCGATTACCTGGGCCTGGGACGCTATGCCGACTGGGACGAAGAGGCGCGCATCGCCTTCCTCCAGCAGGAACTCGCCAGCCGACGGCCGCTGCTGCCGGGCCACTTCAAGCCCCAGGCCGACACCGCTGAAGTGCTCGCCACCTGCCGTGAGATCGCCGCTGCACCGGCGGCCTCGCTGGGTTCCTATGTGATCTCCATGGCCGGCGCCGCATCCGACGTGCTGGCTGTGCAACTGCTGCTCAAGGAGGCCGGCGTACTGCGGCCGATGCGTGTGGTGCCGCTGTTCGAAACCCTGGCCGACCTCGACAACGCCGGCCCAGTGATGGAGCGCCTGCTGGGCCTGCCGGGCTACCGCAGTGGCCTGCATGGCCCGCAGGAAGTGATGATCGGCTATTCCGACTCGGCCAAGGATGCCGGCACCACGGCCGCGGCCTGGGCGCAGTACCGGGCGCAGGAGACGCTGGTGCGCATCTGCCATGAGCAGCAGGTCGAACTGCTGCTGTTCCACGGCCGTGGTGGCACTGTCGGGCGCGGTGGCGGACCGGCCCATGCGGCAATCCTGTCGCAGCCGCCAGGTTCGGTGGCCGGGCGCTTCCGTACCACCGAGCAGGGCGAGATGATTCGCTTCAAGTTCGGCCTGCCGGACATCGCCGAGCAGAACCTCAACCTGTACCTGGCCGCCGTGCTCGAAGCGACCCTGTTGCCGCCACCACCGCCGCAACCGGCCTGGCGCGAACTGATGGACCAACTGGCCGCCGACGGGGTCAAGGCCTACCGTGGGGTGGTGCGCGACAATCCCGAGTTCGTCGAGTACTTCCGCCAGTCCACCCCGGAACAGGAACTGGGGCGCCTTCCGCTGGGCAGCAGACCGGCCAAGCGCCGCGCCGGCGGTATCGAAAGCCTGCGGGCGATTCCGTGGATCTTCGGCTGGACCCAGACCCGCCTGATGCTACCCGCCTGGCTGGGCTGGGAAGCGGCACTGAACAACGCCCTGGCCCGTGGGCAGGGTGACTTGTTGGCGCAGATGCGCGAGCAGTGGCCGTTCTTCCGCACCCGCATCGACATGCTGGAGATGGTCCTGGCCAAGGCGGATGCCGATATCGCCCGTTCCTACGACGAACGTCTGGTGCAACCAGAACTGCGACCTTTGGGTGCACATTTGCGCGACCTATTGTCGCAGGCGTGCCGGGTGGTATTGGGCCTGACCGGGCAGCCGGTGCTACTGGCACATAGCCCTGAGACCCTGGAATTCATCCGCTTGCGCAACACCTACCTGGACCCGCTGCATCTATTGCAGGCCGAGTTGCTGGCCCGCTCCCGGGGCCGTGAGGCCGCTCTGGACAGCCCGCTGGAGCAGGCGTTGCTGGTTACCGTGGCGGGTATCGCGGCAGGTTTGCGCAACACCGGTTGAGCCGTGGTTGCTACAGCCCGGTCTTGCTGTGAGGCAGGCAAGATTGCTTGCAAAGCAACAGGTTGCGCTGGGCGCAACCTGTGCCTGGCGGAGTCGATGTATGGGGTTTTTTCCGACTTTCGACCGCTTGTGTGGCATTAAAGCGCTGTGTATCTTGAGCAGCCTTTTGACCAATTTGTGGTCATGACCCAATTGCGGACTTGGCCCTCTGCGCCGACTCCATTGATTTGCTTACAAAAATGAGGAGCACAAGATGCGCGTAATTCTGCTGGGAGCTCCCGGGGCCGGTAAAGGTACTCAGGCACAGTTCATCACCGAAAAATTCGGTATTCCACAGATCTCCACCGGCGACATGCTGCGCGCCGCAGTCAAGGCCGGCACCCCGCTGGGCCTGGAACTGAAAAAGGTCATGGATGCCGGCCAGCTGGTCTCGGACGAGCTGATCATCAGCCTGGTCAAGGAACGCATCGCCCAGCCCGACTGCGCCAACGGCTGCCTGTTCGACGGTTTCCCACGCACCATTCCACAGGCTGAGGCCATGGTGGCTGCGGGTGTCGACATCGACGCCGTGGTCGAGATCGCCGTCGACGACGAAGAGATCGTTGGCCGTATGGCCGGTCGCCGTGTGCACCTGGCTTCGGGCCGTACCTACCACATCCAGTACAACCCGCCGAAGGTCGAAGGCAAGGACGACGCCACCGGCGAAGACCTGATCCAGCGTGATGACGACAAGGAAGAGACCGTGCGTCATCGCCTGTCGGTCTACCACACCCAGACCAAGCCACTGGTCGACTTCTACCAGAAGCTGTCGGCTGCCAATGGCGGTTCGCCGAAGTACAGCCGCATCGAAGGCGTCGGCTCGGTCGAAGCCATCACTGCCAAGGTCCTGGCTGCCCTGAGCTGATCAGTACCCCTTGTGCAGACAACGGCCCGCTTGCGGGCCGTTGTTGTTTATAATGCCGCTCTTTTTTCATTTGCCTGGATACACCGATGACCACCTTGCTGGCCCTGGATACCGCCACTGAAGCCTGCTCCGTTGCCTTGCTGCATGACGGCAAGGTTTCCAGCCATTACGAGGTGATCCCGCGCCTGCATGCACAAAAGCTGCTGCCGATGATCCAGCAATTGCTGGTCGACGCCGGCACCACGCTGTCGGCGGTCGATGCCATTGCCTTCGGCCGTGGCCCAGGCGCCTTCACTGGCGTGCGCATCGCCATTGGCGTGGTCCAGGGCCTGGCCTTCGCCCTGGAGCGTCCGGTGCTGCCGGTATCCGACCTGGCGGTGCTGGCCCAGCGGGCCATGCGCGAGCGGGGCGTTTCGCAGGTGGCTGCGGCCATCGATGCCCGCATGGACGAGGTGTACTGGGGCTGCTACCAGGCCGTGGCCGGGGAAATGCGCCTGGTAGGCGATGAAGCGGTGCTACCGCCCGAGCGGGCGCAGCTGCCTGCCGATGCCCGCGGCGAGTGGTTCGGTGCGGGTACCGGCTGGGGCTATGCCGAGCGCATCGGCGTCACCCCGAGCGGCCAGGATGTAACCCTGCTGCCCCATGCCCAGGACCTGCTGACCCTGGCCACCTTCGCCTGGCAGCGGGGCGAGGCGATTGCCGCCGACCTCGCCCAGCCGGTCTACCTGCGCGACAACGTGGCGACGCCAAAAGCCCGCTGAGTGCAATTCGTCGGTTATTCCCAGGCCAAATAAAACCTTTTGCCCGATCTGTGGTCCAGTTATCAGTCGGGCATTAGCGAAGGATCACTGGTGCTGCTAAATTGCCATCAGACCCCCTGAGATAGATCGCCATGCGTATCGACGGTTTTTCCTCACAGTCCTATCCGATCAAGCGAGCCCCGCGCAAGGCGCCGGTACGTAACGATGACGTGGACGAGGACCTGCCGGGCGAATACGAAGTGCAGTCCCAGGCCAGCACCGGCCAGGCGCGCAGCGCCGGTTTGCCGGCCCGCCAGCAGGACATGATCTTCCCCCGGGCCCGCGACAAGCGCACCGCCCAGGCCCTGGCCAGCTACCTGACCACCTCGGGGTTCGTCGACTGGGAGATGGAAGTGCTGGGGCTGGACCTGTACATTTGATGGATGAGTCTGTCCACACTGCCTTATTTTCTCGGTTGCCCGTCCTGGAGTGAAAACGCCTGGCGCGAGTACCTGTACCCCGCAGACGCCAAAAGCGGCGATTTTCTCGGCCTCTACAGCCAGGTCTTCAATGCCGTTGAAGGCAACACCACCTTCTATGCCCGCCCGGCTCCGGCGACCCTCGAACGCTGGGCCCAGATCATGCCCGCGCACTTTCGCTTCACCGCCAAGTTTCCCGGTGACATCAGTCATGGCGGTGACCTTCGCGGGCAACTGACAGCAGCGCAGACCTTCATCGAATTGCTCAAGCCCCTGGGCGCGCGCGTAGCCCCTTACTGGCTGCAGTTGCCGGCAAGCTTCGGGCCGGCGCGGCTGGGGGAACTGGTGACCTTTCTCGACGAACTCGATGTGCCCATCGCCGTGGAGGTGCGCAACGACGCCTTCTTTGCCCGCGGCGATGAAGAGCGGCTGCTCAACCGGCTGCTGCTCGATCGTGGCATCGAACGCATCTGCCTGGACCCGCGTGCCTTGTTCAGTTGCACGTCGCGCGAGCCGGGTGTGCTGCATGCCCAGTCGAAGAAGCCCCGGGTACCGCCGCGCCCGGCAGCCTTCAGCCAGCACCCGCAGGTGCGCTTCATCGGCCACCCGGAACTGCAGGCCAACGAATCCTTTCTACTGCCATGGCTGGACAAGGTGGCTGCCTGGATCGAGGAAGGGCGAAGCCCCTATGTTTTCCTGCATACTGCCGACAATCGTCTGGCCGCAGCCCTGGCCCAGCGCTTTCATCGTGGACTGATGGAGCGCCTGCCCGGACTTGCGGCCTTGCCTGAACTGGACAGGACGCCTGAGGCCGAACAGCTCGGCCTGCTCTGAACGCGTCTTGCCGCCTGCCTGGGAGTCGTGATCATGGATGTGCAAACCCTGCGTGCCGAAGCCTTCAAAGCCCTGCATGAGCGTGACACTGCCTTCGTCATTCCCAACCCCTGGGATGCGGGTTCTGCCAAGCTGCTGGCGAGCCTGGGTTTCGAGGCCCTGGCCACCACCAGTGCCGGTCTTGCCTTCTCGCTGGGACGACCGGATGCCGAAGGGGCGATGACCCTGGCCGAAACACTGGACAACGCCCACGCCATTGTCGATGCCACGCCCTTGCCGGTGGCGGCTGACCTGGAAAACGGGTTCAGCGATGACCCCGAGGGCTGCGCCGAGGCCATTGTGCAGGCTGCGCAGGCGGGCCTTGTGGGCGGTTCCATCGAAGATGCCAGCGGCAACCCCGAGGAGCCGATCTACAGCTTCCATCACGCCGTGGCGCGCGTCGAAGCTGCGGTGGCTGCCGCCCGCAGCCTGGGGTTTCCCTTCGTGCTCTGCGCCCGGGCGGAAAACCTGCTGCATGGTCGCCAGGACCTGGATGACACCATTGCCCGCCTGCAGGCCTTTGCCGAAGCCGGCGCCGATGTCCTGTATGCGCCGGGTTTGCGGACTGCGCAGGAAATTCGCGCCGTGGTCCAGGCCGTGGCGCCCAAACCTGTGAACGTGTTGATGGGCATGTCTGGCGTGGACTTGAGTGTCAACCAGTTGCAAGACCTGGGTGTAAGGCGCATCAGCGTCGGCTCGTCACTGGCCCGCGCAGCCTATGGCGCGTTTTTTAGGGGCGCTGAGGAAATCATGCGCCAGGGCAGTTTCAGCTATGGCGAACAGGCGCTCTCATTCGATCAGTTGAACCAACTGTTCCGGCGTTGAGGCGGCATTGGCCGTCGCAGGAACTCAGGCGGCGATACGCACGTTGTTCAGCACCACCGGGCGGGCCCAGCGGGAATCGAAGTCCAGGGCCGATTGCTGGGCCACCAGGGTAGGGGCGTCGAACGGCTCGGGCGCCTTGTCCAGCAAATCCATCTCGAACTCGGCGATCGGCAGATGCAGGGGCTTGGGCTCGGGGCCCGGGCCCGGCTCGGGCAGCGGATGACCCTGGCTCATGACCACCGGGCGTACCCAGCTGTTGCTGATGTCCAGTTGGCGCTGTTGCTCGATCAGTTCGACGTCGCTGAAGGGCGGGGCGAGTTTTTCCAGCAGCTGCGGCTCGAGCTCGGCAATCGGCAGGAACAGCGGCTCAGGCGGGGCGATCTCGGTGTCCTGGACATTGCACAGGCGCTGGCTGTGAATGTGCGCCAGGACCTGGCTGCCACCAACAGGCTCGCCGGTGGCCTGGTCGACGGGGGTGGGGGAGAGGCTGCCCGGTTCACTGCCTTCAGCTTGCTGCTCGGCCAGGGCACGGGCAAAGAAATCCTGCCACAGGTGGCTGACGCCGCCCAATGCCTGGGTGTTGTGCCGGCCATAATTGCCAACGGGCGATAAATAGCCTGAGCTGAGCTGAAGAATGTCGGTCATGGCAGTCGCAGGCCGTCCCGGTCTGGCAAAATAGCGAATACTGCGTATATCGGCCGCGGCCGACGATCATTTAATTTTTTTGAGTACAGGATGTGAAGGTGGAGCAACAGGCGGACGGCGGTATCCGGGTCGAGGCGCTGACGGCCGAGTATCAGGCGCAAGCCGAAGAATGGGCACGGCGCCTGGACCTGCCTCTGGAAGACGACACGGCCGGGTTTGCCGTGCAGGTGGGCGTCGATGGCCTGCAGATCCAGCAGCTCGGGCCGCAGGCGCCGGGACCTGTGCGGGTCGACTTTGTCGAGGGTGCGGCGGCGCACCGGCGTGTGTACGGCGGGGGCAGCGGGCAGATGATCGCCAAGGCCGTGGGCATCGCCCAGGGCGTGCGCCCGCAAGTGCTCGACGCCACGGCCGGTCTGGGCAAGGATGCTTTCGTGCTGGCGAGCCTTGGCTGCCAGATGACCCTGATCGAGCGCCAGCCACTGGTTGCCGCGTTGCTCCAGGACGGCCTGGCCCGGGCCGCCGGCGATGCCGAGGTTGGGCCCATCGTCGCGCGCATGCAACTGCTTGCCGGCAATGCCATCGAACGGATGCGCAACTGGCAGGGCGAGCCGCCCCAGGTGATCTACCTCGACCCGATGTTCCCGCATCGCGACAAGAGCGCCCTGGTGAAAAAGGAAATGCGCGTGTTTCGCCCGCTGGTGGGCGACGACCTGGACGCACCGGCCTTGCTGGAAGCGGCCCTGGCGCTGGCCAGCCACCGGGTGGTGGTCAAGCGCCCGCGCAAGGCGCCGATCATCGACGGGCCAAAGCCCAGCCACAGCCTGGAAGGCAAGTCGAGCCGCTACGATATCTACCCGAAAAAAGCGCTCAAACCTTAGGGCTTTGTTCGACAAGTGCCTACGCGACGATCAGGCTGCGTTGAAAACAGGCTCGGAATGCTCATTGACAGCCAGTCAACTCCGCTTCCTCGCCTGTTTTCGCCTTGCCTGATCGCCGCTCGGCGACTTTTCGAACAAAGCCTACGGCTGGTAGGCGCGCATGAACAGCGCCACCACTTCCTGCACATGGGCTTCGGCGGCTTGTTCGTCCAGCGGCGGGGCGCAGCCGAGCAACAGACGGAAGTTCGCCGCGCCCTTGAGCAGGCAGAAGAAGTGCTCGGCGGCGTGGTCGGGTTTGTCGATGCGCAGCAGGCCGCGCTGATCGACGGTGCGCAGCAAGGCCTCCATCTCGCGCAGCACGCGCAAGGGGCCTGCCTCGAAGAAGAACTGGCTGAACGTCGGGTCCTGGTTGCCCAGGGCGATGATCAGGCGGTGCAGGTTGACCGACTCGTCACTGCTGATCAGTGCCTGGAAGCCCCGGCCGATGTTCAGCAGCACCGACTCCAGTGCCACGCCTTCGGGCAATTCGAAAATCAGTTCGGGCAACTGCGCCTTGCAGGTCGCCATCACCGCCGAGGAGAACAGTGTCTCCTTGTCGGTGAAATGGCTGTAGACCGTCAGTTTTGAAACACCTGCCGCTGTCGCGACCGCATCCATGCTGGTGCTGGCATAGCCAAGGGTAAGAAACAGCTGCTTGGCCGCCTCGAGAATGGCCTGGCGCTTGGCCAGGTCTTTGGGCCGGCCTGGGCCGGTGGGAGCGGTGAGATCGTTGGGCATGGGGACGTGTACAGGTTCCAGTTGGTGCACATGGTACATCGCCGGCCCGTTCCGGGCTGGCAGTTATCGACATAAGGGCGGCGTGTTAATACGTTTTTTCTCTTGGGCCGACGCTTCCCCGGTCTGGCTCCCTGATTTAATATACCCGCGAGTATAAATATTCCAAGCGCCACTCGCGAAAGGTCATTCATCATGTTGCGCCATGCCTTGCCCCTCGCCCTGCCCATCGCCCTTGCCGCGCTGCTGTCTGCCTGCGGGCAGGAGAGTGTGCCGCAGACGTCCCTGCGTCCTGCCATGGTGGTGCAACCGCAGCCGGCCAGTGCCGCTGCCGACAGCTACCCGGGCGAGGTGCGTGCGCGCTTCGAGCCGGAGCTGGCGTTTCGCATCGGCGGCAAGGTCAGCAAGCGACTGGTCGAAGAAGGGCAGCGGGTCAAGGCCGAGCAGCCGCTGGCCGAGCTGGACCCGCAGGACGTGCGCTTGCAGCTGGAGGCCAGCCGCGCCCAACTGGCCGCCGCCGAGGCCAACCTGACCCTGGTCAAGGCCGAACGCGATCGCTACAAGACCCTGCTCGACCGGCAGATGGTCAGCCGTTCTCAATTCGACAATGCCGAAAACCTCTATCGCGCAGGCCAGGCCCGGCTAAAGCAGGTGCGCGCCGAATTCGACGTGGCCGGTAACCAGGCCGAATACGCAGTGCTGCGGGCCTCCCAGGACGGCGTGATCGCCAAGCGCCAGGTGGAAGTGGGGCAGGTGGTGTCCGCCGGGCAGACCGTGTTCACCCTGGCCGCCGATGGCGAGCGTGAGGTGCTGATCGGCCTGCCGGAGCAGCAGTTCGGTCGCTTCAAGGTCGGTCAGCCGGTGTCGGTGGAGCTCTGGTCGCAACCGGATGAGCGCTTCAGCGGCCGCATCCGCGAGCTGTCGCCTTCGGCCGATCCACGTTCACGCACCTTCGCCGCACGCATTGCCTTCAGCGCCGGCAAGGTGCCGGCAGAGCTGGGCCAGAGCGCGCGGGTGTATATCCAGCATGCCCAGCAGGTGCCGCTGTCGGTGCCATTGTCGGCGCTGACCGCGGAGAACGGCCAGACCTACGTCTGGCGCGTGGATGCCAACAACACCCTCAAACGTGTACCGGTGCGGGTGGGCGCCTATGGCGAAAGCAGCGTTCCGGTGCTCGAAGGCCTCAATGCCTCGGACTGGGTAGTGGCGGCCGGCGTGCATGTGCTTCAGGAGGGGCAACAGGTGCGTCCGGTGGATCGTTCCAATCGCGTGGTGAATCTGGCGGCTAACAAGGAGTAAGTCCCGATGGGTTTCAACCTTTCCGCCTGGGCACTGCGCAATCGGCAGATCGTACTGTTCTTGATGATTCTCTTGGCGGTGGTCGGCGCCTTGTCCTACACCAAACTGGGGCAGAGCGAAGACCCGCCATTCACCTTCAAGGCCATGGTGATCCGCACCAACTGGCCGGGGGCCAGTGCCGAGGAAGTCTCGCGCCAGGTCACCGAGCGCATTGAAAAGAAGCTCATGGAGACCGGCGAGTACGAGAAGATCGTGTCCTTCTCGCGCCCCGGTGAGTCCCAGGTCACCTTCATGGCCCGCGATTCCATGCATTCGGCCGATATCCCCGAGCTGTGGTACCAGATCCGCAAGAAGGTCGCCGACATCCGCCACAGCCTGCCGCCCGGCATCCAGGGGCCGTTCTTCAACGACGAGTTCGGTACTACCTTCGGCAACATCTACGCGCTGACCGGCGAAGGCTTCGACTATGCCGTGCTCAAGGACTATGCCGACCGGGTGCAGATCCAGCTGCAACGGGTCAAGGACGTGGGCAAGGTCGAGCTGCTGGGCCTGCAGGACGAGAAGATCTGGATCGAGCTGTCCAACCTCAAGCTGGCGACCCTCGGCCTGCCGCTGGCCGCCGTGCAGCAGGCCCTTGAGGAGCAGAACGCGGTCAGCACCGCCGGCTTCTTCGAGACCCCCAGCGAACGCCTGCAACTGCGGGTGAGCGGGCGTTTCGATACGGTCGAGCAGATTGAACAGTTCCCGATCCGGGTGGGCGATCGCACTTTCCGGATCGGCGATGTGGCGCAGGTGCGCCGTGGCTTCAACGACCCACCCGCACCGCGCATGCGTTTCATGGGTGAAGACGCCATTGGCCTTGCCGTGTCGATGAAGCCCGGCGGCGATATCCTGGTGCTGGGCAAGGCCCTGGAAATCGAGTTCGCCCGCATCGCCCACAACCTGCCGGCCGGTATGGAGCTGCGCAAGGTCTCCGACCAGCCGGCAGCGGTGAAGACCGGTGTCGGCGAGTTCGTCAAGGTGCTGGTCGAGGCGCTGGCGATCGTCCTGGTGGTGAGTTTCTTCTCCTTGGGGATGCGCACCGGCCTGGTGGTGGCCCTGGCCATCCCGCTGGTGCTGGCCATGACCTTCGCCACCATGTACTACCTGGGAATCGGCCTGCACAAGATCTCCCTGGGTGCGTTGGTGTTGGCCCTGGGCTTGCTGGTGGACGATGCGATCATTGCTGTCGAGATGATGGCGATCAAGATGGAGCAGGGCTTCGACCGCCTCAAGGCTGCCAGCTATGCCTGGACCAGCACGGCCTTCCCGATGCTCACCGGCACCCTGATCACCGCCGCAGGCTTCCTGCCGATTGCCACTGCGCAATCCGGCACTGGCGAGTACACCCGCTCGATCTTCCAGGTGGTGACCATTGCCTTGATCGCCTCCTGGATCGCCGCCGTGGTCTTTGTCCCCTACCTGGGCGAGCGCCTGCTGCCGGACCTGGCCAAACTGCATGCGGCCAAGCACGGTACTGCCGACGGTGGCCCGGACCCTTACGGCACCCCCTTCTATCAGCGGGTCCGACGCCTGGTAGGCTGGTGCGTGGAACGGCGCAAGACGGTGATCGTGGCAACCATTGCGCTGTTTGTCGGCAGCATCCTGTTGTTCCGTTTCGTGCCCCAGCAGTTCTTCCCGGCTTCCGGGCGGCTGGAGCTGATGGTCGACCTGAAACTGGCCGAAGGGGCGTCGCTGAGCAATACCACCGAGCAGGTACAACGCCTGGAAGCGATGCTCAAGGAGCGTGCCGGGATCGACAACTACGTGGCCTATGTCGGCACCGGTTCGCCGCGCTTCTACCTGCCGCTGGACCAGCAACTGCCGGCGGCCAGCTTCGCCCAGTTCGTGGTCCTGGCCAAGACCATCGAGGAACGTGAAGCCCTGCGCAGCTGGTTGATCAGCACCCTAGACGAACAGTTCCCCGACCTGCGCTCGCGGGTCACGCGCCTGGAGAACGGTCCGCCCGTGGGGTACCCGGTGCAGTTTCGCGTGACCGGCGAGCACATCGAGCAAGTGCGTGCCCTGGCGCGCAAGGTGGCGGCCAAGGTGCGCGAGAACCCCCATGTGGTCAACGTGCACCTGGACTGGGAAGAACCGAGCAAGGTGGTCTACCTGAACATCGACCAGGACCGCGCCCGCGCCTTGGGGGTGAGCACCGCCAACCTGGCCAGGTTCCTGCAAAGTTCGCTGACCGGCTCCTCGGTCAGCCAGTTCCGAGAAGACAACGAGCTGATCGAGATCCTCCTGCGCGGTACCCAGCAGGAGCGCACCGAGCTTGCCAACCTGCCGAGCCTGGCGGTGCCCACCGACAATGGTCGCAGCGTGGCCCTGTCGCAGGTGGCGACCCTGGAGTACGGCTTCGAGGAAGGCATCATCTGGCACCGCAACCGCCTGCCCAATGTCACGGTGCGGGCCGACATCTACGGCAAGGAGCAGCCGGTTAGCCTGGTCAAGCAGATCCTGCCGACCCTGGACCCGGTTCGCGCCGAGCTGCCCGATGGCTACCTGCTGGAAGTCGGTGGCACGGTGGAAGACTCCACCCGCGGACAAAAGTCGGTGAACGCCGGGGTGCCGCTGTTCATCGTGGTGGTGCTGACCTTGTTGATGCTGCAGTTGCGCAGTTTCTCGCGCACAGTGATGGTGTTCCTGACTGCGCCCCTGGGGCTGATCGGGGTGACCCTGTTCCTGCTGGTGTTCCGCCAGCCGTTCGGCTTTGTCGCCATGCTCGGGACCATTGCCCTGTCGGGGATGATCATGCGCAACTCGGTGATCCTGGTCGATCAGATCGAACAGGACATCGCCGCGGGCCTTGACCGCTGGCAGGCGATTATCGAGGCGACGGTACGGCGCTTCCGGCCGATCGTGCTGACCGCCCTGGCGGCGGTGCTGGCGATGATCCCGCTGTCTCGCAGCGTGTTCTTCGGGCCGATGGCGGTGGCGATCATGGGCGGTTTGATCGTGGCGACGGCGTTGACGCTGTTGTTCCTGCCGGCCTTGTATGCGGCGTGGTTCAGGGTGAAGAAGGCCTGAGGGCCTCATCGCGGGTCAAGCCCGCTCCCACAATGGTCTGTGGGAGCGGGCTTGACCCGCGATGCCTTTAAAGCACTCCAAATACCTTCTTGGCCATGCTGGTCGCCGCTGCCGCAGGGTTCTGGCGAATGCTTTCTTCCTGCTTGGCGATCATCTCGAACAGGCCGTTGAGCGCCTGCTCGGTTACGTAGCCCTCGACGTTGGCATTCTTGGCATCCAACACACCCAAGGTCGCCGCCTGACCGGCGAAAGTGTTGTACTGCTGGGCCAGGCCGACCTGGTCGGTGGCGTTCTTGACGATCGGCAGGAACTTGGCGCGGATCTGCTCGCGGCTGGTCTTGCTCAGGTACTGGGTAGCCGAGTCGTTACCACCGCTGAGGATGCCCTTGGCATCGTCCACGGTCATTTTCTTCACGGCATCGACCAACAGCGCCTGGGCTTGCGGCACGGCGGCCTCGGCGGCCTGGTTCATGCTGGCTTCCAGTTGCTCGACCTGAGCCCCCATGCCGAAGGCCTTCATCTTCTTGGCCACTTTGCCAAGGTTGCCCGGCAGTTCGATACGCACATCCGGGTTACTGCTGAAACCACCGGGGGTTCCCAGTTGTTTGACCGCTACCTGGGCGCCCTGGGTCAGAGCGTCCTTAAGGCCGGTGGAGGCATCTTTTTGCGAAAGGTCGCCCAGTGACAGCGCCAGGGCACTGGCCGACAGCAGCAGACCGGCGCACAGGCCGGTGAAGGTTAGAGCGGGGCGGAACATGGCAGCATCCTTATGCGCAGGAAAAACAATCAATCAACGAACGGCATCGACTTTGATCCGCAGTGGTTGCGGCTGGTTGCCATCAAGCTGTACGCCGTGGTGTTCGGTGTTGATGAACAGCAGCTTGCCGTCCAGTTCGATTCGCGCACTGATCGCATAGCGGTGGCCGGGCTTGACCTGGGCCGGGTCGTAGCTCAAATGAAACGGCAGCGGAACATTGCCTTTGACCGGGCCGCTCTGGCTGGCCAGGGTTACCGCCGGGGCGTCCATCAGCGAGACGTCCTGCAGGGCGACGCTGAGGGTCGCGGCGGGTGGCAGGGCCATGCGTTGCAGGTAGAAGACTTCGCCATCGAGGCTGGCTTTGCCACTTGGCGCAGGCGTGGAACAGGCTGCGAGCAGGGAGGCGCAACACAGCAGGAAGAGTTTTTTCATGGAGTCTCCGTAGTCCGTAAGCTTGGCGGGTGGCCAACCTTACGGACTTTAACGGATTTTTCCAGTCAGGACTGCTCTGCGGGCACTGTGTCGCAGGGCATTAACGGACCGGTTCCAGTTTCATGGTTACCTTGTCCTGGGTGCCATCGAGCGTGACGTGGTAAGCCACGGTGTTGATGAGGATGAGCTTGCCTTCGTGTTCGATGCGCGCCTGCAAGGCATAGGTACTGCGCTCATCCACCATGCGACTGTCGTAGCGCAACTGAAAGTTGAAGCTGATCGCGCGACCGGCGAGCAGGGTCTGCTGCGCCAGCGAGATGGCCGGGGCGTCCGCCCGGGAAACGTCAGCCAGGTTGAGCGTCACGCTGACGCCTGCGGGCAAGCCCAGGCGGTTTGCGACGAAAATCAGGTCTACATCAAGCGTTTTGAAGTCTACGTCAGGCATTGCGGTTACCTCCAAGTGGGTCAAATGCACAAGCATCCTGGCCCCCTTGGAGTTCACCGTGCAGGAAGAAGCGTTACACCGTGGTCGCCTCGTGCACGTCCTCGCGATGCAGGGCCACCTGGCGGATAGACAGGCGTAGCTCCGCCGACAGCACCCGCTTGGCCGCGCCTTCGGCCAGTTCGCTGAGTTTTTCGTGATAACCCAGCTTGCCGTTGCTGTCGGGACGCAGCACGCCCTGCTCGATCTGGGTCTGGATGAAATGGCGGAACAGGGTCTTGTCGAAGAACTCCGGGGCATTGAGCCCGTGCAGGATCGACAGGCGCTGGGCCATGACCACGCAGAGGTCTTCCAGTTCTTCGGCGCTGAGGGCGTGCTGGCCGCTGTTGAGCAGCAGGGCGGTGGCCATGTAGAAGCGTTGCAGGGTCTGGGTGATCGCCCGGGCCAGCAGGGTCAGCAGCACGAATTGCCGTGAGCTGGGCGCCGGACGCAGGTACACGCCGTTCTCGAAGCGCAGCAGGCCCTGGTCGATGAAGGCTTGCAACCACTGGTCGATGACTTCGTCCAGGGTGTCGAGCTCCCAGCGAATGAACAGCTCCGACTGCAGGTAGGGGTACAGCGCCCGGGTGTACTGCAGGATCATCTCGCGGCTCATCCGCGAGCTGCTGAGGAAGAAGCTCGCCAGCAGCGCCGGCAGGGCGAAGATGTGCAGGACGTTGTTGCGGTAGTAGGTCATCAGTACCGCATTCTGTTCGTCCAGGTACAGGATCCTGCCCAGGGCGTCTTTCTGTTCAGCCAGCAGGTCCATGCCCCTGACGTAGTTGATCAGCGCCAGGCCATCGCCGTCTGGCAACGTGGTGTGCGGCGAGTAGGGCACTTGGCGCAACAGGGCCAGGTACAGGTCCAGCACCCGCGCCAGGGCGCGTTCGTCCAGGGCCAGGCGGCTGGTGGAAAGCAGGGCCAGGGCCACCAGGTTGACCGGGTTGATCGCCGCCGCTTCGTTCATGTGGCGGGCGACTTTTTCACCCAGGCGCGAGGTGGTCTCGTTGAGCCAGGCCGGGCGGAATTGGGGGGCGTGGGCCTGTTCGCGCCAGCCGGGTTGCTGCTGGTCGAGGAAGGCGCCCAGGCGAATCGGTTCACCGAAGTTCACCGCCACCTGGCCGAAGCGCTGCTTGAGGGCGCCCAGCACCTTGAAGATGTCGAAGATCGACTCTTTTTTCTTGCTGGCGCCGCGCAGTTCGCCCAGGTACGTGCGGCCTTCGAGCACGCGTTCGTAGCCGATATACACAGGAACGAAGACGATCGGCGTTCGTGAGGAGCGCAGGTAGCTGCGCAGGGTGATGGCCAGCATGCCGGTTTTCGGCTGCAGCATGCGCCCGGTGCGCGAACGGCCGCCCTCGACGAAGTACTCCACCGGAAAGCCCTTGGTGAACAGGGTATGCAGGTATTCGTTGAACACCGCGGTGTACAGCGGATTGCCCTTGAAGGTGCGACGCATGAAGAAGGCGCCGCCACGGCGCAGCAGGCCGCCGATCACCGGCATGTTGAGGTTGATCCCGGCGGCGATGTGCGGCGGGGTCAGGCCGTTGCGGAACAACAGGTAGGACAGTAGCAGGTAGTCCATGTGACTGCGGTGGCAGGGCACGTAGATGACTTCATGGCCCGGGGCGATACCCTGCACCTGCTCGATGTGGTTGACCTTGATGCCGTCGTAGATCTTGTTCCAGAACCAGCTCAGTACCACTTCCATGAAACGGATGGCGGTGTAGGTGTAGTCCGAGGCGATCTCGTTGCCATAGCGCAGGGCCTGGGCCTCGGCTTTTGCCAGCGGGATATTTTCACGATCAGCTTCATCGGCGATCGCCTGGCGCACCAGCGGGTCATGGACCAGGCCCTTGACCAGGTTGCGCCGGTGCGAGATGTCCGGGCCGATGACCGCGGTCTTGAGGTTGCGAAAGTGTACCCGCAGCAGGCGCTGGGCCATGCGCACGGTGCGCTCGTGGCCCTTGTTGTGCTGGACCAGCTCGCGCAGGTGAATGGGTGCGGAGAACTGCACGCGGGTCTTGCGCCCCAGGATCAGCACGGTGAGCAAGCGGCGCAAGCGGCCGGTGACCGCCCAGCTGTCGGCGAACAGCAATTTCCACGGGCTGGACTCGCTGGCCGGCGACTGGCCCCAGAACACACTGACCGGGATGATCTGTGCGTCTTCCTCGGCATGCTGGCTGATGGCATTGACCAGGCGCGAGAGGGTAGGCGGCGCGCCGCGTTTGTCCTGGCGGCCCAACCAGTCCGGGTCCGGCGTCAGGTAGAAGAAGGCGGCCGGTTCCTGCAGGGTGCCGACGGCCACGGGCAGGATCGGGCGCGGCAGCCCGGCTTTGGTGCACTCGCGGTCGAGCACCGCCAGGTCAGTCAGCGAGGGCGATTGCAGGGCGTAGAACACCGGACGGCTGCGATCCAGGTTCAGGGTGAAGGATGACTGGTTGATGGTCTCGGAGCGAACCCACAGGTACAACAGGCGACGCAGGGCGCCAAAGATCAGGCGGCGCAGGGGGGAACGGGTCATACGGTGTGTGCTCTGGAGGGAGTTTTCGAGTAAATGCTCAGTCGGTTAGTGTGCCGTATCTGCGCAAGTTCAGCAAAAAGCGCTCCGGTCATGAAAAATAATTTAAGTGTGGCATATACTCGGTCCGCAGCTTGCAGGAGATTTTTGCAAGCTGCGTCGGCAGAGGGTGGTGACCTCTCTGCATGCAAGGCGATTCCAAAATAAAAATCCGGAGTAGTTCAGATGTCGTCTCGTGAGACTGGAAGTGTAAAGTGGTTCAATGACGCCAAAGGTTATGGCTTCATTCAGCGTGAAGGTGGCGCGGACGTGTTCGTTCACTACCGTGCCATTCGTGGTGAGGGGCATCGCACCCTGATCGAAGGTCAGCAGGTCGAATACAGCCTGACGCAGGGCCAGAAGGGCCTGCAGGCAGAAGACGTAATCGGGCTGTAAGCGCTTTAGATCGCAAGTTTGAAGCTACAAGCTGCAAGCCGGCCGTGCCAGGTTTGTAACTTGTAGCTTGCAGCCTGACCGGGGGCGGCTAGCTTGTCCGCCAGGTGATTTCCTCTTCACCGTCGGCACTGATGCGGATCCAGCGATCGGCATCCTCTTCACCTTCTTCCTCGACCCAGCTGCCGGGTGCGCAACGTACCTCGACGTTCAGCGCGGCGAACGCGGCGCGGGCGCAAGCGATGTCATCCGCCCAGGGCGTCTGGTCGCTTTCCAGGTAAAGACTGTTCCATTTGCCTACAGCCTTCGGTAACCAGGTAACCGGAATGTTACCGGCCTTGCACTTGAAGGTCTGGCCTTTCTGCGTCCATTCGCTGCAAGGACCCAGGGCTTCGCCAAGCCATCGGGCAATCTGCTTGTGGTCGACGTCGGCGTCTTTGAGGTAAATCTCGATATCGGGTTGGCGCATGGGGGGCTCCGGGTGTGCTCAGTCTTGGCGCACGAAATAATCGTAACGCATCGATACCGTGACCTCGAAAGGCTCGGCCTGCTCGATGACGCGGGCTCGTTTTTCTGCGCTGGCGCGCCAGCCATGGGGGGTCATGGCCAGCAGGTCGGCGCGGGACTTGCCGTCGACAAGGCTCAGGCGGAACTTCAGGGTTTCGCTGTGGGCATGCTGCATGCCGGCGGGCACCAGGGCCAGGTGCTTGTCGTCAGCGTAGTCGCGCACTTCATCGTAGAGCTTCTGGCGCAGTTCGATCAGGTGTTCGCGGGTCGGGCCGACGCGCATCAGGCCGCCACCGGGCGCCAGCAGGCGCAGGGCCTCCTGCCAGTCGAGGGGGCTGAACACGCTGGCCAGGAACTGGCAGCTGGCATCGGCCAGGGGTACCCGGGCCATGCTCGCCACCAGCCAGGTGACCGCAGGATCACGCTTGCAGGCACGTTTGACCGCTTCGCGGGAGATGTCCAGGGCGTAGCCGTCGGCCTGGGGCAGTGCCTGGGCGATCTGTGCCGTGTAGTAGCCCTCGCCACAGCCGATGTCCAGCCAGCGCGCCGGAGCGCGCTCGGCCGCAAGCTCCGCCAGGCGTCGTGCCACCGGGGCGTAATGACCGGCATTGAGGAAGTCGCGGCGGGCTTCGACCATGGCCTGGTTGTCGCCCGGGTCACGGCTGTTCTTGTGCTGCACCGGCAACAGGTTCAGATAGCCCTGGCGAGCCCGGTCGAAACGATGGCCGGCGGGGCAGGCCACGCCGTTGTCGACCGCGCTCAGCGCGGCGCTGCAAATGGGGCAGGTGAGCATCAGGCAAGCAACCGGGTCAGGGTCTGGTAGTAGATCTCGGTCAGGACATCGAGATCGCTGGCCAGGATCCGCTCGTTGACCTGGTGGATGGTGGCGTTGACCGGGCCCAGCTCGACCACCTGGGTGCCGAGGGTGGCGATGAAGCGGCCATCGGAGGTGCCGCCGCTGGTCGACGGAGAAGTCTCGCGGCCGGTGACGGCCTTGATGCTGGCCGCTACTGCGTCGAGCAGGTCACCCGGTTCGGTCAAAAATGGCAGGCCCGACAGTGCCCAGTCCACATGCCAGTCCAGCTGGTGCTTGTCGAGGATGGCGGCAACGCGCTGTTGCAGGCCTTCGACGGTCGATTCGGTGGAGAAGCGGAAGTTGAACAGCGCGGTCAGCTCGCCCGGTACCACGTTGGTGGCACCGGTACCGGAGTTGACGTTGGAAATCTGGAAGCTGGTCGGTGGGAAAAACGTGTTGCCTTCATCCCAGTGTTCGGCCGCCAGCTCCGCCAGGGCCGGTGCGGCCAGGTGGATCGGGTTCTTCGCCAGGTGCGGGTAGGCCACGTGGCCTTGTACGCCGCGCACGGTGAGTTTGGCGCCGAGCGAGCCACGACGGCCGTTCTTGACCACGTCGCCGACCAGGCTGGTGCTCGATGGCTCACCGACGATGCACCAGTCCAGGCGTTCCTTGCGCGCGGCCAGGCGTTCGACGACCGCCTTGGTGCCGTGGTGGGCCGGGCCCTCTTCGTCGCTGGTGATCAGGAACGCGACCTTGCCGCGATGGTTCGGATAGTCGGCGACGAAGCGCTCGCAGGCCACCACCATGGCCGCCAGGCTGCCTTTCATGTCGGCGGCGCCACGACCGCAGAGCATGCCGTCGGCATCGATCAGGGCTTCGAACGGGTCGTTCTGCCAGGCCTGCACCGGACCTGTGGGCACTACGTCGGTGTGGCCGGCGAAGCACAGCACCGGACCGTCCTGGGTACCGTGGGTGGCCCAGAAATTGTCGACGTCTTCGATACGCATCGGCTCGAGCATGAAGCCGGCATCGCCCAGGCGCTGCATCATCTGTTTCTGGCAATCGGCGTCCACCGGGGTCACCGAGGGGCGACGAATCAGGTCGCAGGCCAGTTCAAGGGTAGGCGAGAGGTCGGCAGGGGCCGTCATTGGAGGTACTCCGGGGCAAGGCAGGGCACGAATTCGAGGGGGGTTATCTTATAGCAAAAGACCGGCGTCCGGACTTCGGATCTGTGTCGTTTGTCAGCGCCGGCTCCCACAGGTTGGCAGCGTTCCAATCCTGTAGGAGCGGGCTTGCCCCGCGATGCGCTGAGACTGCCAGTACGCAATCGCGGGGCAAGCCCGCTCCTACAGTGGTTTCTGTGGTGCGTCAGGACGCCTGGGCAGGCTGGGCGGCGTCAACCGGCTTGGGCAGCGACGACAGCATCGCCATGATCAGCGCCGCCAGGTACGGCAGCGACTGCACCAGCAGCATGGTCACCCAGAAGCGCATGTCATTGCTCGGCAGCCCCTGGACCAGATAGATCCCGGCCGCGGCGCCCCACAGCAGCAACATGATGAACAGCTCTTCCCGGGCTTCGGAAAGCGCCACCAGCAAACCATGGCTGTCGGCATTCTTCGGCGTGCGGAAGAACGGGATGCTGCTGGTGAAGAACCCGTACAGCACCGCCTTGGCGATGGTGTGCGACAGCGCCAGGCCCGCCAGGGCCGCGGCGAACGCGTCCTTGAGGTTGACCCCGACCGCGCGGCGGTAGAGGAACACGATCTTGCCGACCTTGAACACGAACAGTGCCAGCGGTGGGATGGCGAAGATCAACAGGGGCGGGTCGACCCGTTGCGGCACGATGATCATCGCCGCCGACCAGAGCAGGGCGCCGACGGTGAAGAAGATGTTCATGCCGTCGGCGATCCACGGCAACCAGCCGGCCAGGAAGTGGTAGCGCTGGCCCCGGGTCAGTTCCGAATCCTTGCCGCGCAAGAGGCTCGCGGCATGGCGCTTGATGATCTGGATGGCGCCGTAGGCCCAGCGGAAGCGCTGCTTCTTGAAGTCGATGAAGGTGTCGGGCATCAGGCCCTTGCCATAGCTTTCGTGGGAGTAGGCGGCCGAATAGCCCTTCTCGAACACCCGCAGGCCCAGTTCGGCGTCTTCACAGATGCACCAGTCGGCCCAGCCCAGTTCCTCGAGCACCGAGCGGCGGGTCATGGTCATGGTGCCGTGCTGGATGATCGCGTCGCGGTCATTGCGGGTGACCATGCCGATATGGAAGAAGCCCTTGTACTCGCTGTAGCACAGCTTCTTGAAGGTGCTTTCGTGCTGGTCGCGGTAGTCCTGGGGCGATTGCACCACGGCGATCTTCGGGTCGGCGAAGTGCGGCACCATGTGCTTGAGCCAGTTGCGGTCCACGCAGTAGTCCGAGTCGATCACCGCGATCACTTCGGCGTCCTTGGCCGTGTGCGGGATCAGGTAGTTCAGTGCGCCGCCCTTGAAGCCGGCCAGGGGCGAGACGTGGAAGAACTTGAAGCGCTCGCCGAGCATTTCGCAGTGGGCCTTGATCGGTTCCCAGACGGCCGGGTCCTTGGTGTTGTTGTCGATGATCAGGACTTCGTAGTCCGGATAATCCAGGGCAGCCAGGGCATTGAGGGTCTGTTTGACCATCTCCGGCGGCTCGTTGTAGCACGGCACATGCACCGACACCTTCGGTCGGTAGGCACTGTCGGCCTGCACCGGCAGGAACTCGCGCCGGCGCTTGTGAATCCACACCGCTTCGGCCAGCTCATGGGCTTCGGTGAGCAGCACAATGAACACCCCGAGGGCGCCCAGGGCCAGCAGCAAGCCCACCGTGAGGCTGAACCAGGTGCTGTATTGCTGGCTGTAGTCGTAGCCGATCCACACCAGCACCGAACCGCACAGGAAGGCGATGAAGGTCAGGAAGGTACGACCGCGTTGGCGCAGTGCCGAGCCGTCGATCAGCAGCAGGGTCAGCGAGAGCATGGCAAGCACCACCGAACCTACGGCCAGCACGCGCCATTGCGGAATGGCCACCACCGGCCCTTCGAAGTTAAACTTTTGCTGGCGGGCCGCGTTGAACACGCCCCAGTAGGCGCCCACCGAGCCTTCGTCGCTGGCTTTCCACGGCTGGTCGTAGGCTTCGATGACGAAGTAGTTGTAGCCCTGGCGGTTGAGCTTGTTGACCAGGGTACGCAGGTAGATGGCCTGGTCCGCCGGGGTGGCATCGGCACCGCCGCGCATGCGGCCGTTGCTCGGCCAGCCGACCTCGGACAGCAGCAGCGGTTTGCGCGGGAACAGTTGCTTGAGGTCGCGGGCGCGGTCCAGCACGAACTGGCCGGCGTCCTTCATTGGAATGAATTCCCAATACGGCAGGATGTGCGCTGCCACCAGGTCGACGTGCTTGGCAAGCTCAGGGTGTTCCTTCCAGATGTGCCACTGCTCGCTGGTGGTCACCGGCACCTTGACCGCGGCACGCACCCGGTCCAGGTACTGGATCAGGGCTTGGGGGGTAATCTCTTCGCGGAACAGGGCTTCGTTGCCGACCATGACCCGCACGACACTGCGCGAACTGTTGGCCAGTTCGATGGCTTTCTGGATCTCCCGCTCGTTACGCTCCAGGTCCGGGCTGATCCACACCCCGAGGGTCACCCGCAGGCCGAATTCCTCGGCCAGGCGCGGAATCTCGGCCTGGGTGCCTTCGACCGTATAGATACGGATGCTGTCGGTGAGCTTGCTCAGTTGCTCGAGGTCCTGGCGCAGTTCGTCCTCACTGGGGTACTGACCCTTTTGCGGGCTTTCTCCGAGGCGGAACGGCGAGTAGGAAAAGCCGGAAATCTGCTCCGGCCAGTCGGGGGCGGAAACCGGGCGGTTGATCAGCGCCCAGAACCCGGTGAATAGCGCGGCAATGGCCATGACTATCACCAGGTTGATACCAAATTTACGCGATGACATAGATAGTTCGGGTTCCGAAGGGTGGAACGGGCAAGCGCCACAGGGCGCGGATCCTGCGCTTTGACCGCCTATCCTGTGTAGGAAAAGGGCGGCGCAACAGGTTAGATTGACTTCACGTGATGAAGTTCTGAAGCCCGTGCAGTTGTCGTCCAGGACTAGGGATTGCCAGGACCATTAAAACAGGATTACACCTGCTTTTACTAATTCCTACGCAGGTAGGCGGTCCGAAGCGGGATGCCATCGAGCGGCAAGAAGCCTATAATACGCGCCGGTTTTTTCTGGGTATGGCCATGAGTACAGATGATCCACGCTTTGCCGGTGTTGCCCGGTTGTACGGTGACAGCGGCTTGCAGCGCCTGCGCGAGGCTCACGTGGCCATCGTCGGCATTGGTGGCGTGGGCTCCTGGGCGGCCGAGGCCATGGCCCGTAGCGGCGTGGGGGAAATCTCCCTGTTCGACCTGGATGACGTCTGCGTCAGCAATACCAACCGCCAGTTGCATGCGATGGACGGTAATGTCGGTCGCGCCAAGGCCGAGGTCATGGCCGAGCGCCTGCGGGCGATCAACCCGGCCTGCAAGGTGCATGCGGTGGTCGATTTCGTGACCAAGGAGACCTTGCCCGAGTACATCGGCGAGGACATCGACTGCGTGATCGACTGCATCGACAGCGTCATGGCCAAGGCCGCCCTGATCGGCTGGTGCAGGCGACGCAAGATCACCATCGTCACCACCGGCGGCGCCGGCGGGCAGATCGACCCGACCCAGGTCCAGGTGGCCGACCTGAACAAGACCTTCAACGACCCGCTGGCCTCGCGGGTGCGATCGACCTTGCGGCGGGACTACAACTTTTCCCGCAATGTCTCGCGTAACTACAGCGTGCCCTGCGTGTTCTCCACCGAGCAACTGCGTTACCCCAAGGGCGATGGCAGTGTCTGCCTGCAGAAGAGTTTTGTCGGCGAGGGCGTCAAGCTCGACTGCTCGGGCGGCTTTGGCGCGGTGATGATGGTGACGGCGACATTCGGCATGGTCGCTGCCAGCAAGGCGGTGGAAAAACTCGTGGCCGGTGTGCGCCGGCCATCCGAGCGCAAGGCTCAGGCGCCGGCGGCGAGCTGAGCCATGCGTTGCAGCACGGCGTTCAGGCCGTTGCTGCGCGAGGGAGAAAGCTGGCGACCCAGGCCCAGCTGATTGAACCAGCCGGGCAGGTCCAGTTGCGCAAGTTCCGCGCTGGACAGGCCTTCAACCCGAATCAGCAGCAAGGCCAGCAGGCCACGAATGATGCGCGCGTCACTGGCGCCCTTGAAGCGCCACTGGCCATCGTGCTGCTCGGCCACCAGCCAGACCTGGCTTTCGCAGCCATGCACCCGGTTGGCTTCGGACTTTTGCCCATCGCCCAGAGGCTCAAGGCGTTCGCCCCATTGCATCAGCAAACGGGCGCGCTGCTCCCACCCGGCGGCCTGTTCGAAGCTGGAAAGCGCATCCCGGGCGCTGGCGCTCAGGCTCATCGCAGCAACTCCAGGGCTTGATCCAGCGCCTCGAAGAAGCGCTGCAGGTCATCGGAATCGTTGTACAATCCCAGGGACACCCGGATCGCACCGTCCAGGCCGAGGCCCTTGAGCAGCGGCATGGCGCAGTGATGGCCAGCACGCACGGCAATGCCCTGTTCGGTGAGCAGGTGGGCGAGGTCGGCGTTGTGCACGCCCTCGACCACGAAACTGGCTAGCGCCAGGTTCGGTTGTCCGAGCAGGCGGATGCCTTCGCGATCGCTTAAGCCCCGCAGCAGGTAGCGGTGCAGGCCGGCTTCGTGCTCGGCAACAGCCTGTGCATCGAGCCCGGCCAGGTAATCGAGGCTGGCGCCCAGGCCAATCACGCCGGCGATGGGTGGGGTACCGGCCTCGAAACCCAGGGGGGCGGATCGAAAGCTGGCGTCATGGTAATCGGCCACCTGGACCATCTCGCCACCGAACTGCCAGTGATGCAGGCGTGCCAGGGCTTGAGTGCGGCCATAGAGCACGCCGACGCCATCGGGGCCATAGAGCTTGTGGCTGGAGAACACATAGAAGTCGCAGCCCAGTTGCTGCATGTCCTGGCGGTCATGGACCACGCCCTGGGCGCCATCGACCACGGTCAGGCAGCCCTGGGCATGGGCGTGGGCCAGCAGCGGCGCCAGGGGCTGCCAGGCACCGAGCACGTTGGACAACTGGCTCACAGCCAGCAGGCGGGTGCGGGGGCCGATCAGCTGCAGGGCGAGCTCAAGATCGATCAGGCCGCGGCTATCGAGCGGCAGTACTACCAGCTTGAGCCCGCGACGCCGGGCCAGTTGCTGCCAGGGCAGCAGGTTGGCGTGGTGCTCCAGGGCGCTGACGGCGATCTCGTCTCCGGCTTCGAACAGCCCCTCAAGGCCATAGGCCAGCAGGTTCAGGGCCGAGGTCGCGCCATGGGTGAAGACGATCTGCTGGGTGTCACTGGCGTTGAGCCAGGCGGCGACCTTCTCGCGGCTGCGTTCGAAGGCCTGGGTGGCCAGAGCGCCGGGGAGGTGCTGGGCACGGTGCACATTGGCGGCACCATGGCTGTAATAGTGGCTCAGGGTATCGAGCAGGACTTGCGGTTTTTGCGTGGTGGCAGCGCTGTCCAGGTAGGTCTGGTGCTGGCGTTGCAGGGCGGCGATAGCTGGGAAGTCAGCGCGCCACGGGGAGGGCTGGAACATGATGATCGGACCTGGGTATCGGGCCTGGCGTTGGCCAGACCCGATGGTACCACTTAGTTGTGGGCGTGCAGCGCTTCGTTCAGCTCGATGGCCGACTTGTGGGTCTTGCACTCCACGGCGCCATTCAGCGAGTTGCGACGGAACAGCAGGTCGGTCTGGCCGGCCAGGTCGCGGGCCTTGACCACTTTGACCAGCTGGTTGTTCTCGTCCAGCAGGTTCACCTTGGTGCCCGCAGTGATGTACAGGCCGGCTTCGACGGTGTTGCGGTCGCCCAGCGGAATGCCGATACCGGCGTTGGCGCCGATCAGGCAGCCTTCGCCCACCTTGATGACGATGTTGCCGCCACCGGACAGGGTGCCCATGGTCGAGCAGCCGCCGCCCAGGTCCGAGCCCTTGCCGACGAATACGCCGGCCGATACGCGGCCTTCGATCATGCCCGGGCCTTCGGTACCGGCGTTAAAGTTGACGAAGCCTTCGTGCATGATGGTGGTGCCTTCACCGATGTAGGCGCCCAGGCGTACACGGGCACTGTCGGCGATACGCACGCCAGCTGGCACGACGTAGTCGGTCATTTTCGGGAACTTGTCGACCGAGAACACTTCCAGCAGCTCGCCCTTCAGGCGCGCTTCCAGTTGCTGCTCGGCAAGCTCGGCCAGGTCGACCGCACCCTGGCTGGTCCAGGCCACGTTCGGCAGCAGCGGGAAGATGCCGGCCAGGCTCAGGCCGTGAGGCTTGACCAGACGGTGCGAGAGCAGGTGCAGCTTGAGGTAGGCTTCTGGCGTCGAGCTCAGGGCTGCGTCTTCGGCCAGCAGGGTGGCGACCAGCGGCTTGCTGCTTTCGGCCAGGCGGGTCAGCAGGGCGGCCTGGGCGGCGTCGATGCCCTTGACGGCTTCGGCCAGTTGCGCGGCCTGGGCGTTGGTGAAGGCGATGGCCTGGTTGCCACCTTCGTAACCCAGCACCGGGGTCACCGCGGCGACCAGCTCGGCGCTCGGGTTGATCAAGGGTTGCGCATAGAAGACTTCCAGCCAGGCGCCTTGACGGTTCTGGGTGCCGACACCGAAGGCCAGGCTGAACAGGGTAGTGGACATGCAGTTACCTCTTGCGAATTTGAATGAAAGCGTGGCGCCGCGTTATTGAAAGGCGGCTGCGTACAGGTCGGGCTTGAAGCCGACCAACGTCCGCTCGCCGAGGTCGAGCACCGGGCGCTTGATCATCGACGGCTGGGCCAGCATCAGTTCGATGGCCCTGGCCTGGTCGAGATCGGCCTTCTGGGCGTCTTCGAGCTTGCGGAAGGTAGTGCCGGCACGGTTGAGGACTGTTTCCCAGCCGTGCTCGTCGCACCAGCGGTTCAGGCTGGCACGGTCGATGCCTTGGGTCTTGTAGTCGTGAAAGTCGTAGCCCAGGCCTTGGTCTTCCAGCCAGGTACGGGCTTTCTTCATGGTGTCGCAGGCCTTGATTCCATAAAGGCGCAATGGCGTGTCGCGTTTGGTCATGTCTTGCCCCTCCTGGGAAAAAATGGTGAAGGATTATGCCACGGTCAGCCGGGTTGGGTTGGCCTTGGTCAGGCTCTTTGTAGCATTGTGTTACATGTTTCGGCGGCCTCTGCGACTTTTGTGCAGCGGTGCGCCCGCAGCTTGAGCGGCTACTATGTCGTTTCAATGGCAACGCCTGGCCCGGGCGATCGTCATGCCATTGACTGCGCTTGAATTGAACAGGAACACGCCGAATGCAATCAGCCTACACCGTTCTCATCCTGCTGATGCTGGTGAGTGTCTCCAAACTTGTCGGTCGAGTCATCCCGCTGCCGTTGCCGCTGGTGCAGATCGGCGCCGGGGCCCTGCTCGCCTGGCCGACCCTGGGGCTGCACGTGGCCCTGGACCCGGAATTGTTTCTCTTTCTGTTCCTGCCGCCGTTGCTGTTCGCCGACGGCTGGCGCATGCCCAAGCGTGACCTCTGGCGCCTGCGCGGGCCGATCCTGACCCTGGCCGTGGGCCTGGTGCTGTTCACCGTGGTAGGCGCCGGTTATTTCATTCACTGGATCCTGCCGAGCATTCCGCTGCCGGTGGCCTTCGCCCTGGCCGCGGTGCTGTCGCCCACCGACGCCGTGGCCGTTTCGGCCATTACCCAGGACCGTTTGCCGACACCCTTGATGCATATGCTCCAGGGCGAGGCGCTGATGAACGATGCCTCGGGCCTGGTGACCTTCAAGTTCGCCCTGGTGGCAGCCATTACCGGGGTGTTTTCCCTGGCCGAGGCCAGCCTGACGTTCGTGCTGGTGGCGGTGGGCGGCCTGGCCATCGGTGTCGCCCTGAGCTGGCTGGTGGGTCGCCTGCGGGCCTGGATGATCGCCCGCGGCTGGGATGACCCGGCCACCCACGTGGTGTTCATGCTGTTGCTGCCCTTTGCCGCCTATGTCCTGGCCGAGCGCCTGGGCGCCTCGGGCATCCTTTCGGCGGTGGCGGCCGGCATGATGCAAAGCTGGCTCGACCTGCTGCCGCGCCAGACCAGCACCCGCCTGCTCAACCGCAGTGTCTGGTCGCTGCTGGAGTTCAGTTTCAACGGCCTGATCTTCCTGCTGCTGGGGCTGCAACTGCCCGACATCATCAAGGCGGTCACCAGTCACGAAGCCTCGCTGTGGCCGACCCTGCTGTGGCGCTGCCTGGATGTGGTAGCGATCTTCGCGGTGCTGTTGGTGTTGCGTTTCGTCTGGGTGCAGAGCGTATGGCGGCTGATCGGTGTGATCCGTCGTTGGCGCGGCAAGGAAGACCTGGTGCTGCTGCCCAATGCCCGTTCGGCCTGGCTGCTGACAGTCGGTGGTGTGCGCGGGGCGGTGACCCTGGCCGGTGTGATGTCGGTACCGTTGCTGATCAGTGCCGGCAAGGCCTTCCCTGAGCGGGACCTGCTGATCTTCATTGCTGCCGGGGTGATCCTGCTGTCACTGGTGTCGGCCTGCATTGCCCTGCCGTTGCTGCTGCGCGGAGTGGTCAAGAGCCCGGACGACACCGTGCGCCAGGAGGCCAAGGAGGCCTGGCGGCAAACGGCGGAAGCGGCGATCCACGCCCTTGAAGCCGAAGACCTGGCCGAACCTGGCGTGCCCCAGGACGCGACACAGGCAGCCCTGGCGGCGGAACTCAAGGCGCGCCTGATGGCGGAGTACCGGCATCAACTGGACAACTTCAATGACAGTGCCGAAGCCCAGGCCCTGGCCGAGCAGATGGACCAGCTGGAGCGGCGTTTGCGCCTGCGTGCGCTGCGAGCGCAGCGGCTGGAACTGTACAAGCTGCATCGCCATCACAAGGTCGGGGATGACGTGGTGCGCCAGGTGTTGGGTGAACTGGATCTGAGCGAGGCGAATCTGGGGCCGGTAAAGTAGTTCCTGATCGCGGAGCGGGGCAGGCGTGGCGCAGGGCTTGTGGGAGCCGGCATAGCCGGCGATGAGGTCGGTGCAGTCGGCACATCAGGTGCTGACGGGGCGACGACCGCTGCGCGGTCGATCGCAGGCTACGCCAGCTCCCACAAAGTGAACTGCACCCCAAATGTTGGACACCCATCCAACCTTTGGGGGCAGTTCAAGGACGGTTGTCCCGTGGTGCATTCAGCCTTGCAGGAAGGTGCGAATCCGCTGCGCCGCTTCCACGCATTCGGCCAGTGGCGCAACCAGCGCCATGCGCACCCGGCCGGCGCCCGGGTTGACGCCGTCCACTTCACGGGACAGGTAGGAGCCCGGCACGACGGTCACGTGCTGGGTTGCGAACAGGTTACGGCAGAACTCGGCATCATCACCGGGGACCTTGGCCCACAGGTAGAAGCCGCCGTCCGGACGCTGAACATCGAGTACCGGGGCAAGGATCTCCAGCACGGCATCGAATTTTTCACGGTACAGGTCACGGTTGGCCAGTACGTGTGCTTCGTCGTTCCAGGCGGCAATGCTCGCCAGCTGGGACTGCACCGGCATGGCGCAACCATGGTAGGTACGGTAGAGCAGGAACGGCTTGATGATCTCGGCGTCACCGGCAACGAAGCCCGAGCGCAGGCCTGGCAGGTTGGAGCGCTTGGACAGGCTGTGGAACACCACGCAGCGCTTGAAGTCGCTGCGGCCCAGTTCCACACAGGCGCTGAGCAGGCCCGGCGGTGGGCTTTGTTCGTCGAAATACAGTTCGCTGTAGCACTCGTCGGCGGCGATCACGAAGTCGTGCTCGTCGGCCAGGGCAATGAGCTTTTTCAGGGTGTCCATTGGCACCAGGGCGCCGGTGGGATTGCCCGGGGAGCAAATGAACAGGATCTGGCAGCGTTTCCAGGTCTGCGCCGAGACGGCATCGAAGTCCGGGTTGAAGCCGTTGCTGTCCAGGCATGGCAGGTAGTGCGGGGTGGCGCCGGCCAGCAGGGCTGCGCCTTCATAGATCTGGTAGAACGGGTTGGGGCTGATCACCAGGCCGTTGGCGTCGCGCTTGACCACGGCCTGGGTGAAGGCGAACAGCGCTTCGCGGGTGCCGTTGACCGGCAGTACATGCTTGTCGGCATCCAGCCAGCCGCTGGGCACGCCAAAACGACGCTCGCACCAGCGGGTGATGGCCTGGCGCAGGGCCGGCAGGCCGACGGTGGTCGGGTACACGGCCATCTGTTGCAGGTTGTCGGCCAACGACTGGGCGACGAACGCCGGCGATTCATGCTTGGGCTCACCGATCGACAGGGCAATGGCGCGTTTGTCGGCGGGCGGCTGGACGCCGCCCAGCAGTGCGCGCAGTTTCTCGAACGGGTAGGGCTGAAGCTGGAGCAAATCGGTGTTCATCGGCGCTGGGTCTCGTCAAACGTTAAATGGTCAGGCGGGAAATCGGTACGGCGGTGGCCTGGTCGACGCGCAATTGCTCGACAATGGCATCCTGCAGGCGGCTGCACAGCTGCGGGTCGGACAATGGCTGGTTGTCGGCGTCGGTAATGAAGAACACGTCTTCGACCCGCTCGCCCAGGGTGGCAATCTTGGCATTTTGCAGCGACAGGTCGAACTCCAGGAAGATCTTGCCGATCCGCGCCAACAGGCCTGGGCGGTCGGGGGCGCTGAGTTCGAGGATGGTCACCTGGCGCTGGGCATCGGTGTGGATGGTCACCTGCGGGGCAAAGGTGAAGTGCTTGAGCTGGCGCGGGACCCGACGCTTGATGATGGTCGGGTAGTCGTCGGGATTGCGCAGGGCATCGCTCAGGCCGTCACGGATCTGCTTGACCCGCTGCGGGTTGTCGCCGATCGAGCCGCCGTCGTTGTCGAGCACGATGTAGGTGTCGAGGGTGAACTGGCTGCTGGACGTGATGATGCGGGCATCATGGATGTTCAGGTTGAGCTGGTCCATGGCCGCCACGGTCACGGCGAAGAAGTCGTGCTGGTCCGGGGCATAGATGAAGATCTGCGTGCCACCCTCGAACTCGCGCTGGGTGGTTTCCTTGATCAGCACCAGCGGGCCGCCGTCGGCTGGTTGCTGGAGGATCGCATCGCTGTGCCAGGCCACGTCGGCGGCGGTGTGGCGCAGGAAGTAGTCGTCGCCCAGTTGCGCCCAGAGCTGCTCGACGTCGTCCGGGTCGGTACCTTCGCGGATCAGGATGTCCAGGGCTGCGCTCTGGGTCTGGCGGATCTGCTCCTCGCGGTCCAGCGGGTTCTCAAGACCCCGGCGCAAGGCACGCTTGGTCTCGGTGTAGAGCTGGCGCAGCAGGCTGGCCCGCCAGGAGTTCCACAGGCTGGGGTTGGTGGCGTTGATGTCGGCCACGGTCAGCACGTAGAGGTAGTCCAGGTGGGTCTCGTCGCCCACCAGCTGGGCAAAGTCGTGGATCACCTGCGGGTCGGAGAGGTCCTTGCGCTGGGCGGTGGTCGACATCACCAGGTGATGCTGCACCAGCCATACGACCAGGCGGCTGTCCCAGGCCGGCAGCTGGTGGCGCAGGCAGAACGCCTGGGCATCCACAGCGCCCAGCTCCGAGTGATCGCCCTTGCGGCCCTTGCCGATGTCGTGGAACAGCCCGGCCAGGTAGATCAGCTCCGGCTTGGGCAGGCGGCCCATGAGCTTGCTGGCCAGCGGGAATTTCTCCGAAACCGGGGTGTACTGAAGCTTGCGCAGGTGCTTGATCAGGTTGAGGGTGTGGGCGTCGACCGTATAGATGTGGAACAGGTCGTGTTGCATCTGCCCCACGATCAGGCCGAACTCCGGCAGGTAGCGCCCGAGAATGCCGTAGCGGTTCATGCGCCGCAGGTTGCGGTGGATGCCGATTTCGCACTTGAACAGCTCGATGAACAAACTGGTGTTGCGGATATCGTTGCGAAAATCGTCGTCGATCAGGTGGCGGTATTCGCGCAGCAGGCGAATGGTATCGGCGCGCACGCCCTTGATCTCCGGGTGCTGGGCCATCAGCACGAAGATTTCCAGCATGGCGAACGGGGTGCGCTTGAACACGTTCGGACGCACCGCTTCGATATAGCCGTCGTGCAGCTGGAAGCGTGCATTGAGCGGCTGGGTGTTGCCGCTGTCGTCGTCGAGGATGACCTCCTCGAAGTGCTGGATGATCAGGTCGCTCAGTTCGGCGATGCTCATCACCACCCGGTAGTACTGCTGCATGAACTGTTCGATGGCGCGCTTGGGGTTGTCATCGACAAAGCCGAGCAGGGCGGCAATGCTGCGCTGGTGATCGAACAGCAGGCGGTCTTCGGCGCGACCGGCCAGCATGTGCAGGGCGTAGCGGACCTTCCAGAGGAACTCCTGGGAGGAGGCCAGCAGGGCGTTCTCGCTTTCCAGCAGGAAGCCTTCGCCGGCCAGCGCGTGCAGGTTCAGGGTGCCGTACTGACGCCGGGCGATCCACAGCACGGTCTGGATGTCGCGCAAGCCACCCGGTGAGCCTTTGACGTTGGGTTCGAGGTTGTATTCGGTGTCGTTGTACTTGTGGTGCCGGGCCTTGAGCTCGGCGCGCTTGGCCAGGAAGAACTCCTTGCTGGGCCACATGTGCGCGGTGCTGGTGACATCCAGCATGCGCTGGCGCAGGTGCTCGGGGCCAGCGATGGTGCGGCTTTCCATCAGGTTGGTGACCACCGTCAGGTCGGCGCGGGCCTGCTCGGCGCACTCGTCCACCGAGCGCACGCTCTGGCCCACTTCCAGGCCGATGTCCCAGAGCAGGGTCAGGAAACGCTCGATAGAATCGCGAAACACCTCGTGATCGGCGCTGTCGAGCAGGATCAGCAGGTCGATGTCGGAGTAGGGGTGCAGCTCGCCGCGCCCGTAGCCGCCCACCGCCACCAGGGCGATATCGGCCTCGTCGCTCCAGTCGAACTGGTTCCAGGCTTGTTGCAGGATGTTGTCGACGAACCAGGCGCGGTCCTCGATCAGCCGGCGGATCTCGCGTCCGTCGCGAAAACGCTTGTCGAGCACCTCGCCGGCCTGGCGGATGGCTTTCTTGAAGGCCGCGATAGGGCTGGCCTTGAGGGCCAGTTCCGCCTGGAACTGGCCGCGGTCGAACAGCTCGGGATCCACCTGGGGCATCGAGTCACTTCCTGTTTGAATCAGGCCGACGTGCGGGGAATGGTATCGTCTTTACGCAGGGTGAAGATCTCGTAGCCGGTAGCGGTCACCACCAGGGTGTGCTCCCACTGGGCCGAGAGCTTGCGGTCCTTGGTGATGGCGGTCCAGCCGTCGCCCAGTACCTTGGTGTCGGCGCGGCCCTGGTTGATCATCGGCTCGATGGTGAAGGTCATGCCTTCCTTGAGTTCCATGCCGGTGCCTGCGCGGCCGTAGTGCAGGATCTGCGGTTCTTCGTGGAAGACCTTGCCGATGCCGTGGCCACAGAACTCGCGAACCACCGAGAAACCGTTCTTTTCAGCGTGTTTCTGGATCACCTCGCCGATATCGCCCAGGCGGCAGCCCGGCTTGACCAGCTCGATGGCCTTGTACATGCATTCCTGGGTGACCTGGGACAGGCGCTCGGCCCACACTGGCACGGTGCCGACATGGAACATGCGGCTAGTGTCGCCGTGGTAGCCGTCCTTGATGACGGTCACGTCGATGTTCAGGGTGTCACCGTCCTTGAGCGGCTTGTCGCCCGGGATACCGTGGCACACCACATGGTTGACCGAGGTGCAGATCGACTTGGGGAAGCCCTTGTAGTTGAGCGGCGCCGGGATCGCCTTCTGGACGTTGACGATGTAGTCGTGGCACAGGCGGTCGAGTGCTTCGGTGGTGACGCCAGGCTTGACGTGCTCTTCGATCATCTCCAGGACTTCGGCGGCCAGGCGGCCGGCGACGCGCATCTTTTCGATGTCTTCGGCGGTTTTGATGGTTACGGTCATTGCAGGCTCTCTACGGCGCTTTGGTGCGCGAATAAACTGGGGAAAGGCCGGATTCTACCAGAGCCAGGCCCGCTCAGGCGGCCATGGCAGTGATTCAGCCTTTATATAGGGGCATTCTGGCGCGATTGCGGCGTCGGTGCAAAAGGCGGTGACGGGCGATGCCGATTCCGGTTCCGTTTGTCCGGCTTCTGTGATATAAAATGCGCCGCTTTACGGGGATAGCCCCGCAAGCCTTAACCCACACACGTGTCGACACGATGACCTGGGTGCCCTGGATCCTCGGATTCGCGGTTGGTCATTGGGATACGTGGAGGCCCAACCCGACTTATCAAGGAACTATCATGTCCCAAGTCAACATGCGCGATATGCTGAAGGCCGGTGTGCACTTCGGTCACCAAACCCGTTACTGGAACCCGAAAATGGGCAAGTACATTTTCGGCGCGCGCAACAAGATCCACATCATCAACCTTGAAAAAACCCTGCCAATGTTCAACGACGCACTGACTTTCGTCGAGCGTCTGGCCCAGGGCAAAAACAAGATTCTGTTCGTCGGCACCAAGCGTTCCGCTGGCAAGATCGTCGCTGAGCAAGCAGCACGTTGCGGCTCGCCGTACGTCGATCACCGCTGGTTGGGCGGCATGCTGACCAACTACAAGACCATCCGCGCTTCGATCAAGCGTCTGCGCGACCTGGAAACCCAGGCCGAAGACGGCACTTTCGCCAAGCTGACCAAGAAAGAAGCCCTGATGCGCTCCCGTGATCTGGAAAAACTGGATCGCAGCCTGGGCGGCATCAAGGACATGGGCGGCCTGCCTGATGCCCTGTTCGTGATCGACGTTGACCACGAGCGCATCGCTATCACCGAAGCCAACAAGCTGGGCATCCCGGTCATCGGCGTTGTCGATACCAACAGCAGCCCGGAAGGCGTTGACTACATCATCCCAGGCAACGATGACGCCATTCGCGCAATCGAGCTGTACATGGGTTCGATGGCTGACGCTGTCATCCGTGGTCGCAACAACGTTGCCGGCGGCACCGAAGTTTACGCTGAAGAAGCTGCACCAGCTGCTGAGTAATTGACGCCTGGCGTCTACTTGGCACGCAAAAAGGGGGCTAGGCCCCCTTTTTGCCACCTTGAAATCCACTTGTCAGCATTGCGTTGCAAGCTAGTGACTGCCTGAATGCTGGCAATGGATTTACAGAATTGAACGCCCGTCAAGTATCGGGTGGAATGGTTGAAAACCTATCCAAGAGGAATTTGAAATGGCAGCAATTACTGCAGCGCTGGTCAAAGAACTGCGTGAGCGTACCGGCGAAGGCATGATGGATTGCAAAAAGGCCCTGGAAAAGGCCGGCGGCGACATCGAGAAAGCCATTGATGACATGCGTGCTTCGGGCGCCATCAAGGCCGCTAAAAAAGCCGGCAACGTTGCCGCTGAAGGCGCTATCGCTGTCAAGACCGACGGTAAATCCGCCGTTCTGCTGGAAGTGAACTCGCAGACCGACTTCCTGGCCCTGCAAGACGACTTCAAAAACTTCGTTGCTGAAAGCATCGAGCAAGCCTTCGCCGAAAAACTGACCGATGCCGCTCCGCTGATCGCTTCCCGTGAAGCCGCTCGCGAAGCCCTGGTTGCCAAGTGCGGCGAAAACGTCAACATCCGTCGCCTGGTGCGCGTAGAAGGCGACGTTGTCGGCGCCTACCTGCACGGCAACAAGATCGGTGCCGTTGTTGTCCTCAAAGGCGGCGACGTCGAGCTGGCCAAGAACATCGCCATGCACGTTGCAGCGTCGAACCCAGAGTTCCTGCTGCCGTCGGAAGTGTCGGCCGAAGCCATCGAGCGCGAGAAGGGCGTCTTCCTGCAACTGAACGAAGAGAAGATCAAAGGCAAGCCTGAGAACATCGTCGAGAACATGGTCAAAGGCCGTATCTCGAAGTTCCTGGCCGAAGCCAGCCTGGTCGAGCAAGCTTTCGTCATGAACCCGGAAGTCAAGGTTGGCGAACTGGCCAAGAAAGCCGGCGCTGAAATCGTTTCCTTCACCTACTTCAAAGTCGGCGAAGGCATCGAGAAGCCGGTTGACAACTTCGCTGAAGAAGTTGCCGCCCAGGTAGCTGCCGCCAAGCAGTAAGACGGACTCGTCTGTCGCCCCGAAGAGGCTGCCCGCTCACGCGCGCAGCCTCTTTGTCAAACCGGAAGGGGTTTATCCAATCGCTTCCGCTGGCACTGAAGCAGTGCCACGCTACAGTTTGCAGGCTGCAAACAGCCCGCACAGAATTTTTTACAAACGCCGCAGGAGAGACTCGCAATGGCTCAGCAGGTGAGTGGTCGTCAACCTCGCTATAAACGCATTTTGCTCAAACTTAGCGGCGAGGCCCTGATGGGCTCGGAAGAGTTCGGGATCGACCCGAAAGTCCTGGATCGCATGGCCCTGGAAGTTGGCCAGCTGGTCGGCATCGGCGTCCAGGTCGGCCTGGTGATCGGTGGTGGCAACCTGTTCCGTGGCGCCGCCCTGAGCGCTGCCGGCATGGATCGCGTCACTGGCGACCACATGGGTATGCTGGCCACCGTAATGAACGCCCTGGCCATGCGCGACGCCCTGGAACGTTCGAACATCCCGGCTATCGTCATGTCGGCGATTTCCATGGTCGGTGTGACCGATCATTACGACCGCCGCAAAGGCATCCGTCACCTGAACTCCGGTGATGTGGTAATTTTCTCTGCCGGTACCGGCAACCCGTTCTTCACCACCGACTCCGCAGCCTGCCTGCGCGCCATCGAAATCGATGCTGATGTGGTGCTGAAGGCGACCAAGGTCGATGGCGTGTACACTGCCGACCCATTCAAGGACCCGCATGCTGAGAAGTTCGACCGTCTGACGTACGATGAAGTACTGGACCGCAAACTCGGTGTGATGGACCTGACCGCAATCTGCTTGTGCCGTGACCACAAGATGCCATTGCGGGTATTCAACATGAACAAGCCTGGCGCTTTGCTGAACATCGTAGTGGGCGGCGCTGAAGGAACTCTGATCGAGGAAGGCGAAGAATGATCAACGATATCAAGAAAGACGCTCAAGAGCGCATGGGCAAGTCCATCGAGGCGCTGGGTCGCAACCTGGCTTCGATCCGGACCGGTCGCGCTCACCCGAGCATCCTGGACAGCGTCAAGGTGACGGCCTGGGGTAGCGAGATGCCGCTGAACCAGGTTGCCGCGGTCAGCGTCGAGGACGCTCGTACCCTGAAGATCGTCGCGCACGACAAGAACCTCAGCGCTGCCATCGAGAAGGCCATCCTGACCTCCGACCTGGGCCTGAACCCAAGCAGCGCCGGTACCACCATTCGCGTACCGATGCCCGCCCTGACCGAGGAAACCCGCAAGGGTTACACCAAGCAGGCCCGTGGCGTTGCCGAAGATGCCAAGGTTGCCGTGCGCAACGTTCGCCGTGATGCCCTGGCTGACCTGAAGAAACTGTCCAAGGACAAGGAAATCAGCGAAGACGAAGAGCGTCGCGCCGCCGACGAGCTGCAGAAGCTGACCGACAAGTTCGTGGCCGAGGTCGACAAGGCGCTCGAAGCAAAAGAAAAGGACCTGATGGCCGTTTAAGGGTCGGGACTTTTTTCAATGGAAAAGACCAAACAGGGTGTGTCCCCGTCGGTACCGCGCCATGTCGCGATCATCATGGACGGGAATAATCGCTGGGCGAAGAAGCGCCTGTTGCCCGGTGTCGCCGGGCACAAGGCCGGCGTGGATGCGGTGCGCGCAGTCATCGAGGTGTGCGCCGAGGCCAAGGTCGAGGTCTTGACCCTGTTCGCCTTCTCCAGCGAAAACTGGCAACGACCGGCCGACGAGGTCGGTGCGTTGATGGAGTTGTTCTTCTCGGCCCTGCGCCGGGAAGCCAAGCGCCTCAACGACAACAACATCAGCCTGCGCATCATCGGGGATCGCTCGCGCTTTCACCCCGAGCTGCAGGCCGCCATGCGCGAGGCCGAAGCGCTGACCGCAGGCAGTAACCGCTTCATCCTGCAGATCGCCGCCAACTATGGCGGCCAGTGGGATATCGCCCAGGCCGCCCAGCGCCTGGCGCGCGAGGTTCAGGCCGGTCACCTGCGTCCGGACGACATCACCCCCGAGCTGCTGCAGACGTGCCTGGCCACGGGCGATCTGCCGCTGCCCGACCTGTGCATCCGTACCGGCGGCGAGCACCGCATCAGTAACTTCCTGTTGTGGCAGCTGGCCTACGCCGAACTGTACTTCTCCGACCTGTTCTGGCCGGACTTCAAACACGAGGCCATGCGCAATGCGCTGGCCGATTACGCTTCGCGCCAGCGCCGCTTCGGGAAAACCAGCGAGCAGGTCGAAGCTGGAGCCCGTGCTTAATGCTCAAACAACGCATCATCACTGCGCTGATCCTGTTGCCGATCGCCCTGGGCGGCTTTTTCCTCCTCGATGGTGGTGATTTCGCCCTGTTCATCGGCCTGGTGGTCACCCTGGGCGCCTGGGAGTGGGCGCGCCTGGCGGGCCTGGTCGCGCAGCCTGTGCGCATTGCCTATGCCGCCGTGGTGGCCGGGTTGCTGATGCTGCTTTACCTGATGCCGGACCTGGCGCCCTGGGTGCTGGGTGCTTCGGTGTTGTGGTGGGGCCTGGCCACCTGGCTGGTGCTGACGTATCCGCGCAGCAGCGAGTTGTGGTCCAGCGTGGCCTGTCGCCTGCTGATCGGCCTGTTGATCCTGTTGCCGGCCTGGCAGGGCCTGGTGCTGCTCAAGCACTGGCCGCTGGGCAACTGGCTGATCATGGCGGTCATGGTGCTGGTCTGGGGGGCCGATATCGGCGCCTACTTCTCCGGCCGGGCCTTCGGCAAGCGCAAGCTGGCGCCCCAGGTCAGCCCGGGCAAGAGCTGGGAAGGCGTCTACGGTGGCCTGGCGCTGAGCCTGGCGATTACCGCCGCCGTCGGCCTGAATCGCGACTGGGGCATCGGGCAGATGCTGCTGGGGCTGCTGGGGGCCGCCGTGGTGGTGCTGGTGTCGGTGGTCGGTGACCTGACCGAAAGCATGTTCAAGCGTCGCTCCGGGATCAAGGACAGCAGCAACCTGCTGCCGGGTCACGGTGGTGTGCTGGACCGCATCGACAGCCTGACCGCTGCCATTCCGCTGTTTGCCGTGCTGCTGTGGGCAGCTAACTGGGGCGTGATGTGAGCAGCGTACAACGTATTACCGTGCTGGGTGCCACCGGGTCCATCGGCTTGAGCACCCTGGATGTGATTGCCCGGCATCCGCAGCGCTACCAGGTGTTCGCCCTGAGTGGCTATTCACGGATCCAGGAGCTGCTTGCCCTGTGCCTGCGGCATGCGCCAGTGTTCGCCGTGGTGCCTTCGGCGGCAGCCGCGCAGCAGTTGCGCGCGGGCCTGGCGGCGGCCGGTTCGGCCACCGAGGTGCTCGAAGGTGAAGAAGGGTTGTGCCAGGTGGCGGCTGCCACCGAAGTCGATGCCGTGATGGCGGCGATCGTGGGCGCAGCCGGCTTGCGCCCGACCCTGGCGGCAGTGGAGGCGGGCAAGAAAGTACTGCTGGCCAACAAGGAAGCGCTGGTGATGTCCGGCGCGCTGTTCATGCAGGCGGTGCAGCGCAGCGGCGCGGTGCTGCTGCCGATCGACAGCGAGCACAATGCGATCTTCCAGTGCCTGCCCACTGACTACGCCAGTGGCCTGTCCCGGGTGGGCGTGCGGCGTATCCTGCTGACCGCCTCTGGCGGGCCGTTTCGCGAAACGCCGCTGGCCGAGCTGGCCGAGGTCAGCCCGGAGCAGGCCTGCGCCCACCCCAACTGGTCCATGGGGCGCAAGATCTCGGTGGATTCGGCGAGCATGATGAACAAGGGCCTGGAACTGATCGAGGCCTGCTGGCTGTTCGATGCGCGTCCGGCTCAGGTCGAAGTGGTGGTTCATCCCCAGAGCGTGATCCATTCGCTGGTCGACTATATCGATGGTTCGGTACTGGCCCAGTTGGGCAACCCGGACATGCGTACGCCGATCGCCAACGCCCTGGCCTGGCCAGAGCGGATCGACTCCGGTGTTGCACCGCTGGATCTGTTCGCGGTGGCGCGTCTGGACTTCCAGGCGCCGGATGAACAGCGTTTTCCCTGCCTGCGCCTGGCGCGTCAGGTGGCCGAAGCCGGCAACAGTGCGCCGGCGATGCTCAATGCCGCCAACGAGGTGGCCGTCCAGGCATTTCTTGAGCGGCGCATCCGCTTCCCCGAGATCGCGAGTATGATCGAACGAGTACTCGAGCAGGAGCCGGTCGTTGCCGTGCCGACCCTCGACGCCGTGTTTGCCGCCGACCAACGCGCCCGCCAGCTGGCTGGGCAGTGGTTGAATCATCAAGGGCGCTGAGGCCGGGCGCCTGGCTGGGCTGAACGTCATTCGGAGAAAGATATGAGTGCGCTCTACATGATTATCGGCACCCTGGTGGCATTGGGTGTGTTGGTCACCTTTCACGAATTCGGCCACTTCTGGGTGGCCCGGCGTTGCGGCGTCAAGGTGCTGCGTTTTTCCGTCGGCTTCGGCATGCCGCTGCTGCGCTGGCACGACCGTCACGGCACCGAGTTCGTGGTGGCGGCCATTCCGCTGGGCGGCTACGTCAAGATGCTCGACGAGCGCGAAGGCGAAGTGCCGTTCGACCAGCTCGATCAATCCTTCAACCGCAAATCGGTACGCCAGCGCATCGCGATCGTGGCGGCGGGGCCTGTGGCCAACTTTCTTCTGGCCATCCTGTTTTTCTGGGTGCTGGCCATGCTCGGTACCCAGCAGGAACGTCCGGTCATTGGCGCGGTCGAAGCGGGCAGTGTGGCCGAGGCGGCAGGCCTGAAGGCCGGCCAGGAAATTGTTTCCATTGATGGCAAGGCAACCAGCGGCTGGTCCGCGGTCAACCTGCAGTTGATCCGTCGCCTGGGCGAAAGCGGACAGTTGCATATCAATGTGCGTGAAGAGGGGGCGACAGTCGACAGCGCCCATGTGCTGACCCTCGACAACTGGCTCAAGGGCGCCGACGAGCCTGATCCGATCCGTTCCCTGGGCTTGCGCCTGTGGCGTCCGGCGCTGCCGCCGGTACTGGCCGAGCTGGACCCCAAGGGGCCGGCCAAGGCAGCAGGATTGCAGAGCGGTGACCGCCTGCTGGCCCTCGATGGCAAGCCGCTCAACGACTGGCAACAAGTGGTCGATAACGTGCGTAGTCGAGCCGGTAGCAAAATCGTCCTGCGGGTCGAGCGTGATGGCGCCACCCTGGACGTGCCGGTCACCCTGGCCAGCCGTGGTGAAGGCAAGTCGGTCAGCGGTTACCTGGGGGCTGGCGTCAAGCCTGTGAAATGGCCGGATGCCATGCTTCGCGAGGTCAGTTACGGCCCCCTCGAGGCCGTTGGCGAGGGGCTTTCGCGGACCTGGAACATGAGTGTCCTGACCCTCGAATCCTTGAAGAAAATGCTGTTCGGCGAGCTCTCGGTAAAAAACTTGAGCGGACCGATAACCATTGCTAAAGTGGCGGGCGCTTCAGCCCAGTCGGGCGTTGGAGATTTCCTGAATTTCCTCGCTTACCTGAGCATTAGCCTGGGGGTTCTTAACTTGCTGCCCATTCCTGTACTGGATGGGGGGCATTTGCTGTTCTACCTGATCGAGTGGGCGCGTGGCCGTCCGCTTTCGGATCGGGTGCAAGGTTGGGGGATCCAGATCGGTATCAGTTTGGTAGTCGGGGTGATGTTGCTTGCCCTGATAAACGATTTGGGTCGACTGTAAAGCTTCGCTCAATTGCGAACCTTCCGCGTACCGCGGCGGGTCGTTTATTGCCAGTTGGAATAAGAAAGGACTTCATGAAACGTCTGCTGCTAACTGCGGTTCTCGCCGCACTGATGATCGCTGAAGTTCACGCCGAGTCCTTCACCATCTCCGATATCCGTGTCAATGGTCTGCAGCGGGTCTCCGCAGGCAGTGTATTTGGCGCCTTGCCATTGAACGTCGGCGACGAGGCCGATGATCGTCGCCTGGTGGAGTCCACCCGCGCCCTGTTCAAGACCGGTTTTTTCCAGGATATCCAACTGGGCCGTGATGGCAACGTCCTGATCATTACCGTGGTCGAGCGTCCTTCGGTGTCCAGCATCGAAATCGAAGGCAACAAGGCCATCAGCACCGAAGACCTGATGAAGGGCCTGAAACAGTCCGGCCTGTCCGAAGGCGAGATCTTCCAGCGCGCGACCCTCGAAGGCGTGCGTAACGAACTGCAGCGCCAGTACGTCGCCCAGGGCCGCTACTCGGCTGAGGTCGATACCGAAGTCGTACCGCAGCCGCGCAACCGCGTAGGCCTGAAGATCAAGATCAACGAAGGCACCGTTGCTGCCATCCAGCACATCAATATCGTCGGCAACACCGTCTTCCCCGACGAAGACCTGAGCGGCCTGTTCGAGCTCAAGACCACCAACTGGCTGTCGTTCTTCAAGAACGACGACAAGTACGCCCGCGAAAAACTCTCCGGTGACCTGGAGCGCCTGCGTTCCTACTACCTGGACCGCGGCTACATCAACATGGACATCGCCTCCACCCAGGTGTCGATCACCCCGGACAAGAAGCACGTCTACATTACCGTCAACGTCAACGAAGGCGAGAAGTACACCGTTCGTGACGTGAAGCTTTCCGGTGACCTGAAGGTGCCGGAGGACCAGGTCAAGTCGCTGATGCTGGTGCAACCTGGCCAGGTGTTCTCGCGCAAGGTGATGACCACTACCTCCGAGCTGATCACCCGCCGCCTGGGTAACGAAGGCTACACCTTCGCCAACGTCAACGGCGTGCCACAACCGAACGACCAGGACCACACCGTCGACATCACCTTCGTGGTCGATCCGGGCAAGCGTGCCTACGTCAACCGTATCAACTTCCGTGGCAACACCAAGTCCGAAGACGAAGTGCTGCGCCGCGAAATGCGCCAGATGGAAGGCGGCTGGGCCTCGACCTACCTGATCGACCAGTCCAAGACCCGTCTGGAGCGCCTGGGCTTCTTCAAGGAAGTCAACGTCGAGACCCCGGCTGTTCCGGGCACCGACGACCAGGTCGACGTCAACTACAGCGTCGAGGAACAAGCTTCCGGCTCGATCACCGCCAGTGTCGGTTTCGCCCAGAGCGCCGGCCTGATCCTCGGTGGTTCGATCAGCCAGAGCAACTTCCTGGGTACCGGTAACAAGGTGTCCATCGGCCTGACCCGCAGTGAATACCAGAGCCGCTACAACTTCGGCTTCGTGGACCCCTACTGGACTGCCGACGGCGTCAGCCTGGGCTACAGCGCCTTCTATCGCACCACCGACTACGACGACCTCGACGTCGACGTGGCCAGCTATGCGGTCGACAGCCTGGGCGCCGGTGTCAACATCGGCTACCCGATCAGCGAGACCTCGCGCCTGACCTTCGGCCTGACCGTCCAGCAGGACGAGATCAAGACCGGTACCTACACCGTCGACGAGATCTTCGACTTCGTCAACGAAGAGGGCGACAAGTACCTGAACTTCAAGGCCTCCGCCGGCTGGTCCGAGTCGACCCTGAACAAGGGCGTACTGGCCACCCGTGGTCATTCCCAGAGCCTGGTGCTCGAGGCGACCACCCCGGGCAGCGACCTGTCGTTCTTCAAGCTCGACTACCGTGGCCAGCTGTTCCAGCCGATCACCAACGACTACACCCTGCGCCTGCACACCGAGCTGGGCTATGGTGACGGTTTCGGCGGTACCTCCGGCCTGCCGTTCTATGAGAACTACTTCGCAGGTGGTTTCAACTCGGTTCGCGGCTTCAAGGACAGCAGCCTGGGTCCTCGCAGTACCCCGAGTGACGGTCATAACCCGGGCACCCTCGCCGACCCGGACCAGGATCCACTGCCGTTCGGTGGTAACGTTCTCGTCCAGGGTGGTGTAGAGGTCCTGTTCCCGCTGCCGTTCGTCAAGGACCAACGCTCGCTGCGCACGTCGGTATTCTGGGATGTGGGTAACGTGTTCGACACCAACTGCGGCTCCAAGCCGGATTGCGAGAAGGTCGGCCTGTCGGGCCTGGCCAGCTCCGTCGGCCTGGGTGTCACCTGGATTACCGCGCTGGGCCCGCTGAGCTTCAGCCTGGCCATGCCGGTCAAGAAGCCGGACGAAGCCGATACCCAGGTGTTCCAATTCTCTCTGGGCCAGACCTTCTAAGGTCTGCCCCTTGCTAACGACAACGGATTCTGTAGGAGTGCATCGTGCGTAAGTTGACCCAACTGGCAGTACTGGCTGCGGCCCTGGTCGCAACCCCGGCTTTCGCCGAAATGAAAATCGCCGTCCTGAACTATCAGATGGCCCTGCTGGAATCGGACGCGGCCAAAAAGTACGCCGTCGACGCCGAGAAGAAGTTCGGTCCGCAACTGACCAAGCTGAAGAACCTGGAAAGCAGCGCCAAGGGCATCGCCGACCGCATTCGTGCCGGTGGCGACAAGATGGCCCAGCCAGAGCGCGAGCGTCTGGAGCTTGAATACAAGCAGAAAGCCCGTGACTTCCAGTTCCAGTCCAAGGAGTTGAACGAGTCCAAGGCCGTTGCCGACCGTGAAATGCTCAAGCAACTGAAGCCGAAGCTGGATGGCGCCGTTGAAGAAGTGATCAAGAAAGGCGGTTACGACCTGGTTCTCGAGCGTGGCGCGGTCATTGATGTCAAACCTCAGTACGACATCACCCGCCAGGTCATCGAGCGCATGAACCAGTCCCGTTGATTATGACTGCGACCATGAAACTCGGTCAGCTGGCCGAGTTCCTCGGGGCCACCCTCAAGGGCCCCGAGGAGCTGGAAATCACCGGTCTGGCGACCCTTCAGGAAGCTGGCGCGGGGCAGTTGAGCTTTCTTGCCAACCCCCAGTACCGCAAGTACCTCGAAGGCAGCCATGCGGCCGCCGTGCTGCTCAAGGCTGCCGATGCCGAAGGGTTTGCCGGCAACGCACTGATCGTTCCCGATCCGTACCTCGCCTACGCACGCATCTCCCACCTGTTCGATCCAAAGCCCAGGGCTGTAGCGGGAATTCATCCCAGCGCCGTGGTTGCCAGCGATGCGCAGGTGGATGCCGGTGCCAGTGTCGGCGCCTTTGCGGTGATCGAGAGCGGTGCGCAGATCGGCCCGGGCGTGACCATCGGTGCCCACTGCTTCATCGGCGCGCGTTGCGTGATCGGCGAGGGCGGCTGGCTCGCGCCACGGGTAACGCTGTATCACGATGTGCGTATCGGTAAGCGGGTGGTGATCCAGTCCGGTGCGGTGATTGGCGGTGAAGGCTTCGGTTTTGCCAATGAGAAGGGCGTCTGGCAGAAGATCGCCCAGATCGGCGGCGTGAGCATCGGTGACGATGTCGAAATCGGCGTGAACACCGCGATAGACCGTGGCGCGCTGGCCGACACGCGGATTGGCGACGGGGTCAAGCTGGACAACCAGATCCAGATCGCCCATAACGTGCAGGTCGGCGATCACACGGCCATGGCCGCCTGTGTCGGCATTTCCGGCAGTACCAGGATCGGCAAGCATTGCACCATCGCCGGCGGTGTCGGCATGGTTGGGCATATCGATGTCTGCGACGGCGTTTTCGTATCCGGCATGACCATGGTCACCCGCTCGATCACCGAGCCCGGGGCCTACTCTTCCGGTACGGCAATGCAGACGCTGGGTGAATGGCGCAAGAGCGCCGCGCGGATTCGCCAGCTCGACGAGATGGCGAAACGCCTACAACAGTTGGAAAAGCGTGTCGAGGTCGTGACCTCGGGCGGCCAGCCTTCATCAGAAGGCTGATACCATTTCCTGATCGAGAGTGAATAGCCGAAGGCTGGCTCTTTTGATTTGCAAAAGGAGCGCCGGGCAAAAGCGGGCGCTCCCTATCTTTACTACAGGCTTCCCCCCGAAATGATGGACATCAACGAGATTCGCGAATACCTGCCTCACCGTTACCCGTTCCTGTTGGTGGACCGGGTAGTGGACCTGGATGTCGAGGCCCAGCGCATTCGTGCCTACAAGAATGTCAGCATCAACGAACCGTTCTTCAATGGTCACTTCCCTGCGCACCCGATCATGCCGGGCGTGCTGATCATCGAAGCCATGGCCCAGGCGGCCGGTATCCTTGGCTTCAAGATGCTCGACGTGAAACCAGCGGACGGTACCCTGTACTACTTCGTCGGCTCCGACAAGCTGCGCTTCCGCCAGCCGGTGCTGCCGGGCGACCAGCTGATCCTCGAAGCCAAGTTCATCAGCTGCAAGCGCCAGATCTGGAAGTTCGAATGCCAGGCGTCGGTCGACGGCAAGCCGGTATGCTCGGCCGAGATCATCTGCGCGGAACGTAAACTATGAGTTTGATTGACCCTCGGGCAATCATCGATCCTTCGGCAAAGATTGCTGACGGTGTCGAGGTCGGCCCTTGGTCTATCGTCGGTCCGGATGTCGAGATCGGGGAGGGGACCGTCATCGGTCCGCATGTGATCCTCAAGGGTCCGACCCGTATCGGCAAGCACAACCGGATCTACCAGTTTTCCTCGGTAGGCGAAGACACCCCTGACCTCAAGTACAAGGGTGAACCGACGCGACTGGTGATCGGCGATCACAATGTCATCCGAGAAGGCGTGACCATCCACCGTGGCACCGTGCAGGATCGCTCGGAAACCACCCTGGGCGATCACAACCTGATCATGGCCTATGCCCATATCGGCCACGACAGCGTCATTGGCAATCATTGCATCCTGGTCAACAACACTGCCCTGGCCGGCCATGTGCATGTCGACGACTGGGCGATCCTCTCCGGCTTCACCCTGGTGCATCAGTTCTGCCATATCGGCGCCCACAGCTTCTCCGGCATGGGCACCGCCATTGGCAAGGACGTACCGGCCTTCGTCACCGTGTTCGGCAACCCTGCCGAAGCACGCAGCATGAACTTCGAGGGCATGCGTCGCCGGGGTTTCAGCGAAGACGCCATCCACGCCCTGCGTCGCGCCTACAAGGTGGTCTATCGCCAGGGGCTGACAGTCGAACAGGCCATTGCCGACCTGGCCGAGCCGGCATCGCAATTCCCTGAAGTCGACGTGTTCCTCAAGTCGATCCAGAACTCCACCCGCGGCATCACGCGCTGATCATGGCTGAACTCTGTGTAGCGCTGGTGGCGGGTGAGGCCAGCGGCGATATCCTGGGTGCCGGGTTGATGCGTGCGCTCAAGGCGCGCCATCCCCAGGTGCGTTTTATCGGTGTCGGCGGGCCGCTGATGCAGGCTGAAGGGCTGGTCTCGTACTTCCCCATGGAGCGCCTGGCGGTCATGGGCCTGGTCGAGGTGCTGGGGCGCCTGCGCGAGCTGCTCAAGCGGCGCAAATTGCTGATCCAGACGCTGATCGAAGAGCGCCCGGATGTGTTCATCGGCATCGATGCCCCTGATTTCACCCTCAATATCGAGCTGAACCTGCGCAAGGCCGGGATCAAGACCGTGCATTACGTCAGCCCGTCGGTCTGGGCCTGGCGGCAGAAGCGCGTGCTGAAGATCCGCGAAGGCTGCGACCTGATGCTGACCCTGTTTCCTTTCGAGGCCAGGTTCTACGAAGAGCAGGGCGTGCCGGTGCGGTTTGTCGGTCACCCGCTGGCCGACAGTATTGCGCTTGAAGCCGATCGTACGGCTGCCCGTGAGCAGCTGGGGCTGGGTGACGGACCGCTGGTAGCCTTGATGCCCGGTAGCCGGGGAGGCGAAGTCGGGCGCCTGGGGGCCTTGTTCCTCGACACCGCCCAGCAGTTGCAGGCCCTGGTGCCGGGGGTTCGATTCATTTCGCCTTGCGCCAATGCCGAGCGTCGTGCCCAGTTGGATCAGATGCTGACAGGTCGCGACCTGCCCCTGACCCTGCTCGACGGTCGCTCGCACCAGGCGCTGGCTGCCTGTGATGCGGTACTGATCGCCTCGGGCACCGCGACCCTGGAAGCGCTGCTGTTCAAGCGCCCGATGGTGGTCGCCTACCGCCTGGCACCGCTGACCTACTGGATTCTCAAACGACTGGTCAAAAGCCCCTACGTGTCGCTGCCCAACCTCCTGGCCCAGCGCATGCTGGTACCCGAGTTGCTGCAGGATGCCGCCACCCCCGACGCCCTGGCCCGCACCCTGGCGCCACTGGTCGCAGGCGGGGCGCAGCAGACCGAAGGCTTTGACCAGATTCACCGTGCCCTGCGCCGCGATGCCTCCAACCAGGCAGCCGAAGCGGTGCTGGCCCTGCTGGAAAGCCGATAGATGCAAATGGGACTGGACTTTACCCTGGTCGACGACCTGGTTGCCGGCGTCGACGAAGTCGGCCGTGGTCCGCTGTGCGGCGCAGTCGTGACCGCTGCGGTGATCCTCGATCCGCAGCGGCCGATCCTTGGCTTGAATGACTCCAAGAAGCTCACCGAAGCGCGCCGTGAAAAGTTGTTCGACGAAATCTGCGAGAAGGCCCTGAGCTTCTGCATCGCCCGCGCCGAGGTCGAAGAGATCGACGAACTGAACATCCTGCATGCCACCATGCTGGCCATGCAGCGTGCGGTCGAAGGCTTGAGCGTTACGCCCAAGCTGGCCCTGATCGATGGCAATCGCTGCCCCAAGCTGGCGGTGCCCTGTGAGCCGGTGGTCAAGGGCGATAGCAAGGTGCCGGCGATTGCCGCGGCCTCGATCCTGGCCAAGGTCACCCGTGACCGTGAGATGGCTGCGTTCGAGCTGATCTACCCGGGTTATGGCATCGGCGGCCACAAGGGCTACCCGACGCCCACCCACCTCGAAGCGCTGGCGCGCCTGGGGCCTACGCCGATTCATCGGCGCTCGTTCGCACCGGTGCGGGCGGCGTATGAGGCCCGGGAAGCCCTGGGCGGCGGGTTTGCCCTGGCCTGACGGCTGGCGGCGGGTGTCAGCAGTCAGGATCGCCCTGCGCTGGCTGATGTTTTGATCAAGGCCCGGTACAATCCGGGCCTTGTTGTTTTGTGCTGCTATAGGATCATCATGTCGGCTTCTTTCGTTCATCTTCGCCTGCACACCGAATACTCGCTGGTCGATGGCCTGGTGCGGGTCAAGCCGCTGGGCAAGGCACTGGCGTCGATGAACATGCCCGCCGTGGCGGTCACCGACCAGAGCAACATGTGCTCGCTGGTCAAGTTCTACAAGAACGCCATGGGCGCCGGGATCAAGCCGATCTGTGGCGCCGACCTGTGGCTGAGCAACGGTGATCCGGATGCGCCGCTGTCGCGCATCTGCTTCCTGGCCATGGACGCCAAGGGTTATCGCAACCTCACCGAGTTGATCTCGCGGGGTTGGGTCGATGGCCAGCGCAATGGCCTGGTGATCATCGAGCGCGAGTGGATCGCTCCGGCCAGCGAAGGCCTGATCGCCCTGTCGGCGGCACGGGAAGGCGATATCGGCATGGCTTTGCTCAATGGCAATGCCGATGAAGCCGAAACGCTGCTGCGCGACTGGATGGCGATGTTCCCCGAGCGCTTCTACGTCGAAGTGCAGCGCACCAACCGTGCCGGCGACGAAGAATACCTGCACGCCGCCGTGGCCTTGGCCGACAAGCTGGGCGCGCCGCTGGTGGCGACCAACGATGTGCGCTTCATCAAGCAGTCGGACTACGACGCCCACGAAACCCGCGTGTGCATCGGCGAGGGCCGGGCCCTGGACGACCCGCGCCGTTCGCGCAACTACAGCGACCAGCAGTACCTGAAAAGCCCGGAAGAAATGGCCGAGCTGTTCAGCGACCTGCCCGACGCCATTGCCAACACCGTCGAGATCGCCAAGCGCTGCAACATCCAGGTTCAGCTGGGCAAGCACTTCCTGCCCGACTTCCCGACGCCCAACGGCATGGGCATCGACGACTACCTGCGGCATGTGTCCCATGAAGGCCTGGAAGAGCGCCTGGCCGTGCTTTGGCCCAAGGACACCACGCCCAACTACGAAGAAAAGCGCCAGGTCTACCTCGATCGCCTGAAGTTCGAGCTGGATATCATCATCCAGATGGGCTTCCCCGGTTACTTCCTGATCGTTATGGACTTCATCAAGTGGGCCAAGAACAACGGCGTGCCGGTAGGGCCGGGCCGGGGTTCGGGTGCGGGCTCGCTGGTGGCCTACGTGCTGAAGATCACCGACCTCGATCCGCTGGCCTATGACCTGCTGTTCGAACGTTTCCTCAACCCGGAACGGGTATCGATGCCCGACTTCGACGTCGACTTCTGCATGGACGGTCGCGACCGGGTGATCGAGTACGTGGCCGACGCCTACGGGCGCAATGCGGTGAGCCAGATCATCACCTTCGGCACCATGGCCGCCAAGGCGGTGGTGCGTGACGTGGCGCGGGTCCAGGGCAAGTCCTACGGCCTGGCCGACCGTCTGTCGAAGATGATTCCGTTCGAAGTCGGCATGACCCTGGAGAAGGCCTACGAGCAGGAGGAAGTACTGCGCGACTTCCTCAAGAGCGACGAGGACGCCAAGGAAATCTGGGACATGGCCCTCAAGCTCGAGGGCGTCTGCCGGGGTACCGGCAAGCACGCCGGTGGTGTGGTCATCGCCCCGACCAAACTCACCGACTTCTCGCCGATCGCCTGTGATGAAGAGGGCGGCGGCCTGGTAACCCAGTTCGACAAGGATGACGTCGAAGCCGCGGGCCTGGTGAAGTTCGACTTCCTGGGCCTGCGGACCCTGACCATCATCAAGTGGGCGATGGAGACCATCAACCGCGAACAGGCCAAGAAAGGCCTGGATGACCTGAACATCGACTTCATCCCGCTGGATGACAAGAAAACCTACGAGCTGCTGCAAAAGGCCGAAACCACGGCGGTGTTCCAGCTCGAATCGCGGGGCATGAAGGAGCTGATCAAAAAGCTCAAGCCCGACTGCCTGGAAGACCTGATCGCACTGGTAGCGCTGTTCCGCCCCGGTCCGCTGCAATCGGGCATGGTGGATGACTTCATCAACCGCAAGCACGGCCGCGCCGAGCTGGCCTACCCGCACCCCGACTACCAGTACGATGGCCTCAAGCCAGTTCTGGCGCCGACCTACGGCATCATCCTGTACCAGGAACAGGTGATGCAGATCGCCCAGGTCATGGCCGGCTACACCCTCGGTGGTGCGGACATGCTGCGTCGGGCCATGGGTAAGAAAAAGCCCGAGGAAATGGCCAAGCAGCGTGGCGGCTTCATTGAAGGCTGTGCCAGCAACGGTATCGATGGCGACCTTGCGGGTAACATTTTCGACCTGGTGGAAAAATTCGCCGGCTACGGCTTCAACAAATCCCACTCCGCCGCCTATGGCCTGGTGTCGTACCAGACCGCCTGGCTCAAGACCCACCACCCGGCGCCGTTCATGGCGGCGGTGCTGTCGGCGGATATGCACAACACCGACAAGGTGGTGACCCTGATCGAGGAAGTACGCAGCATGAAGCTGCGCCTCGATGCGCCGGATGTGAACACCTCCGACTTCAAGTTCACGGTCAACGATGACGGTCGTATCGTCTACGGTCTGGGTGCGATCAAGGGCGTGGGCGAGGGGCCGGTGGAGGCCATCGTCGAAGCGCGCCAGGCCGGTCCGTTCAAGGACCTGTTCGACTTCTGCGAGCGGGTCGACCTCAAACGCATCAACAAACGTACCCTCGATGCCCTGGTGCGCAGCGGCGCCCTGGACCGCCTGGGGCCGTTCTTCCATGACGAGCTCAAGGCCTACCAGGCCAATATCGACCGCAACCGGGCGGTGTTGCTGGGGGCCATGGAAGAGGCGATCAAGGCGGCGGAGCAAACCGCACGCACCGCCGACAGCGGCCACGCGGACCTGTTTGGCGGGCTGTTCGTCGAAGAAGACGCCGACGTCTACGCCAACCACCGCAAGGCCCGTGAGCTGACGCTCAAAGAGCGCCTGCGCGGCGAAAAAGACACCCTGGGCCTGTACCTGACCGGTCACCCGATCGACGAGTACGAAGGCGAGATCCGCCGATTCGCCCGCCAGCGCATCATCGACCTGAAACCGGCGCGCGACACCCAGACCGTGGCCGGGATGATCATTGCCCTGCGGGTGATGAAGAACAAGAAGGGCGACAAGATGGGCTTTGTCACCCTTGACGACCGCTCCGGGCGTATCGAGGCGTCACTGTTCGCCGATGCCTTCATGGCCAACCAGGCGTTGTTGCAGACCGACGCGATGGTGGTGGTCGAGGGCGAGGTCAGCAACGATGACTTCTCCGGCGGCCTGCGCCTGCGGGTCAAACGGGTGATGAGCATGGAAGATGCCCGCACCAATCTGGCCGAAAGCCTGCGCCTGAAGGTCCATGCCGACGCCCTCAAGGGCGACCGGCTGAACTGGCTGGGCGAGCTGTTCAAGCGCCATCGCGGCGCCTGTCCGATTACCATGGAGTACACCGGCAGCGATGCCAGGGCCATGCTGCAGTTCGGCGAAAGCTGGAGTATCGACCCGGCTGATGGCCTGATTCAGGCCCTGCGTGACCAGTTCGGGCGTGAGAACGTCTTTTTGCAATATCGATGAATTTTTAATCTCGACCTGAATGCGCCTGATCCCTTAAGGTAGGGCGCCACACGGATCAACCGGCCGGCCGCCTGGCCGTAGACCCAAGACGGATGCCTATGAACCCGAATTTCCTGGATTTCGAACAGCCGATTGCTGACCTGCAAGCCAAGATCGAAGAGCTGCGCCTGGTCGGCAATGACAACTCGCTGAACATCGGCGATGAAATCGGCCGTCTGCAAGACAAGAGCAGCACCCTGACCGAAAGCATCTTCGGCAACCTGACCAGCTGGCAGATCGCCCGCCTGGCCCGTCACCCGCGTCGTCCGTACACCCTGGACTACATCGACCACATCTTCACCGAGTTCGATGAACTGCACGGCGACCGCCACTTTGCCGACGACGCCGCGATCGTCGGTGGCATCGCCCGCCTGGACGACAAGCCGGTGATGGTCATCGGTCACCAGAAAGGCCGTGACGTGCGCGAGAAGGTCCGCCGCAACTTCGGCATGCCGCGTCCTGAAGGCTACCGCAAGGCCTGTCGCCTGATGGAAATGGCCGAGCGCTTCAAGATGCCGATCCTGACCTTCATCGACACCCCGGGCGCCTACCCGGGCATCGACGCTGAAGAGCGCAACCAGAGCGAAGCCATCGCCTGGAACCTGCGGGTCATGGCCCGCCTGAAAACCCCGATCATTGCCACCGTCATCGGTGAGGGTGGTTCCGGTGGTGCGCTGGCCATCGGCGTGTGCGACCAGCTGAACATGCTGCAGTACTCCACCTACTCGGTGATCTCGCCGGAAGGCTGCGCCTCGATCCTGTGGAAGACCGCCGAGAAGGCTGCCGATGCCGCCGAAGCCATGGGTATCACCGCCGAGCGCCTCAAGGGCCTGGGCATCGTCGACAAGGTCATCGCCGAGCCACTGGGCGGCGCCCATCGCGATCCGGCAAAAATGTCGGCAAGCATCCGCAGCGACTTGATCGAACAATTGGACATGCTCAAGAAGTTCGACAACGACGCGCTGCTCAAGCGCCGTTATGACCGTCTGATGAGCTACGGGCTCTGATCTGAGGTCAGCTGTCGGGGTTGCTGTGCAACCCATCGCCGGCGCTGCCGGCTCCCACAATCAACCTTGTGGGAGCTGGCGAAGCCTGCGATCGAGCGCAAGGCGCTCGCCATAGAGGCGCTACCGATGATCGATCTTCACGCAAGGCTTACCCCCTGGCTCAAGGCCCCCGCCTGGTGCATCGCCCTCTCCGGCGGCCTGGACTCCACGGTCCTTCTGCACGTGCTGACAAGCCTGTCACGCAAGCACCCGCTCCCCCCGATTCGCGCCCTCCACATCCACCACGGCCTGCAAGCCGCGGCTGACGCCTGGCCGGCCCATTGCCAGCGCCTGTGCGACGATCTGGGCGTCGAGTTGCAGATCATTCGGGTCAAGGTCGCCGCCTGCGCCAGCATCGAACAGGGCGCCCGTGAGGCACGCTACGCCGCCTTTGCCGATGCCTTGAGCCCTGGCGAAGTCCTGTTCACCGGCCAGCATCGCGAAGACCAGGCCGAAACCCTGCTGTTTCGCCTGCTGCGAGGCTCCGGCCTGCGCGGGTTGGGTGCGATGCCCGGGCAGCGCCCGCTGGGGCAGGGCGTGCTGGTTCGCCCCTTGCTTGATGTCCCGCGCCGGGACGTGCAAGCCTATGCCGACACTCATGGACTGGGTTGGATTGAAGACCCGTCCAACAGCGACACGCACTATTCGCGCAACTACCTCCGTCACCAGGTCTTTCCGGCGTTGTTGCCGCGCTGGCCCCAGGCCGCACAGAGCCTGGCGCGTAGTGCGCAGCACCTGGGCGAGGCCCAGGGGCTTCTGGATGAGGTGGCCTGCGAGGACCTGGCCCGTGCCGCGACGCCTTGCGGTTTCGACTGGTTGGCGCTGGCCTCGCTGGACCTGGAGGTGCTGCGCGGGCTTTCTCCCGCGCGCCAGCGCAACGCCTTGCAGTACTGGCTGGCGCAACGAACCCGCCTGCCCGATACCCGCCATTGGGCCGGTTGGGAAAGCCTGCGCGACGCCGCACCCGACGGACGGCCGATGTGGGGGCTGACCGACGGCGAGCTGCATCGCAGCAACGAACGCATCTGGTGGCTGGCTGGCGACTGGCTGAAGGCTTGTGCCGGGCAACAGGTATGGCCGGATCCGGTCAGGTCGCTTGAATTGGGTCACAATGGCAGCGTCACCCTCAGCGGCACGTTGCCGCAGGGGCCCTTGCATATCGCCTACCGCCAGGGCGGCGAACGCCTTTCGACCAGCGGTCGTGGCCAGCGTGACCTCAAGCGCCTGCTCAACGAGCTGCAGGTTCCGCAGTTCGTCCGCTCGCGCCTGCCGCTGCTCTATTGCGGTGATCGGTTGCTGGCCGTGGCCAACCTGCCAGGCCTGAGCCAGGGCGACTGGCAATTGCACTGGTGTGTACCGACGAGCGCGCAAGGTTTGAGATGAAAGGCACATTCGGGTAGACTACGCTCCCTTCTTGATACAGCTTCTGTGGCTTCCCCGAAATCACAGGAGTTGCCGATTACCAAGCAGTTTTTTGCTGGGCGATTCTAAAAATGTTTAGCGAGCTCCTTACCGGGTTTTTTACCCCCGGTCTGTCCAGGCGCGGCAGTTTTTTAAGATGCACTGTGATTGACGCAGGTGATCGGGGGCTTCGGCCTTCCTTCGCTTTCCCCGGCGGCGCAGACCGCTTTAACGCAGACTTCTAGGGTTTTTCATGACGCGCTACATATTCGTCACGGGCGGTGTTGTTTCTTCATTGGGGAAAGGCATTGCCTCGGCTTCATTGGCGGCCATCCTGGAGGCGCGGGGGCTCAAGGTCACCATGCTCAAGCTGGACCCGTACATCAACGTCGACCCGGGCACCATGAGCCCGTTCCAGCACGGTGAAGTGTTCGTCGCCCATGACGG